>JBMTCD010000072.1:0-15059 GCA_049430545.1 Luteolibacter sp.
GCCGGCGTGGGGGTCGGCGGCGGTGCCGGTTTCGACGCCGTGGCCGCCGGCTTCTACTATTACTTCAAACTGGTGCGCGCGATGTGGTGGTCCGAGCCGGAAGGCAAGGCCCCGGTCACGCTGCCGGCCATCAGCAAGGCATGCGTGGCGGCACTCACCGTGGCCACTCTCGTCTTCGGAGTGTGGCCGCAACCGATCCTGTCGCTGTTGCGCTGATCTATCGGGCGAGCCATCCGCCGTCCACGTTCAGCACCGCGCCATTGAGATAGTCCGCATCAGCCGAGGCTAGGAACAGGCAGCTGCCTGCGATGTCCTCCGGCGCGCCCCAGCGTCCTTCCGGAATCCGCGCCAGAATCGCCGGATTGCGTACAGGATCCTCGCGCAGCGGCTTGGTATTTTCGGTGGCGATGTAGCCGGGAGCGACGGCATTCACATTGATGCGCTCCTTCGCCCACTCGCAGGCCAGCGCCTTGGTCACTCCCGTGATGGCGCTCTTGCTGGCGGTGTAGGCCGGCACGAGAATCCCGCCTTGGAATGACAACATCGACGCGATGTTGACGATACGCAGACGCACATCCTCCGATGATGCTTCACGCCCGCCAGCCAGCCACCAAGCAGCCACCGCCTGGCACAGGAAAAACGGTGCGTTCAAATTCACCTGCATGACCGTGTTCCAATCCTCTTCCGGGAACTCCACCGCCGGATGGCGGCGAATGATGCCCGCGTTGTTGACCAACACATCGACACGCCCGGCGGCTTCCACCGCTTGGGCGACGACGTCGCGTGCGCCCGCTTGATCGAGTTTTGCGAAGTCCGCCTGGATCGATGTGAACTTGACACCGAGCGCGGCGGCTTTCTCCGCGGTTTCAGTGGCTACGCTCACACCGATGCCGACGACATGCGCACCCTCGCGGGCGAAACCAAGGGCGATGGCCTGGCCGATGCCGCGGCTCACGCCGGTGACGATGACGGTTTTTTCAGTGAATCGTTTCATGGCTCAACGCAGGTCCAAAGGATCAATCGCATCCATGTCGGTGAATTTCTGGTTTTCCCCGGCCATGCCCCAGATGAACTTGTAGCTGCCTTGGCCGCAGCCGGAGTGGATCGACCACGCGGGCGAGAGCACCGTGTCATCGCCACGAAGGAACAAATGCCGCGTGGCCTGTGGCTCGCCCATGAAGTGCGCGAGCACGCGGTCCCTTATGTCGAAATAATGATAAACCTCGCAGCGGCGGTTGTGGGTGTGCGGCGGGAAGGTATTCCAAACCGAGCCCACGCCCAATTCGGTGAAACCCATCACAAGCTGGCAGCTTTGAATGCCATTCTCATGAATGTATTGTCGGATCACGCGTTCGTTCGAAGTCACGGGAGATCCCAACTCGACCTTGTTGGCATCCTCAGGGGTGGCCGTGACCGTGGGATGGGCGGCATGTGCCGGACAGCTCAGGATGAAAAACTTCGCCGGGCATGCCGGATCCGCGCTGGCAAACCTCACATCGCGCGCGCCCATGCCCACATAAATGCAGCCAAGCGGCTCGACCGTGTGCACCGTGCCATCCACCGTGACGCTTCCCGCGCCGCCGGTGTTGATCGCACCGAGTTCGCGGCGTTCCAAAAACGTCTCGCGCCCGCTTTCCTTGTGGTTGGGAAGAACCACGGCGGACCTCGCCGGCATCGCCCCGGCCACCACCATGCGGTCGAGATCGGTGAAGGAGCCGCGAAAGGCATCGGGGTGGAAAAGTTCCTGCAACAGGAACGCCTCGCGGATTTCATCGGTGGTCATGCGGGCGACCTCCTGCGGACGGGGCATTCGGCGGATGGTGGGATCGAACATGTGGGTCAATACGGATTGGCGCAACCACTCCAAGCCCGTGATGCGGATTTGAAAAGAAATTCCAGACAAATCTAGACCGGAACCAACAACCCATGGCGCACCAACTCGCGCGTGAGTTCGGAGATGCTGCGCTTCTGTTTGTTTTTGCCGTGGCGGGCCTTGTGGGGGCTTGGCGCAAAGGCGGTTGAAAATCGTGAAAAAACCGGAAAACCCCCGTTTTTCTAACAGATTACGAGAAACCCGGGCCAGACCGGCAGCCTGCACCCCGCAGCCAGCGGGCCTGGTTTGGAAGTGACGCCTGCCGAGCAGTCCTGCCGCTTGGACGGCCGTCGTGTGTATCCGGACTCAGCCGACCGCAGGCATTTCATAGCCCTCGCGCCGTGGGCGGTCCTGCATGGCCTTCGCCTCGTTGTCTCCCACGATTTGCTCGGCCGCCGGGTCCCACTTGATGGCACGTCCGAGACGCTCGGCGATGCCGGCAAGCTGGCAGATGGTTCCCGTGCGATGGCCGACGTTCGCGGGGCAGATCGTCGGCTTGCGCGACACGATGGAGTCGAGGAAATTCCGCCGATGGTCCATGGACTCGTAAACCTGGATGTCGTCGGGGCCGAAATTGTGGCGAACGAGTTCCGCGGGCAGCGTGGCGATCTTGCCGCGGCTGACATGCACCTCTCCTTTCGTTCCGATGAAGCGGATCATGTGGCCATGGTCCGGTTTCCGATCCCGCCACACGGTGATGCCGTCGGCATAGTGGTAGTGATGATATTCGGAACCCTCGTGGCCTGCCGGGATGAACTCGACCGGTCCGGTGTCGTCACGGCCTAGCGCCCACTGGACGATATCGAAATGGTGCGCGCCCCAATCGCCGAACTTGCGGCTGCCGTATTCCCAATAGCATCGCCAGCCGCGGCCGTAGTTGCCCAGCACGCGGTTCTCGGAATATTCGAAAAACGGGGTCGGGCCGAGCCATCGGTCGTAATTGAAGCCCTCCGGCACCGCCGCGATTTCCTCTTTTTCCGGCGGCAAGGGGAAGCGCCCGAGCTGGCAGTAAATTTCCTTCACCTCGCCGATCATTCCGTTGCGCACCAGGTTGGCCGCGATGCGGAAATGCACGGACGAGCGCTGTTGCGAGCCCACTTGCAGGATGCGTCCGTATTTTTTCTCCGCAGCCACCAGCGCCTTGCCCTCCTCGATGGTCAGCGTCATCGGCTTCTCGACGTAAACGTCCTTGCCCGCCTTCATCGCCGCCAGGGCGATTGCCGCATGCCAGTGGTCGGGCGTGGTCACACAAACCGCGTCGATGTCCGGGCGGGAAAGGACCTCTTCGAAACGTGTAGTCGCGAGAATGTCGGAAAATCCACGGTCCTTGAGCACCTTGGCGGAGTTTTCCAACTGCCACTGCTTGACGTCGCAAACGGCGATCGGCTGCACCTCCTTCATGCCGGAAAACGTTTTCAAGTGTCCGTCGGAAATCAGGCCCATGCCGATGAAACCCATGCCGATGCGCGAGTTGGCGGCGGTTTTGGCCGCGTTGCCAAGCGTCTCGGCCCGGATGATTTGCGGCGCGGCCACCAAAGCTCCGGCGGTGGCCAGCGAGGATTTGATGAACTGGCGGCGGGTGGGTTTCTGGCGCGTTTGCATGGTGGTATTCGGGAAAGGTTCGTCAAACAGCCTTTCTACTTCACTTCCAAACTGGATCTTTCCCTCGAATCTGGTGCGGCCACCACAAATCCTGTCACGGACGGATCGTCAGGAACCACACACCAGGACGGGCCGGGAAGGCCCGGGGCATTGGGAAAAAATGTGCCCCACCTTCTCCTCGCGGTATTTCGCTCTGTTCACATCCGCCACTGATCACGCGGGACGCATGCCCAAGCCCGGGCCATCCTCCCTGCACACAGCCTTTCAATGCCCTGTTCAAAGCAAGCCCCCCATTCAAAGCATCATGAAAAACCCGATCCGCCCTGTTGCCCATCTTTCGCTGCTCGCCGGCACCGTTCTGCTCTCGCCGAAGCCGCGGGTGCGCAGCGAGGCCTCGATGTCGTGCTTGTAGCACAGTGCCTGGAGTTTGCCGGAGGCCATCAGGAAATCGCGCGCCTGATCGGCCATGCCGGCCTGTGCGCGCAACTCGCGGAACACCTCGAAGTTTTTCGCCTTCAACAGTCCGTCGTATTTCGGGATCTCGTCGAAGTTCGGATAGACGCACCACTGGCCGGTCTTCGGAAAAATCGCGCATTTCAGCGTGCCGCGCAGGAACATCGGGCGGCCGTTGATGGTGAATTGCGAGCCCCGGGTGCCCATCTCGCGCATGCCGAAGCGGGTCATCGCCTGGAAAGTTGCGGAATATCGTGTTCATGCCAGACTGATGCGGACTTTTGCTGGCTACGGCGTTTCGACCGCCTCGATTGCGGAAAAGGCTTAAAAATCGCGCACCCGGCCACAACTCATGGCAACAGGTGCCAGATCAAATCCACACCGGATTCTCACGTGAGCGAGGCTTATGGCTGAAATTCCGGTGGCCTGGCACGAAGGACGATCCCGCAGCGTTTGCGAACGGAGTCTCCCCACAAGGTTTTGGTTGATTCGCTCAAAAGCCGTGGATTAACCTCGCGCCCCGCGGCTGTCGCCATTTTCCCACCGGAAATCGCAGCCGGAATGCGGAACCAATTGCCATCCATCGAGATGAATCCAGATCGCGCCACACTCAATTTCCTCAACAGTTTTCCCGAAGAAGCCCGCAAGCGCGGCGAAGTGCTCCAGAAAGACGGAGCCGTCACCCAGATTTTCGGCAACCACCTTTTCATCCAAGGCCGCGTCGAGGACGAGACGGGCACTTTCCGGACCAGCCTGCGCCTCCAGGGAAACCGCTGGTTCGGCTCCTGCACCGCCGAGGACGAACTGGTGGCCGGCGCGTGCCAATACGCGACGATGATGGAGCGCATGCACCGCGGCGAGGACCTGCCGGAATCGCCCAACGAGTTCGACGACACCCCGGTGCTCGACATCATCGAGGACAAGCTCGGCCGCGAACTCGACGACAAGGAGGCGGACTACGTTTCCAAGATCGAGAAACGCTACCGCCGCTACGTGATCGAGGGTGAACTGCACGACCATGACATGGTGCGCATCAACCCGCGCTGGGAAATCACCACTTATGAGCCACTGGAGCTATGGCCCATGCCGCCGGGCGACATCCTCGAGTTCTGGAACTACCTCGCCTACGCGTTTTTCAAGCGCAAGCTCCCCTACCCCGAGTTCATGAACGTGATCACCGATCTCGGCCACGTTCAGAAGAAAATGGCGGATTGGGAGCAGGAACGCGAGGTGGCGGCCTGGTATGACCGCATCGAGCAGGTCAACGAGCGCCCGCCGCAGGAAGAGCCAATGACCGCGGCGTTCCGGCTGGTGGCCACCATCAACGAGGCGCGCATGGAAGTGAAGGAGGCGAAATCCAGCGTCTGGATCCAACTCCGCGAGAAAAACGAAATCGCCCACTACGCCGCGCTCCATCACGAGGGTGCCCTGCTGATGGATGCTTCCAGCCAGACGCTGTGGGAGCACTTCCTCTCGTTCCACCGCGAACTCGGCGAGACCACCCTCGACTTCGACCAGGAGGAATCCTGCCGCTTCATGAACCGCGTGTTCCGCCAACCGGCTCTCAAGGGACACATCGTCAACCTCGACGAACGCGAGTTCAAGGTGGTCGAGGACGCCCTGAGCTGGGTCTGCGAGGACGATCCCTACGACAGCAAGAGCTTTGCATTGCAACTCGTCACCGCCGCCGGCGAAAATGTTTCCCACTCGGTGCGCCTGTTGCCCGGACGCAAGGAACTCTATCAGTCCGACGAAACCGTTTTCCCCGGCCCGCCGCGCTGGCTGGAGGAAACCGAGGTCATGCCGCGATACCTCATCCCGAGGCGCGTGATCGATTCGCTCGAAGGCGTCGAGTTTCTACGCAAGATCGGTGCCACTTTGCCCGAATCGCTGTGCAAGCGCGTGGTCGATCTGGAGCTCAAGCCGAAGCTCGAACTCAAGCTCGTGGCCGGCCTCACCGCCGCAGAAACCGAACACCTGGTGGTGGACGTCACCGCAGTCGAGACCAAGGGCCGCCGCACCGAACGCCTCACCAAGGACGGCTGGGAACTCGCCGAACAACACCCCGTCAAGGGCAAGCAACTGCTGCGTTTCGCACGCGAGGCACTCTACCCCGTGCCGGCGATCCTCGAAGAAATGGGACTCGCCTACGACGACAAGCTCATCGCCTTCAAGTCGCGCATCACCAAACAATTCCCAGAAAAATTCGCGGAATGGATCAAGGCGATGCCGCCCGATGTGGAACTCGACATCGACCTTCGACTCAAGTCGATCCTTTCCGATCCGGTCACCGCCGCCGTGCGCTTCGAGGTCGTCGGCCAGGATATCGACTGGTTCGACCTCCGCATCGTCATCGACGTCCAGGGCGTCAATCTCAGCAAGGCGCAGATCCGCCAGCTCGTCGCGGCCCGCGGCGGCTACGTCCGCATGGACGACGGCTCGTGGATGCGGCTCGAAATCAAGCTCGATGCCGACCAGCGCGAGGCCGTCACCCGCCTCGGCCTCGACCCCTTCGATCTCTCCGGCGAAACCCACCGGATGCACGCATTGCAGCTCGCCGACCCGAAAGCGGCAGAGGTTTTCGATCCCAAGGCGTGGGAACGCATCAAGGGCCGCGCCGGCGACATCCAGCTCGAGGTCAATCCCGAGGTTCCCAAGACACTCAACGCGACCCTGCGTCCCTATCAGGTCGAGGGCTACAAATTCCTCGCCTATCTCGCGGTCAACCATTTCGGCGGCATCCTCGCCGACGACATGGGCCTCGGCAAAACCATCCAGTCGCTCACCTACCTGCTCTGGCTCATCGAGGAGCACAAGAAGACCAAGCAGCCAAAAAAGCCGGCCCTCGTCGTCTGTCCCAAGTCGGTGCTCGATGTCTGGGCCAGCGAGGCGCAGAAGTTCGCGCCCGATCTGAACGTCAGGATCCTGAAAAACCGCGACGACATCGATGTGGACAGGATCCAGAACAAGCTGGACATGCTCATCCTCAACTACGCCCAGCTGCGTGTCTGCGGCGAGGAATTGTCGAACATCAAGTGGCTCACCATCATCCTCGACGAGGGCCAGCAGATCAAGAACCCGGATTCCAAGGCCGCCAAGTGCGCCCGGGAGCTCGATTCGCAGAACCGGCTCGTGCTCACCGGCACGCCGATCGAAAACCGCCTGCTCGACATGTGGTCGCTGATGGCCTTCGCCATGCCCGGCGTGCTCGGCAGCCGTGCCTATTTCAAGAAGCGCTTCGACAAACGCAAGGACCCGCTCTCCCAGCAGCGCCTCGCCTCGCGCCTGCGTCCGTTCCTGCTGCGCCGCACCAAGCTGCAGGTCGCCCAGGACCTGCCGCCACGGACCGAGGAGGAGGTTTACTCGAAAATGGAGGGCATCCAGATGGACCTCTACAAGGCCGAGTTGAAACGCATCCAGAAGGCCCTGCTCGGTCTCGATTCCGACGAGGCGGTGAAGAAGAATTCCTTCGCCATCCTGCAAGGCCTCATGCGCCTGCGGCAGATCTGCTGCCACCCCGGCCTGATCGACCCGAAATACCTCAAGGAGGAATCGGCGAAAATGGAGTCCCTTTTCTATCTCTTGGACCAGCTCCACGAAGAGGGCCACAAGGTGCTCGTCTTCTCGCAGTTCGTCTCGATGCTCGACCTCATCAAGGCGCGCCTCGAACTCGAAGGCCGTCCCTACAACTACCTCACCGGCCAGACCAAGGACCGCAAGGGCGAGATCGAGAAATTCCAGACCACCAAGGACCCCTCGGTCTTCATGCTCTCGCTCAAGGCCGGCGGCGCGGGCCTCAACCTGACCTCCGCCTCCTACGTCATCCTCTATGATCCGTGGTGGAACCCGGCTGTGGAAAACCAGGCCATCGACCGCACCCACCGCATCGGCCAGAAGAACAAGGTCATCGCCTACCGCCTGCTCACCCGCGACACCGTCGAGGAGAAGATCCGCATCCTCCAGCACCAGAAAACCCAGCTCGTCACCAACGTGCTCGGCGACGAGGGATTCGCCTCCAACCTCGGCCTCGACGACCTCCAGTTCATCCTCACCCACAGCATCGACGAGGACGAACCGGTCGAGAAAATCGCCAAGCAGGCTGCCAAGAAAGCCGCCCGCAAGGCATAATCCCCGAAGCATGTCATCCACCTTCGGCCAGGCCTTCCGCATCCACACCTTCGGCGAGTCGCACGGCGGCGGCGTCGGCGTCGTCATCGACGGCTGCCCGCCGCGCGTTCCCGTCACTGCGGAAATCATCCAGCGCGAACTCGACCGCCGCCGCCCCGGACAATCGGAAATCGTCACACCGCGCAAGGAGGCGGATGCCGCGGAAATCCTCTCCGGCCTCCACGACGGACTCACGCTCGGCACGCCCATCGCCATCGTGGTCAGAAACACCGACCAACGCCCCGGTGCCTACGACGAGATGGCGGTGAAATACCGCCCGAGCCACGCGGATTTCACCTACGACGCGAAATACGGCATCCGCGCCCCGTCCGGCGGCGGGCGTGCCTCGGCCCGCGAGACCATCGGCCGCGTCGCCGCCGCCGCGGTCGCCCGCCAGGTGCTCGACACCCTGCACCCCGGCATCGAGGTGCTCGCCTGGGTTTCGACCATCCAGGACCTCAAGGCGGAGGTCGATCCCGCGACGGTAACCGCGGAAACCATCGAATCGAACATCGTCCGCACCGGCGATCCGGCGATGGTCGATGCCATGATCGAACGCATCAAGGCGATCCGCAGCGACGGCAACTCGGTCGGCGGCATCGTCGAATGCGTCATCCGCAATTGCCCGCCCGGGCTCGGCGAGCCGATCTTCGACAAGCTCGAAGCCGAACTCGCCAAAGCCATGCTATCCATTCCCGCCACCAAGGGCTTCGAGATCGGCTCCGGTTTCGCCGGCACCCTTCTGACAGGCCGCGAGCACAACGATCCGTTCCGGATGGTCGATGGCACGGTCCGCACCACGAGCAACCGCTCCGGCGGCGTCCAGGGCGGCATTTCAAATGGCGAGAACATCGTCTTCCGCGTCGCCTTCAAGCCCACCGCCACCATCATGACCGCGCAGGAAACCGTCACCTCCATCGGCGAGAACACCGAGCTCGCCGGCAAGGGCCGCCACGACGCCTGCGTCCTCCCCCGCGCCGTGCCCATCGTCGAGGCCATGGCCACCCTGGTCGTCACCGACCACCTGCTGCGGCAGAGGGCCATTGTCCGCTAATCGACTCCCGTGCCATCCCGGCGGAGAAAAGGTGGCGGCGCTGATTCCTCAATCCATCATGGCCCCGTAGCCTTCCATGGAGCCAGCCATCGTATGCCGGTCATGCTCCCCATCCGTTTCTACTGGCGTGAGGACTTGATGCTGAAGCCACAGATTCCTGTGACTCATCGGCGGCCTGATTGACGCTCACTCATCCACCCTGGCATTACCGGCATCGGTGCCGGGAAAGCTGACACCGAGCAGCGATTGGGCCGGCCGGTTGCCTTGCAGGCGCACGGTGGCGTAATCGGAGTCGCTGAGGCCCCTTTCGGTCACGAGCCCGGGACCTTGGTTATCGCGTGCTTCATTGCCCTCGAAGGCGACGGCGGCAGCGGCGCGGCGGACAACGAAGCCGCCGAGCAGGTTGGCGCGCGCGGTGTTGAGGAAGGCCTTGCCGCTTCCGGCGCTGGTGAGGACCAGACCGTATTCGCGATTGGCGGTGAGCTGGTTTCCCTCGATCACGGCGGCGGCGCGCAGGTTATCGGCGTGGATGCCGTTGCCGCTGTTGCCCTCGCAGCGGTTGTTGACGAGTGTGACCGATGCGCCGTCCCATGACTCGATGCCGTGGCCGAAGTTTTCCACTGCCTGTGAATCGCGCACTTCCAACCGGCTGCCCGCGCCGATGGCGGCCGCTCCGTTCCAGCCGTTTCCGGAAAACCGGCAGCGGCTGGCCACGAGTTCGCCGCCATCGATGACCACCAGCCCGTGGCCGCTGGCTTCAATGAAATGGCAATCGACGAAGGTGCCGCCCCCGCCCCGCACCACGGCGGCGGCGAAGCGCTCGCGGCCATCCGCCAGGAACGTCTGGTGCCGGAACGTGATGCCGCTGATGCGGGCACCGCGTGCCTCCGGGCCGATGGCGATGGGGCTGCCTTCGCCCGGCGGGCACTCGACGATCGTCACCTCCGGCCCGGCTCCTTCGATATCGACCGCGACATTCAGCACCAGCGGTCCTTTCCATGACCGAGCGCCGAGCACGATGCGATCGCGGTGGCGCGCGGCGGCAAGCGCCTCGGCGGGCGTGGCGAAATCACCCGGCACGCGCAGCGTGCGGGTGTAGGAGGACATTTTTTCCAGCAAGGCCGCGATCTTTGCATCGCCGGGCGCCAGCACGACGGCCTCGCGCAGCCAATCGAGCGCCTGTTGGTCGAACTGGCCATGATCGCGCTCCTCAGCCATGCGGAAAAGTTCCCCCGCCCGCGCGAGGTCGGCCGACTGTTTTTCCTGCGCCTTGGTGGCGGTGGCGAGCAACTCCCTGGCATCGGAACGGGACGGGTCTTCGGCCAGTATCCGGCGTGCGGTTAGAATGGCGGGTTCCCACTGCTCCTCTTGGATGAGCCGGCGCACCGCATCGAGCTCACGCTGGATTGCGAGGTTTCCGCGGGCTTGCGCGATCCGTTCGCGAAGTTGCGCGGCCTCGGTCTCGGCGGGGTGTTTTTCCAATACCCGCCGTACCGCGGCATCCGCCTCATCCAGGCGGCCGGCCTCCAGCTCGGTGGCAGCCTGCCCGGTCCAGTAGGCGATGAACTGGCTTTCCTCTTCCTTGATACCCGCATCAATGGTGGCGAGCCCATCGCGCGCCACTTCCGAGCCGGGTGCCAGCCGTTCGATTTCCGCAAACACTCCGCGGGCATCCTCCCAGCGGCGGCTCTCGATGAGAACCGTCGCCTGCCGTTCGAGAAAGGCCATGCTCTCGGCGGTCTGCCGCTCGCTTTCCCGCTCCTGCTCGAAATAAAGCCAGCCCCCCACCGCCGCTCCTGTTAGAAAGACCAGCAGCCATGCGATCCATGACAGGGAACCACGGCCGGAGCGGGTTTCCGCCACAGTGTCCGGATCGGCCGGCTGCGGTTCGGAAACCACCACATCCTCGCGGGTTGCCGGCGCGGGGATGTGCGCGGAAAGACCCAGTGCCTCCAGATACTCGCGACAGGCGGCGAGGGCGCGATCGAACTCCAGCAAGCCTTCCTGATAGCGCAGCGCGAGGTTTTCATTGGGTGCCTCGCGGACCATGCGGGCGATTTTTTCGCGCACGATCCGGAACTCGGCGAGGTGCGGACGCGGATCCTCGTCTGGCCCCAGGCCGAGCACTTTGCGGGCATCGTTGAAGGTCATGACGGCTGTCGCGAGCGTTCGTGCAATGGCCCGCCTGAGTCAACCGCGGATTGCTTGCGGGATTTCCCACCATCCGCGTTTCAAGACTGGTTTTGAGAACGCAAGGTGAGCACCGCCACCTCCGGCGGGCATGCGAAGCGGACGCGAAGACCGGTCGTGCCGAGGCTGCGGGTGACGAACAACCCTTGAATTCCCGCGCGTGAAAGCGCCGTACACATATTTCCTGCCGTATGCCGCTTTGGCCGGCGCGTAGCCGAGGAAAGGCACGCGGCACTGTGAACCGATGATGAAGCTTCCGTGAATTTTCCGCGTGGCGACCGCTCAGCCGACAAATCGCTGCACAATGGGCATGCGGCGGCCGATGCCGAAGGCCTTGGAGGTGACGCGCAGGCCGGGGGCCGCCTGGTGGCGTTTCCACTCGTTGAGATCGACGCAGCGCTGCACCCAGCGGACGGTGTTTTCATCGAAGCCGCGCGTGACAATCTCCTCGGCGGCCATGTGGTGCTCGACGTAGAGTTCGAGAATGGCATCGAGGACTTCGTAGGGCGGCAGCGTGTCCTGGTCTTTTTGATCGGGCCGCAGCTCGGCGCTGGGCGGCTTTTCGATGGTGTTCCAAGGGATGATTTCGCGGCTGCGGTTGATGTGGCGGGCGAGTTGATAGACGCGGGTTTTCGGCAGGTCGGAAATCACGGCGAGGCCGCCGTTCATGTCGCCATAGATGGTGCAGTATCCCACGGCGAGTTCGCTCTTGTTGCCGGTGGTGAGCAGCAGGTGGTTTTCCTTGTTGGAAAGCGCCATGAGCATCAGACCACGGATGCGGGCCTGCATGTTTTCCTCGGTGACGTCCTCGGGCTTGCCATCGAAGACCGGGCGCATCGTCTGCTTGATGGCCTCGAAGGCGGCGGCGATGGAAACCTCCTCGCAGCGCATCCCGAGGCTGCGCGCCAGCGAGAGCGAGTCGTCCACGCTGCCGCGCGAGGAATACGGCCCCGGCATGGTCATGCCGTGGACGTTTTCCGGCCCGAGCGCCTCCACCGCGATGGCCGCGGTGACCGCGGAATCGATCCCGCCGCTCAGGCCGAGGCAGACGCTGGAAAACCCACACTTCGTGACGTAATCGCGCACGCCGGTGACCAAGGCATCGTGAAGCTGGGTGGCCTCATCCGCCGCCATGGGTGCATCATCCTCCACTACCATGAAGGGATCGAGGACCCGGCAGGTTTCGGTGAAACCGGGCAGTTGCTCGAGAATCCGGCCATTCGCCGCGGCGATGAGCGAGTGTCCATCGAACACCAATTGGTCGTTGGCACCCACGGTATTGCAATAGACCACGGGCTTGCGGATGCGGCGGGCGATGCCTCCGATCATGGCGCGCCGGGTCTCCGGCTTGCCCAGATGGAACGGCGAGGCACTGATGTTGACGAGCAGATCGATGCCGGCCGCAGCCAGTTCGTCCACGGGGTCGCGTTGATAGAAAGGACGCTGCAGATAGTCCTCGGTCCAGATATCCTCGCAGATGGTGATGCCGATGCGCAGGCCGTTCCATTCGATGGGCGCACATGTTTCTCCGGGTTCGAAATAGCGGCGCTCGTCGAACACATCATAGGTGGGCAGCAGGGTTTTCCAGACGCGGTGGCGGATTTCGCCCCGCTCGAGCCATGCCGCGGCGTTGCGGAACGGTTTTCCCGGCCGGCCCGGGTGGTGGTGGTCCACATAACCGACCACCAGGGGCACGGTGTCGATTTCGCCGGCAAGGTAATCAAGCGCCTGCAGGCACTTCGGCACGAACTGGGATTTGAAAACCAGATCGCGCGGCGGATAGCCGACGAGCGACAGCTCGGGCGTGAGCACGAGATCGGCACCGCCGTCGAGGCACTCGCGGTAGGCGGCGAGGATGCGCTTGGCGTTGCCGGGAAAATCGCCGACCACCGGATTGATTTGTGCGATACCGATCTTCATCTTGGGTGCGCGAAGAAACACCGGGCATGACGCTGAGCGAAAGCGAAAAACCCGGTCTGCACACGGATCGAGCGGCGGCTTGACGGATCAAGACCGCTCGCCATGATCCCCGCATGCAACGCTTCATGGTCCGCCTTCTGCTCTTGCTCATGGCCTTGAGCCTGACTTCCTGCGGCATTCCGCAGCTCCTGGGACGCACCGTCAACAATACAGCGGGCCAGATCGGCTCGATGGCACGGTAAAATGTTCAGACGCGACCTTCGCGGAGAACCCGGCAGCCGTCGGCTTCAATTCGAAACGACAGCCAGTGCGTGTGTGCCGGCAGCAGCTCGGGAAATTTGTCCGCCCACTCGGCAATGACCACGCCGCCACTTTCCAAATATTCGTCCCAGCCGAGCGTGGTGAGTTCCAGTGGCGATTCGATCCGGTAGAAATCCATGTGAACGACCGGCAAACGGCCACCACGGTATTCGTGAACCAGTCCGAAGGTGGGGCTGGTGACTTGGTCAGGAGAACCGATGCCGGCAACAAAGCCCTTGGTCCAGTGGGTTTTGCCCGCTCCGAGTCCCCCGACGAGTGCAAACACGCTGCCAGGACCTGATGCCGCAGCGGCGGCGCGGCCCAGCATTTCCATTTCCTCGACCGTGGCGGCGCGTGCTTGCATGGCCATCAGCTGTGTGCGGTCAGATAGGGGGGACGATCGATGCCTTCCACCCGCAAAAAAACCGGCCCGCGGGAACACGGACCGGTTTTCGTCAAAAGTGATCAATGAGATTTATGTCGCGCTACCGGCTCAGGGAAGCAGGTTGAGCGAGCGCGATTGCTTGATCGCGTTGGTGATTTTGCGGTGAAGCTTGGCGGAAACTCCTGTGACGCGGCGCGGCAGGATTTTGCCAGTGTCGGAAGTGAACTTGCTGAGCAGTTCGGAGTTGGTCGGAATCAACTGATCGGCCGGGATATCGTGACGGCGGCGCGGCATTTGCCGGTTCGCCTTGCGGAAGTTGATACGGCGTTGGACGGTTTTGGGCTCGGACATGGGAATGGATCAGCGGAGTTCGCGGTGCAGGGTGCGACGCTTGAGGAAAGGATTGAACTTCACTTTCTCAAGACGCCCGGGAGTGCGCAGGCTCTTTTTGTTGCGCGTGGTGACGTAACGTGATGTCGGCTTGCCCTCGGCCTTGGCCTCGGTGCATTCCAGAATGATGATTTCGCGTGGCATGGATGGAACTTTGGGGGCGGGATGTTGATTTAATCTTCGTCTTCGTCAAGCGAAACCGCGTCGGAATCCTCTTCGTCGATCTGATTCCCGCCACTGAAGCCAACTTCGTTGGAGGGCCGGAAGCGGCGTTTGCCGTATTCTTTCTCCCATTGTGCCTGACACTCGACAGTGAGGCGGGCGAAGGGAATTGCCTCGAGGCGGGCCTGTGGGATTTTGTTGGAGGAAATCTCACATGTGCCATAGGTGCCGGCTTGGATTCGGCGCAGTGCCTGTTCGATTTCGTAAAGCGCATCCTGTTCCTTGGCCAGCACGGACAAGGCGAAATCGCGGTCGTAGGCATCGCTGCCGGCATCGCCCTGATGTTGGCCCGAGCCGGATGCCTCCGAGCCTTCGGGGGCGTTGCGAATGGTATCCCGGGTCATGCCGGACATCGAGTCCACCAACTCATCGCGCAGGTCAAGCAGGCGCTGCCGCTGCTTTTTGATGAATGCAGCGCTGTGATGGCTGTTGGTCTTGGTCTTGGTCTTGGTCTTGGTCTTGGTCTTGGTCTTGGGTGTGGAATCCGAATCGATTTCCAAGGA
>JBMTCD010000073.1:0-14985 GCA_049430545.1 Luteolibacter sp.
CGACCAGGGCTTTCATAGCGACTGGTGGAAGTCATCCGCGGCGTCGAGCGACATCACGAAGCCGGCCAGCAGCCCGATGGTCCGCTCGATGTCGTCGAGGTGCGCGGTCTCCACCACCGAGTGCATGCAGCGCAGCGGCAGCGACACAAGCGCGCTCGGGATGCCCTGGCGGCTGTGGAAGATCTTGTCGGTATCGGTGCCGCTGAAACGGCTGCTCGATTCGTGCTGGATCGGGATCTGGGCGTCCTTGGCGACATCGATCAGATGCTTCACGACCAACGGGTGGTTGGCGGTGCCATGGGTGAGCGTGGGGCCGCCGCCGAGTTTCACGCTGCCGTGCTTGGCATGGCTGATACCGGGGGTGTCGGTGGCATGGGTCACGTCGAGGCACACGCAAACGTCCGGCCGCAGCCGATAGGTGGCCATCTTCGCGCCGTGGCCGCCGATTTCCTCCTGGATCGCGTTCAGGCAAACCAGCGAAAACGCGGGCTTTTTCTTGCCGGCGGCGATGCGTTTCATCACCTGCGCGATGATGAATCCGCCGATGCGGTTGTCCAGGGCGCGGCCGACGATGCGCCTGTTCGCCAGTTCCATCGGCCCGTCCTGATAGACCGCCGGATGGCCGACACGCACGCCGAGTTTCGCGACCTCCGCGGCGTTCGACGCGCCGACGTCCACCCACAGGTCGTGCACGGCGGGGGCTTTTTCCTGCCCGTGCTCGTCGCGGCGGAGATGGATGGCGGTGTTGCCGATGATGCCGGGCACGTCGCCCTTGTCACCGAGGATGGTGATGCGGCGACCGCGTGCGGTGGCGGCGTCCGATCCGCCCACGCGGTCAAGACGGAGGAAGCCCTTGTCGTCGATGTGCTTGACCATGTAGCCGATCTCGTCGGCATGGGCCTCAAGCATCACGACCTGGTCGGTCTTGCCGGCGAGGCGCGCCCAAGTGGAGCCATAGGAATCACACTCGACGTGGTCGGCATGCTGGCCAATCCATTCCGCCCAGACCTTCTGGCCGGGCATTTCGAAGCCAGTCGGACTGCGGCTTTCGAGCAGGCGGTGGAGAAACTCGCGATCTTCCTTTTTCATGATGCGCGCGATTCAAGCGGCCGCGCGGCGCATGGCAAGCTTTGGACGTGGCTTTGGACGTGGCAGGAGCCTCAGGCTCCTGAACATTGATCTGGCCCCGAAGTTCGGCCACTGATGGGCTAAACCAAGCTATGAAGAGGATGCGGGCGGGACCCGGGCGTCGCCTGCGGCCATGCCGGGCAAGCTGCCCACGCTCCCCTTGCCATCCAGCCATTCGACCATCTGTGCCAAGGCGCGGGCGCGGTGGCTGAGCGAGTTTTTCACGTCCGCGCCCAGTTCGGCGAAGGTGCGCTCGTGGCCGTCCGGCATAAACAAGGGATCATAGCCGAAGCCTTCCGTGCCGCGCGGTTCGCCGATGATCCGGCCTTCGACGACACCGGTGAAATGCGCCAGTTCCTCGCCACCTTGCGCCAGCACCATGGTGCAGCGGAAACGCGCGGCGCGGTCGGTTTTACCCGCCATTTCCCTGAGCAAGCGCGCGTTGTTGCGGGCATGGTCGCCCTCCACGCCGCCGAAGCTGGAGGACCACACGCCGGGCGCGCCGTGGAGTGCGTCCACCTCGAGGCCGGAGTCGTCCGAGAGCACGATGCCTTCGATCACGCGGCTGATGCCCAGTGCCTTGAGGCGCGCGTTTTCGAGGAAGGTGACGCCGGTTTCGTCGATCGCCGGGGCCTCGGGAAACGCGGACATGTCGAGCACCTCGTGGCTCGCCGCAAGCATCGCGCGGATTTCCGCGGTCTTGTGGGCATTGCGGGTGGCGACGATCAGGCGCGGACGTGCGGACATGACCATGGCTTCGGCGATTTCCGCCTTATGGCCAAGTTTTTTGAATAATCCGGTCCTCGGTCACGCTATTATCCATGATGAAAGCAATCACTTGGCTCGCCGCCGCACCCGCCATCGCCATTGTCCTCGGCACCCAATCCTTCGCCAAGGAAGGCTGGATGACCGACCTCGACAAGGCCATCGCCGAGGCCGGCAAGGAAAACAAATCCGTGCTGGTCGAGTTCACCGGCTCCGACTGGTGCCCGCCCTGCATCGCGATGCGCAAGAACGTCTTTTCCAAGAAGGAATTCACCGATGCGGCCGCCAAGAAATTCGTGTTGGTGGAACTCGATTTCCCGAAAAAGGACAAGGAACTGGCGGAGAAGAACCAGCCGCTGGCCGAGAAATACAAAATCGAGGGATTCCCGACCGTGATCCTGCTGGATTCGAAGGGCGAGGAGTTCACCCGCTTCTTCGCATCCCGTTATCCCACGGTGGAGGATTTTCTCGCGCATCTCGACGACGCGCTGGAGAAAAAAGACATGGATTGAGGTCAGCTCAGGCAGAGCGGGAAACCTCCCTGAGCAAGCGCAAGCGCTCCGCCGCCGCGCCGCTGGCGATCGCCTCGCGGGCAATTTCGATCCCTTGACCCATGTCGTCGGCGAGGCCGGCGCAGGCCAGCGCCGCACCGGCGTTCATCACGACCATGTCGCGTTTCGGGCCGGTTTCGACGCCGTTGAGGATCGCTTCGAGGATGGCGGCGTTGGTTTCCGCGTTACCGCCCTTCAGCTCGTCCACCTCGGCATGTTGGAGTCCGAAATCCCGCGGCCGCACTTCCTCGTCCTGAGTGTCCTGATAGAGCCCCGCCTTGCAGATGCGGGTGGAGCCCATCAGGCTCACCTCGTCCACCGAACGGCCGTCGCCGGTGGTGCCATGCACCACCCAGGCACTCTCGCGGCCGAGGCGTTGCAGGATTTCCGCAAAGGCCGGGCAAAGCTCGCGTGAAAACACCCCGACGAGTTGGCACTGCGGGCGCGCCGGGTTGAGCAGCGGGCCGACCAGGTTGAAAATCGTCCGCACGCCGCGTGTGGCCAGATTCTTCCGCACGCCGGCCACCGCCTTGAATGCAGGGTGATAGAGCGGCGCGAACATGAAGCCGAGGCCCGCCTTTTCCACACAGCGGCAGAAACCGTCCGGCCCGAGATCGATGCGGACGCCCAGCGCCTCGAGCACATCGGCCCCGCCGCTTTGCGAGGTGATGCCGCGGTTGCCGTGCTTCACCACCACGCCGCCCGCCGCGGCGACCACGAACATCGCGGTGGTGGAGACGTTGAAAAGATCGAGCTTGTCGCCGCCGGTGCCGCAGACGTCGATGGTGGGACCTTCAAGATCGAGCAAGCCGACATGCGGGTTGACCGAGTGCTCCAGAAAGGTTTCCACAAATCCGGTGATCTCGGCGGGTGTCTCGCCCTTTTTCGAAAGGGCCTCCAGCAATCGCTCCTTCTTGGCCTCCGCCACCTTCGTGTCCAGCAGCAATTCCGCCGCTACCTGGACCTCACGCGGCAACAGGTCCTGACCTTGCTCAAGATCATGAATCAATGCGTCCATGGGCGAGACTACACCCGCCGGGTGGGGATTTGCGAGAAAAGAAGCGCCCGCGGCGGCTCACTTTTGCTCAGCGGCGGACTGTTTCAGCAAGCGGGCGGCGATTTCCCGGAGTTCCTCCACCGGGATGGCGAAGCTTTCGGCGCGGTTGGCGCGGGCGATGTTCATGCCAATGCAGCGGCCTTGCAGATCGAGCAGCGGTCCGCCGGTCACGCGGCTGGAGCCGAGGATGTCGTGCTGGATGATGCGCGGGAACCCGCTGCGGCGGCGTGAGAAATCGCCGCTCATCATGTCGTTGCGGCTCATGGAATCCCCGAACATTTCGTTCTTCGCGCTGAGCGTGACCTGGAAGGTCATTTGCTGCTCGCCTCGGCGGCAAAGCACTTCCACCATGTCGCCGGTTTTTCGATCGGCGAGGATTTCCGCAATATCCTCGATTTTCTTCACCGCGTGGCCATCGATGGAAACGATCACGTCGTCTTTTTTGATGCCAGCCTTCTCGGCTGCACCGCCCTCGGCGACTTCGCGCACGGTGATTGCATCCTTGCCGGCGTCGATCACCACGCCGAGCGCCACGCCGCCCTCGGCGGGAATCCCGCGGCTGTTGGCGCTGATCACGCCGGCCAGTGCGCGGCGGCGCAAACGGCTGGTCACGCCATTGGCCACCACCCAGGTCCCATGCGGCATGGCGCTGGTTTCCGCGAACTCGACCGGCACCAGCCCCTCGGCATCGACCTTGAGCAGCGCGACGTCCCATGCCGGATCGGTGGCCATGACCGCGACCTCCGGATAATTCGTGCGGTCCACCGTAATGGAAAGGTCTTCAACCCCCTCGATCTCGCTGGCCTTGGTGAGGATGTGGCCGGTGGCGGAAACCACCACGCCGTAGTTCACCTCGCGCCGGCCATCGTAAATCACGGCGCTGGATGTCTGGAGCACCACGCGTTGTGGCTCGAAAGCCGCCGTGACGGCCGGGCCGGTGGTGCGGTGGGTGTATTCGAGGCTCTGCTGCGCGGCGAGCGGCGAAACCGACGCGAGCAGGGCGAATGAAAGGATGCGTTCAGCGTTCACCGAGTTCTAAGGTGAGGGTTTGTTTTTCCCCGGCACGGTCGATTTCGAGAACCACCTCGTCGCCGGGGGCCACTTCCTTGAGCAGTTCTTTCAGGCGATCCTTGGAATCGAGTGCCTCGCCGTTGAAAGAGACGATCACATCGCCATCGGTCAGGCCGGCTTCCGCGGCGGCGGTTTCCTTGCCCACCTTGGTGACCCGCAAGCCGCCGCCATCGTGCGGCTCGGTGGCCACGCCTAGAAACCCCTTGCCCTTTTCCGGCTTCTTGGCGAACGGCCCTTCGCCAATGAATTCGCCCGCCAGCATCGCGTCCCAGTGCTCGACGTATTCGCTCATCGGCACGTGGTTGTTCACCTGCAGATTGGTGCCCACGCGCGAGTGGATGGCAATGAGCTTGCCATCGAGATCGAACAGCGGGCCGCCGGAGTCGCCGCCGATGAGCATGCAATCCGACTGCACCGTGTTGTTGGCGATGCGCACCAAGCGCCCGAGACGCAGCACCAGCCCGCGGGCCTTGTCGAAGCCGCCGGAATGGCCGAGCGAAAACACCCAGTCGCCTAGCCGCGTGCTGTTGTCGCGGTCCACTTCCACGAAGGGATAGGTCCCTTCCTCAGTGATGCGCATCATCGCCGCATCGGTGTCCGCCACCAGGCCGAGGGTCACCGCCTCGTGGCGCGTGCCGTCCTCCATCACGACCTTGAGTTTTTTCCCCACTCCCATGCTGACGTGCGCGGCGGTGAGGATGAGCCCGTCGGCGGAAACGATCACTCCGCTGCCGGATCCCTCCTTGAGTTCCACCGCCACAGTGGCCGCGCGCGCTGCCGGCAGCGCGTTTTGAAGCGCGGACTGGAGGGCCTCGGTGTCCTTGAGGTTCTCGGGAGCGCGCTTGTCGTTCACATACAAGCGCGCCTGCGCGGCGGCGCCGGTGCAGGCGAGGAATCCGAGCGCGAGCCATGCTTGGGAAAGTCTCATCATGGTGAATCTGCCGCGCAACCTAGACGCCGGGTTGCGCCATGGCAACCGGCGCGTGCTGCAACCGGCGGAAAATCCCGATCCACTCGCGCCCCTCGCGGCCCGGGTAGGCGCTGGCCGGCACCCAACCGTCGATTTTTTCGAACCACGGCGAGAAGGTCGTGAGCAATTCTTCCACCGTCACCTTGAACGGCGGCCCATCCTGTTCCTCGTCCGGATCCCATGGATGAAGATAGAACACGCCGGCCAGATGGCCGCCCTCCGGCAAGACCGCGGCCGCGGACGCCGCATAGTCACGGCGGCGGCGCGGATCAATGGCGCAAAAGCAGGTGTGCTCCCAGATCGCCGGGAAACATTTCCCCTCGCACCATGCCGGATCGAGGAAATCGCCCAGTTCATAGCAAATCCCGGCATGGGGCGAAAGTCCGCGCGCCTTCTCCACCGCCGTCGCGGAAATATCCACTCCATGTGCCCGGATGCCGAATTCCGCCAGCGCCCGGACATCGTGCCCGCTGCCACAACCCGGCACCAAGACCGGACCGCCTTGGAAAACCTGCGAGCCCCACAGTTCGAGCAACTCCAGCAACGGCGGGGCGGGACCTCCACGGTCCCAGGGTGTGTCGTCGTTCCGATAGCAGGCTTCCCAGTCTCTCATGATGTCAGTGGTTTGGTCCTTGTGATTTCAGCCGGAAAAACATCGCCGGCTCCGCCATCGGCAGCGGGATGGCGATCATTTCATTCGCGCCAGCCACCGTGACGAGTTCCTGCCAGTCATCCAGCGCAATGCTGAATTCGACGGTGTAATCGATGCCCAGCGCGCCGGGAAACGACAACTCGACGCCTGCGGCGGTGCGGGCGATGACGGGATCGAAACGCGAGTGGCGGTCGATCGGATCCCTGCCGAAGGCGATTTCGTATCCGTCGCCCTGGCCGTCGTTGTCGTCGTCCGGATCGGTGAGGTCGGGGTCGCCATCGAGGTCGTTGTCAGTCAGATGGGTCACCGTCAGGTTGTCGAACGCGAGGCCCTGCGGCGCCTTGCCGGGGACGGTGAATGACTGGCCCTGATTGGCGGCACCGGGCGAGTGGGGGATGGCAATGAATTCGACCCAGCTGAAACCATCGGCCGAGCCGCCGGTTCCGGTGAGGCCGAGCGCCGCCTCGCCGGCCGGTCGGCTGCCGCTTTGGCCCGCGCCAATGTCAGTGGAGACGAGACCCGCCGCGGGGCCATTGGTGGCGGTGAAGGATCCCTCGTAGGAGAGGAACTGCAGCACCGAGGAACCGTTCGCCAGCGCGAAGCCGTCGGGGGCACCGTTCTGGATGCCGCCGATCATTTTGTAATAGATCCGGTGTCCCGAGGCCGTGGTTTCGCCTGGCTGGAATGTGTTGAGGGCATGCGCGGCATATTCCGTGCCGTTCGAGCCGTTGTAGAGCCGCAGCGAGAGTTCCGCGGGATCGCCGGTGTAGCCGGGCCCCACCACCACTTCCACGAATTCGCCGGTGTCGCCGCCCGTGTTGTCATAGTGGAATTCATTGATGAAAGCCGCGTCTGGCAGCGGGCCGGATTGCGGGTCGGGGAGGAAGGAAACCCGCAGATCGAACGATGCGCCGGGCTCGATCCACAGGTTGCGGGCGATGCTCGTCAGAAAAACCGGCGCACCGCCCGCCAGTGGACCGGTAGGCAATGTGGTGTCTGCGGTGAAGGTGAGTCCGGGCAATGGCAGAATTTGTCGGGGTGTCACCAGTTCCACGGTGAACGAATCGGCAGCGCCGCCGCTGGCCGCGTTCCATTGCTTCGCATCCAGCGAGATCTCCAAGGCGGTGAGCGGAACGGGCGAGAGGTTTTCGAATGTCGCGGAAAGACTGGCGGCTTGGCCGTCGGACAGGAAGCCTGGTGCGGCGTCGCCCGGCTCACCATACACCCGCCACCCCCGTTGGGAGGAGGTGCCGTCATCGATGCCCGTCCATACGCCGCCTGCCACGGCATTCCAGGGTGGCGGCGCGCTCAAGCCGGTGATGGGGCCGAAGTTTTCGGAAACCACCTCCCGGCGCTGCCGGAAGCCGTAGGGGCCGTTGGGCAGGATCCGGAGATCGGCGAAGACCGCGTAATGATCCGAGGCGGCTGCACTGGTGCCGGCGGCCAGTGGCGAACCGGCCTTGGGCAAACCAACGGCGTTCGAGACATCGAGTGCGGAGTTGTAGATTTCTGCGGCATGGTCCCGCGCGGCGATCGCCGGCGAGACAAGGATCAGGTCCAGCGCGCGGCCACCGCTCGAGGTGTCGAACGTCACGGCTGAGCCATCGGGCTGACGGGCATCGAGCCTGAAGACGGGATGCGGGAAATAGTCCACCGGATTCACGAAGTAGGTCACTGGAAACGGGATGTCATTTCCCAGCAAGAAGGACTGCGGCAGACCGGTGGGCGATTCCTTGAATGTGGTTTGGGTGGCTGATGGATTGAAATCCCCAAGCACCACGAAGTTGTCATTGCCACCGATGCCTTCCGCCGTGAGATGGTGGACCAAACGGCGCATTTCGACCGCCCGTTGGAAGCGTTCGTCGAACGTGGTTCCCGCTTTCAGGTGTGGCGAGATTAAGAGTGGATCCGCCTCGGTTCCCGGCAGGTCCACCTTCACCACCGCGTGGCGGCGGGTCATGTCCTTGGCACCTGCTGGCGGGGCGATGCTGGAGCTCTCCAAAAACGGAAACCGAGAGAGGAACACCACGCGGAGGGTGGTGTCGAACACGCCGGTTACCGGCGGAACGTTCACGTAATCATAACCCAGAGAACCGGCGAGCGCCTCAAGGTCGGCGGGGCTGCCCTGCAGATCGACCGAATGGATTTCCTGAAGCGCCACCACATCCGCGTCGATGCGGGCGAGGATGTCACGCACCGTGTCGTGGTCCGGAGTGCCGGGGTCGCCAAGGCTATAGAGGAAAAACGTCTCGCCGAAGGTTGCGCCGATATTGAAGGTGGCGACCCGGATTTGTACCGCATGTGCCATGGCGGCCAGCAGCAGCAGCGGAATGAAAGCGATGCGGCGAAACACGCCGGACGGTTTCACGCTGCGGCGGCAAATCCAGAAATATCGGCCCTAATATTAAGGGACAGGCCTTTAATCAGAATCTTCACTTGCCAA
Organism: Luteolibacter sp.; assembly: GCA_049430545.1. Taxonomy (GTDB): domain Bacteria; phylum Verrucomicrobiota; class Verrucomicrobiia; order Verrucomicrobiales; family Akkermansiaceae; genus Luteolibacter. The sequence continues at coordinate 8,638 of JBMTCD010000073.1, forward strand.
TTACCTCTCTCTTCGATAGTCCTTCTCCATGAGAAAGGCACGATGGCTGGCAGAGTGGCGGAAATCCTCCGGGAAAACCGTGATCTATCATGTGGTTTCCCGCGTGGTGGATCGGCGGTTTGTGCTTGGCACCGAGGAGAAGGAGAAATTCCGGGCCTTGATGCGGATGCAGGAGAATTTCACGGGCTGCCGGGTGCTTTCCTACTGCTTGATGGACAACCACTTCCATCTTCTGCTGGAGGTGCCGCCGATGGCGGTGGGCCGGTTTTCGGATGAGGAGCTTTTGAAGCGCCTTTCAGCACTTTACAATGAGGCTTTCGTGGCTGGTGTGGCGAAGGAGTTGGCGGAAGCCAGGAAGGCGCATTATACAAGCGAGGGAGGCTTGGGCGCGGCGGTGGAGGCGATTCATGAACGTTTCACCTACCGCATGCAGGACCTGAGCGAGTTCATGAAGGGGCTGTTGCAACGCTTCACCCAGTGGTTCAACCGCAGGCATTCGCGGTCGGGAACCTTGTGGGAGGATCGTTTCAAGAGCGTGATTGTGGAAGACGGCGTGGCCGCAAGGACCATGGCTGCCTACATTGACTTGAACCCGGTGCGCGCCGGCATGGTGCAGGATCCGGCGGATTATCGCTGGAGCAGTCATGGGGAAGCGGTGGGCGGCGGGAAGAAGGGGAACGGCAAAAAAGCGCGCGAAGGACTGGTAAGGGCGTATTTTTGCGATCATGGCGTGGGTTTTGACGCTGGGAAATGGCAGGAAGTTTCCCGGTTGTATCGGCGCATGATGGGGCTGGCTCTCGGCAAAAAGCCCGGTTGTGCGGAGATTTCCCAATCCTCTAAAGGACTGGGCCAGACCACCAAGAACACGGTGGAGCTGCTGGAAAGCGAGGACAATGAAACCGTGCTGAAGGATCTGGGAATTGCGAAGATGCTGCGCTGCCGGATCCGCTATTTCACCGATGGCGCGGCAATCGGCAGCAAGGAATTTGTGAATGAGGCCTTTGCAAATGCGCGGGAACGCTTCGGGTCGAAGCGGAAGGACGGCGCACGAAAACTCAGAGGTGCCGATGCCGCCGCCGCGGCAGGGACACTCTGGAGCCTCCGGGATTTGAGGAAGGGCATTTGAGTTCCCTGCGGGTATCAAGTAGCGGCGGTGGTTTGCCTCCGCCGATATGCTTCCCGCGGTTTGATTGGCTTGGCGGTTGGCAACCGCCCCACGGATTCACGCGCCCGGCAGTTCGATGAAGCCCTCGAGCTTCCGGATCCGGGTGGGGTGGCGCATTTTGCGGAGGGCCTTTGCTTCGATCTGGCGGATACGCTCGCGAGTCACTTGGAACTGGCGGCCGACCTCCTCAAGCGTGCGGCTGTAGCCGTCCTTGAGGCCGAAGCGTTGTTCGAGCACCTCGCGCTCGCGCTCGGTGAGGGTGTCGAGCACGTCCTTGATCTTGTCCTTGAGCATTGCGAAACCGGCCTCCTCCATCGGGTTGTCGGCGGCCTTGTCCTCGATGAAATCGCCGAAAGAGGTGTCGTCCGAGTCGCCGACCGGAGCCTGCAGTGAAATCGGCTGCTGGGCCATTTTGAGGACGGCGCGGACGCGCTCGACGGGGAGGTGGATTTCCTCGGCGATTTCCTCGGGCGAGGGTTCGCGGCCGTATTCCTGGACCAGCTGCTTCTGCACACGCATGAGCTTGTTGATCGTCTCGATCATGTGGACCGGGATGCGGATCGTGCGGGCCTGGTCGGCAATGGAGCGGGTGATGGCCTGGCGGATCCACCAGGTGGCGTAGGTGGAAAACTTGTAGCCGCGGCGGTATTCGAATTTCTCGACCGCCTTCATCAGGCCCATGTTGCCTTCCTGGATGAGGTCGAGGAAGGAAAGCCCGCGGTTGGTGTATTTCTTGGCAATGGAGATGACAAGGCGGAGGTTGGCCTCGACCATTTCGGTTTTTGCCTTGAGGGCTTCCTTGAGCCAGTGCTTGAGCAGGCGGTTGGATTCCTCGACGGTCTCCAATGTATGCCATGAGCGTTGCTGGATCTCGCGCAGCTTGGTCTGGAACTCCTTGTCGTCCGGATGGCTCTGGAGACGGCGGCCGTATTTCCAGAACTTCTGCATATAGTCGTTCACCTGCTCGCAGAAGTCCTCGACGATCTTCTGCTTGAAGTAAAAGCGGGTGTAGAGGCGATGGAGGGTCTGGAGGTTTTTCTGGAAAGTCTCCTCGAGTTTCTTCTTGCCGCGCGGGCTCTTGACGGAGAGTTGGCGGAAGATGTCGTCGTTTTCCTGGTGGAGCTGCTTGAGCTGGTCGCACAGCTTCGGCAGGCCTTTCATGTAGCGCTCGCGGGATTCGATTTTCTTGTCGAGGATCACGCGGTCGAAGCGCTCCTTGCCCTTGCTGAGCTTGTCGGCAAGCTCAAGGTAGGATTCGGTGACAAAGCCGAAGAGGTGCAGGTGTCTGGCGACTTCGATTTCTGCGTCCTCGATGCGTTTGGAAATCTCGACCTCTTGCTCGCGCGTGAGCAGCGGGACTTGGCCCATCTGCTTGAGATACATGCGGACCGGGTCGTCGAGGATGTCGAGTTTCTGGTCGGTCTTGAGGTCCTCGTCGTCGCTGTCGCTGTCGTCGCGCTTCTTGTCCTTGTAGCGGTCCACCTCGGAGGCGTCGATGATGTCGAACTCCATGTTGCGGAGCCGCTCCATAATGGCCTCGACGTCTTCGGGATCGACGAGGTCGTTTGGCAGGATGTCATTGATGTCGTCGAAGGTCAGGTATTCCTGCTCCTTGGCGAGTTTGATGAGTTCGCGGATCTTTTCCTGGATTTCCGCAGTATCGATGCGGCGCTTGCCGGTCTCTGCGGCCGCTTTGGCGACTGCCGGCTCGACGACAGGTTTTTTTTCCGCCGGGGCATGGCTGGTTTTGGCAGCCTCGGTTTTGATGGATTTGACCGGTTTTTTCGGGGCTTTGGAAGATTTGGTGGCCGTGCTTTCGGCGGCTGCGGTTGGTTTTTTCTCCACCGGGTTTTCGGGTTTGGTGGAGGCATCCGTGCTTTTGGCACTGGCAGCGGAGGGCTTCTTTTTCGCGGTTTGCGCTTTTTCCGCGGTGGCGGCCTTTTTCGGGGAGCGTGTGGTCGAGGGCATGGAAATAATTGGATGCACTGAGCGCGGGATTCTTGGACGCAATCCGCCTATTCTAGGGGCACTGCGGGAAATCCACGGGCGGGCGGAATGAAAGTCCCGGTGTGCGGTCCGTCAAGTTCATTCTCATGTCACTTTTTCGACTGATCGGGAGCGGGAGCGGGATGCGCTTGCAAGGATACGGATTGTCCGGCGGGGCAGGGTCGATTAGTGATTTGCGCATGGTGAGCGGAGCGCGAATGGAGCGGGCATTTATACTAGGTGCGGGTCTTGGCACGCGCTTGCGTCCGCTTACCGCCCGGTTGCCCAAGCCGCTCGTTCCGCTGTATCATCGTCCGCTTGCGGCATGGGCGCTGGATGCGTGTGTTCGTGCGGGCATCCGCCGCTTCGCGATCAACACACATCACCTGCCGGAGGCTTGGCACGGGTTTGCTGAGGCGGCCGGAACTGGCGGAGCGGATGTGATTTTTTTTCACGAACCTGAGCTACTGGATACGGGCGGGGGGCTAAAGAACATCGAGTCATGGGGCGGAGACGGTCCGCTGCTGGTGCACAATGGCGATATCTTCACCACTTTGCCATTGGAGAAACTCGTCGCCGCGCATCTTTCCAGCGGTTGTCCGGTGACCTTGGCCTTGCGTTCGCAGGGAGCGGAGCGGCGGGTCGGGGTGGATGCCGGTGGCACCCGTGTGACGGACATGCGGCATCTGCTCGGGGTGGAGCCCGGAAGTCATGGCTTCAGCGGTGTGTATTGCATTGAGCCGGAGTTTTTCACTCGCCTGCCGGCGGGTGGGGTGTTTTCCGTGATTCCCGCCATGGTCGAGCTCGCCCGGGAGGGGCGGCTCGGGGCAGTCGTCATCGACGAGGGGGAATGGCTGGATTTGGGCGACCGCGCGGCCTATCTGGAGGCGAATTCGCGATTGAATCTTGCGGCACCGGTTCATCCCGGTGCCAGGATTGCATCGGGCGCGGTCGTGGAGCGTTCGGTGATCGGTCCGGGCTGTGAAATTGCTGCGGGTGCCTGCGTGCGCGAATCTGTGTTATGGCCCGGATCCCGTGTGCGGGAGGGTGCCCGGCTGGAAAAATGCGTGGTTTTCAGTGGTCGGCCGGTATCGGGATCGCATCGGAATGCGGACTTGTGATTTGTTGCTCTTGCGACGGCCGCGATCCTTTTTTTTGCGGTTGGCGTTCGCCAATCGAAAGCCCCCGGTCCGGCAAGCGGAGCGGGGGCCTTTCAGCACCGGTTTGGCGGGGTCAGCCGCGTCAGGCTTCAGTGTTTTCTTCCGTGGCACCCTCTCCGGCTTCGACCTTGATGGTGAGGAGTGCGCTCACCTGCGGATGGAGGCGGATGACGACTTCCGACTTGCCGGATTTCTTGATCGGCTTATCGAGTTCGATAGCATGGCGGTCGATCTCGATGCCGGCGTCTTGGAGTTCCTTGTGGATATCGATGCTGGTCACGGAGCCGAAGGCTTTGCCGCCTTGGCCGGTGGAAAGTGTGAATTTCGGGGTGATTTTGGAAATGCGGGTGGCGATTTCCTGGAAGGCGAGGAGTTCCTCGGCCTCGCGGCGGGCGCGGGTCGCCTTGAGGGCTTCCACGTGGCGGAGGTTGGCACGGGTTGCCTCGTAGGCCTTGCCTTGGGGAATGAGGAAATTGCGGGCATAGCCGGCGCGGACCTTGACGACATCGGCTTCAGCGCCGAGGCCTTCGATTTTTTCTTTGAGGATGACTTGTGCGTTGGCCATGGCAGGTGGTGGAAAATCTTCGTTCGGGGCGCGCGGTTTAGGACCCGGCCCAAGACGAGTCAAGAAGAATGAAGGGCAAAATAGCCGCATGCCCGGTGGCTTTCAGCGGAAGCGCTCGATCCGCACCGCCACGCAATCGGTCTCCGGCAGGATGTGTTTTTCCACACAAACCCGCACGCCGGTGAGCGGGTATCGGCACAGCAGCAGGTCGGCGGTTTCGACTGCCAGCGTCTCGATGAGCCGCCGTGGGCGGGCGGCGGCGAGTGAGGAAATTTGCTTGGCCACGGCGTGGTAATCCACGGTGCGCGAGATCTCGTCCGCCAGTCCATCGAAGCCTTGGGACGGGGTCAATTCCACGCTGATCCAGAGTGTCTGTGGGTTGGCCCGTTCTTCGTCCGGCACACCGATGTGAGCCCGCACTTCAAGGCGGCGGATTTCTATGTGATCAGGACGTGGCATGGTCGAGGAGGTTGCGGGCGAAGCATTCATCGAGCAGCAGTCGCGTCGGGTGGTTCAATTCGAGTGCGCGCGCTTGCGGGGGAGTGAGCCAGCGGAATTCCTCCGCTTCTTCGTTGAGCGTGACATCGGTGCCGCTGGCACGCGCGAGGTAATTGAGCAGCAGGAAATGCTCCGGGCGCATGAATTCAGGCGAATCGATGCAATCCTGCGACATCACGAAGCGGATGTCGTCGATTTCGAGTGAGGTTTCCTCGCGGATCTCGCGGCGCAAAGCGTCGATGGATCCTTCGCCGCGGCGGATTTTTCCGCCGGGAATGCCCCAGAGGTTGCTCCACTTGTGGGTGCGGACCATCAGCACGCGGCCATGGCCGTCCTCGATCAGGGCGCCGACGGTGGCCACGGGGCCGCTGGGGCGGTGGCGGCGGTTGAGCAGGGCGCGCAGCGCGCCGAGGTCCGGCACGGTGAGGTCCGGTTTGACGCCGGCGAGGATTTCCGGGTGGTTGTAGCCGGTGAGCACGGCGATGGAGGCCACACCGCCGTGGCGTGCGGTTTCCACGTCGTGGGTCATGTCGCCCACGAAGGCGGTCTCAATGGGGTCGAGGCGGTGGGTTTCGAGGATGCGGTGGATCACCTCGCGTTTGTCGAGCACGCCGGCGTAGGTGGCCTCGAAAAGGTGGCGGAAGGCGAAACCGTCGAGTTGTTTGACGAAGGCCGTTTCATCCATCGAGGTGAGCACAAAGCACCGGATGCCCAGTGCCGCGCACCACTCGAGTTTTTCCCGGGCGTGCGGCAGCACCGTGACGGGTGTGACGGCGGCGGCGAAAGCCGGGCGGAAGTGCGATTCGAGTTCTTCCAGCGGCACGTCCGGCAGGATTTCCGCATAAAACTCGCGGTATGGCAGGCGGAAGCTCCGCCGGAACATCTCGCGGTCGTAGGGAGTAAGACCGTATTTCAACAGCACCGCATTGGTCGCCTCGATCACCGGGCCGAGATCGTCCACCAAGGTGCCGGAC
>JBMTCD010000074.1:0-14846 GCA_049430545.1 Luteolibacter sp.
CTCGAAAGCCAGCGCGCCCAGCCGCGCCAGCGCCGCGCCCTTGCCACCGAGGCGGGCGGTGGCGGTGGAATCCAGAGAAGCGGGAAACAGGAAGTTCATGATGGTTCATCCGCGAAGACACAACGGCACCATGCCGAGCATCAGATACAGCACGAGTGTCCATGCGCCGGCAAGCGACTCGATCCGCTTGCCGGCAAGATTCCCCCGGATATACCGCGGCAGGGCGATCAGCACGAAGACGAGCACCACCCCCAAGGCGCTGGCCACGGGCGCTGCGAAGGCGATCCGCATGGCGGCCATCACCGCGCAGGCAAAAGTGCCAAGCATGGCCGCCAGCCACACCGCCGCGCCGCCCGCCTTTCCCCACAGAGCGCTGTAGGTCTCCACGCCCTCCTCCTCGGCGTCCGGCTGGCGGAGCTTGCGGCCGATTTCGATCACGATCCCATTGAAAAAACTTGCCGCGAGAAACCAGCCAAGCCCCGGCGGAGTCGATGCCCCGCGCGGCAGCCATTCGCAGGCGGTGCCGAAGAAATCGACCAGCGGCATGATGCCCATGTGGCTGAGCAGATAGACGACCGGCCGCGCCTTCAGCCAATCGCGGCAGAAGAACTCCACGCTCATCAGCGTGAAATACGCCCACGCCACCGCAAGCACGAGCAACAGCCGGACGTCATGGAAAACCACCAGCACGATCTGCAACAAGGCGGCGATGGCAAACAGCACGCGAAGTTCCGTGAGTTTCACCAATCCGCGCGGCACCGGCCGGTAGGGCCGCCAGCGCGCGTCCTCGTCACGGTCCTTGAACTCGTCGGCGATGCGCAGTTGCAGGAACATCAAAAGGCACACGCCGAAGGCGGTCAGGTACGATTGCCATTCCGGCGGCGGCGCGCCGCGCAGCATCGAGGAAAACGCCACCGCGCAGGCGCTGAAGGCTGCGATGAGCGGCCCGTGCGCGTGCAGCGGGAAGCGCTCTTTCTGATAGATCCACCAGCGGTTCATGGGGATTCGGCACTGCGGCCGCGGGCGAGCTTGCGATGGGCGCGGGCGAAATGCCCGGCGGCGAGCGCGGCGATGATGGAAAGTTCCCCGGCCAGCAGCAGGCCGGCGCAGACTTCCGCCAGTGCACGCGCCTTGCCGCTGCCATGTAGGCCCATGAGCTCGAGGCAGGCTCTTTGAGTGGGCAGTCCGGTGCCGCCGCCGACCGTGCCCACCATGATGCCCGGGAGGGTGACCGCCGCGTAAAGGCCGCCGCCATCGGTCAATTCGAAACGTGTCACCCCGGTGGCGGATTCCGCCACGCAGGCGGCATCCTGGCCGGTGGCGAGATAGAGCGCGGCCAGGCCGTTGGCGAAATGGCCATGCACCCCGATGGTGCCACTGAGCACCCCGCCGATGGCCGACATCCGCCAGTAATCGACCATCGCCCGCGGCGTGGTGTGAAGGTGTCTGGCGATCAGATCGGCTGTCAGATGGGCCTCCGCCGTCACCTTCTTGCCGCGCGCCGTGGTGAATGCGCGCGCGCTCGCCTTCTTGTCGCCTGATAAATTCGACTCCACGTAGTGCTGCAACGGTTTCACCGGGGCGAGCCTGACGATTTCCTCGCAAACCGCCTGCGAGGCGAGGGTCACCATGTTCTGGCCCGATGCGTCGCCGGTGGTGAATTCGAGGTTGAGATAAACATGATTGCCCTCGACCGTGCAGCCGAGGTCCACCAGCCGGCCGTGCGCGGTGGTGCTCTCGGCGATGCGTTTGAAATCGCCGAAGCGTTCCACCGCCCAGGCGATGAACCGGCAGGCATCGGCAGTGGTTTCGAAGACGAATCCCGGCGCGCGACTCAGGCTCTCATAAAGCACCAGTGCCGTGCAGCCGCCCGCCGCGGTGAGCAGGCGGCAGCCGCGGTGATAACTCGCCACCAGCGCCGCCTCGGTGGTGGCCAGCGGAATCGGATAGTCGCCCTTGGCCGCCATGCCGTTCACACGCAGCGGCCCGGCCAGACCGATGGGCATTCGCAGCAGGCCGATCGCATTCTCGATATTGCCCTCGTAGAGCCCCATGTCATCCGGCGCGCGATCCAGCAATACCTCGCGCAGCGCGGGATCTCCGCCGATTTCATCCCACAGCGCGCGGGCCCGCTCCGCACTGACCTTGGCGCTGCCGTGCGTGACGTGCGGCAGGCCATGCATGTCCGGCCGCAGGCGCTGCGCGATCTTTTCGATCTCCTGGTCGGCGAGCATCAGCGCGACATGTTCCCGGGTCAGCCCGCATTTGCCATGCATGGGCTCAGGATCAAGAGGCGCCGGAATGTCGTCAACCTGGAATCCTGCTCCGCAAATTCAGCCACAACACCTGCGCGGTTTTGCGCAGGCGATGCGGAGTCGGTGCTGGACATGCATGCGATCTTCTCCGCCCCGATGGCGACTCCCAAGCAACCAAACCTCGTTTCCGTCACCACGATCAATGCGGATGGCTCGCGGTATTTCCTGCATCCCTCCGATGTGCGGGGGCGTTGGAACCTCGCGCGGAGACTGGTGGGCGTGCTGCTTATCGCGGTCTATGTGTTGCTGCCATGGATTCCGATCAATGGCGCGCCGGCCGTATTCCTGGATGTGGAAAACCGGATGTTCCACCTCTTCGGGTTGACGCTGGTGCCGCAGGACTTGTGGGTGATGTTCTTCGCGGTCAGCGGGCTTGGATTCGGGCTGTTTTTCGTCACCTCGCTGCTCGGCCGGATCTGGTGCGGCTGGGCCTGTCCCTACACGGTGTTCCTGGATCACGTTTACCGCCGCATCGAGCGCTGGATCGAGGGCGACGCGCCGGCGCGCCGGGCCTTGGCGGCCGCCCCGTGGACGGCGGGCAAGATCTCCAAGCGGATGGTCAAACACCTCGCCTATCTGCTGGTGGCGGCAGCCATCGCGCATGTGTTCATCTCCTATTTCGTCTCGCTCCCGCGGCTGTATCGCTTCATGCAGGAAGGGCCGATGCAGCACCTCACCGCATTCGGCATCGTCACCTTCCTGACGCTCGTGCTGTGGTTCTGCTTCGGGTATTTCCGCGAGCAGTTCTGCATCATCATGTGCCCATACGGCCGGCTGCAGAGCGCGCTCACCGACGACGACACGATCAACGTCGGTTATGATGTGAACCGCGGCGAGCCGCGCGGAGCGAAGGGCAAGGCGGAGGGCGACTGCATCGATTGCCGCCGCTGCGTCAACGTCTGCCCGACCGGTATCGACATCCGCAACGGCCTGCAGCTCGAGTGCATCGGCTGCACCGCCTGCATCGACGCCTGCGACGACGTCATGGTGAAAATCGGCCGCCCGAAGGGGTTGATCCGCTACGATTCGTTCAATGGCTTCGCCGGAAAGGCGCGACGTCTCCTGCGGCCGCGAATCTACGCCTACTGCGGCCTTGCCGCGCTGGGCTTGCTGGCACTCACGCTGGTGGCCTCGAAAAAGGCCCGGCCTTACAATGCCACGGTCTCGCGCGTCGGCGGCACCGGCTTTTACAGCGATGCCCAGTCCGTGCGGAACATCTACAAGGTGCGTTTCATCAACAAGCGCAACCAGTCCGCCACCGTGACCATCCGGCTGGGGGAGGGGACTCCCGCCGGTTACGAGCTGAGCGGCGCGGAGCAGACCTTCACGGTGAACGCGCAGGACGAGATGTCGCGCACCTGCGTGGTGATCGCCCCGGCCGCGGCCTACAAAGGGCCTGCCGATATCGGGCTCGACATCCATGCCGAACCCGGCGATGTGAGCTTGAAAAAAACCGTTCGTTTCCTCGGCCCGAACCCTTCCTCATTGCAATCCGACACCCCATCAGAACAGCCATGAAAAAAACCGTCGAATTCCTCGCCCGCCATCCGTGGGTCTATGTGCTGCTGGCATTCGTCCTGCTCATCGGCGCATGGTCCACGCTCATCACCATCGCCGCCAAGCATTCGCCGCAGGTGATCGAGGTGAAGAGGTGACAGCATGGATTGTTGAATATTGGATATTGATAATTGAATGACCACGTTTGCCGCATTGGTTGCCGGGATGGCCACGAGCCTGCATTGCGTTGGCATGTGCGGGCCGATCGCGTGCGGGTTGAGCACACTGGCGAAAACCGAGGGCGAGCGGCTGACTGCCGCCTCGCTCTACCACGGGATGCGGCTTGTTTCCTATGGCATCATCGGCGCGGTATGCGGGGCGATCGGCCGCCAGCCGCTGGCGTGGTTCTTCGATTCGCCTGCGGTATTGCTGCCGTGGGTGCTGGTGGTGGTGTTGGTGATGATGGCCTTCGGCTGGGACAAGAAGGTGCCGCGGCCGGCGGTGTTCAACCGCCTCACCGCCCGGGCCCGGCTCAAGGCCGGCGGGCTTTCGCCATACGGCGGTTCCGCGGCGATGGGCCTGCTCACCCCGCTGCTGCCCTGCGGGCCGCTTTATCTGGTGTTCGGCGCGGCCTTGCTGGCGGGCTCCGCGGCCAAGGGGGCGGAGTTCACATTGGCCTTCGGCTTGGGCACGGTGCCGCTGTTGTGGCTGGCACAGCACTCGTTCCACCGCATCCGTGCCAGGCTCACGCCCCGCAACATGGGCCGGCTGCGCCGCGGGCTGGCCTTCGCCACCGCGCTCATGCTCATGTGGCGGCTCCACGGCACCGTCCCGGTGCAATATTTCGGCGGCCAGCCCGCGGAAAAGGAGGAACTGCCGTCGTGCTGCCATTGACGCCTTCTGCGAGGTTGACGGATCACGCATCGCTGCTTTGGTGATTGGATGGCCCGATACGTGATTCGGCTTCCGAATCCGGACACGGCACCAAGAAACCCGGCACTATCGTTCTTGAGAACTGGCCGCTTCCACTTCCTCCACTTCCAACCCAGCGCAAGATCGCCGCGATTCTCTCCGCCTCCGCTTCACCGGCCATGAGCAGGTGAAGAAGATCAAGAGCGTGCCGGTGGGGTGGCGGGTTGCCGAGTTGAGAGAGTTGGCGAAGGTCAACCCTTCGAGCATCAATCGGCAGAATAAACCGGAGCGGATTCCTTACGTCGAGATCAGTTCGGTTTCCACCAATCGAATTGAAGGCGTTACGCCATACGAATTTAGCGAAGCGCCGGGACGGGCGCGCAGGCATGTTCAGCACGGCGACGTTATTTGGTCGTCAGTTCGCCTCGCAACCCGAGCCTGTTGCCTCATCTTCGATCCGCCGGAGAATCTGATTGTTTCCACCGGCTTTGCCGTCATCCGTGCGAATAAGAAGACTCCATTCACGTTTCTGTTCTTCGCCGTCACCAGCAATTCCTTCGTGGATCAAATGACAGCAGTCGCCAAAGGCGCAGCTTATCGGGCGACCAGTCTCGATGACTTCGAAAAGGCCAATCTCCTGGTTCCGAATGAGGATTTGCTTTCGGCTTTTCATGAAACGACCGAGCAGATGTTTCGCCAGAAGCATCTGTTACAGGTCCAAAACACCCACCTCACCCGCACGCGCGATCTTCTCCTTCCGCGGCTGATTTCCGGCAAGCTATCGGTGGAGGATCTGAACATCGCGTTTCCGCCGGGGATGGCGAGCCCGCAGGCGCGGTCGTAAGACCGCGGGGTCTTACGCGCCGCGACAGCGCCCCTCCTCGCTCCCACGAGCGAGCCTATGCTATCAAGCGGCGGGTGCGGATGCCTTGCGGATGTGCCGGATGGCCTCGTGGTTCTCGCGCTCGGCGCGTTGCATTTCGTAGGACAGTTGCAGGCGCATCCAGTAGCCCGCCTCGATGCCGAAGTAACGGCTCAAGCGCAGGTCATATTCGGGAGTGCAGCGGCGCTTGCCCGACTTCATCTGGCTCAAGTGGGATGGCGGGATGCCGGTTGCCCTGGAGATTTCGATTTGCGATTCATGCCACTCGTCGAGTGTTTCGCGCAGGGTTTCGGCGAAGTAGTTGAGCAAGGGAATCGGATCGGATTTGGTTTTCATCACGTTCAGTGGTAGTCGGTGATTTTCACATCGAAGGCGCCGCCCGCGTCCCAGCGGAAGACGATGCGCCATTGCTGGTTGATGCGGATGCTCCAGAAACCCTTGAGACCGCCCGCCAGCGCCTCAAGCCGGTTGGACGGAGGCAGCGCGAGCTGCTCCAACTGCGTGGCCTGGTCGATGCGGAACAGTTTCATGTTGGCGCGGGATTGGATGTCGGGTGGCAGGGAGCGTGACCGCTCGCCTTGGAAAATCCTCTCGGTTTGTTTGTCGCCGAAGCTGCGGATCACGGAAGAATTTCGCCATGGCATCATCGCCCGTCAAGACGGGAATTGCCATATTTGGCAATTTTGCGTGTTGGCCGTTTGTCATCCAGGCGCCACGCCCGCACGCGCGATGTTCCTCTTCCGCGGCTGATCTCCGGCAAGCTGTCGGTGGAGGATCTGGACATCCAGTTTCCGCCGGGCATGGAGTGCCCGTAGGCGCGGTCGTGAGACCGCGGGGTCTTCGCGCGCGACACCGCCCCCGCCTCGCTCTCACGAGCGAGCCTACGATGTTTCTGCCGGACATTACCGGACATTACGGGGAAACCACACTCTTGCCGAAAGCCTTTCCGCCCGCTAGCTTTCCCGCCATGGAACAACCCGTCAAAGACCGTTCCCATTGGCCGCAGGCAAAACTGGCTTCATTCGACGAGGTCCGGGCATACCGCATCCGCCAATGGCAGGATGCGGGCTGCGCCGCACGTCTTGCCGCAGCTTGGGAACTGGTCTCCGATTACTGGGTGGGCATGAAAGGAAAACATCCCGATGAACTCCGACTTCAAAGATCTGTTGCGCATCTTCGCCGAGGAGCAGGTTGAGTATCTGGTCGTCGGAGGCTACGCGGTGATCCACTACACCCAGCCCCGCTACACCAAGGACATCGATCTCTGGCTCAAGCCTTCGGTGGAGAACGCCGCCAGGGTGGCACGTGCATTCCGGAAGTTCGGCATTCCACTTATCGAGGTCACGCAGGACGATTTCGCCCATGAGGGACTTCAATACGTGATTGGCGTCTCCCCCTGCCAGATCGATTTCCTGACCACTCTTCCCGGCATCCCCGATTTCGATACCGCCTGGCAAGAGCGCTCCACAGCCACCAGCGAGGGCGTGCCCATCCACTTTTTGGGAAAGTCCCATCTGGTCACGGCCAAGCAAGGTGCCGGAAGACCACAGGACCTCGCCGACCTGGATGAAATCCGCCGGGCCGGGGGCTGAACGCCCAGAGACAGGAGCGAGCGCCTAACTTAGGTGTTCACGGATACGAGAACACGCATGATTTCGTGAACATGGCGCGAAAATCCGGCTTCCTTGCCAGTCGGATAGATGTTTGCATGCTTCCCGACCCGCGACTGAAAATCGAATATTCCCAACTTCATCTCCGAGGACCAGATCGAACAGGCCATCCTGCAGCGCCAGCAATTCGTCCATGGTTATGATGTGGAGAATTTCTTCACCGAGGACCGTGAGGATCTGGACGACGGCTCAAACCGCTCCAGCAAGCGCGAGGTGATCCTGCACGACCGCCTGCGCGCCACCGCGCTGCGGCTGAATCCTAATTTCCCGGAGTCGGTGATCTATGGCGCGCTCAAAACCCTCTGCGAACGGCGTCGGGCGATGCCCATCGTCGCCGCCAACCGCGAAGTCTATGATCTCATCCGCGACGGCGTGCGCGTGGAATTCCGGGATGCAGAGGGCAAAAACCGCGTCGAGCAGGTGCGGGTGATCGATTTCAAGGATGCGGAGGCCAACGAGTTTCTTGCGGTTTCCCAGATGTGGATCCAGGGCGAGGTGCGCTTTAGTCGGCCGGACGTCCTGCTCTACATCACCGGCCTGCCGCTGGTGTTCATCGAGCTGAAGAACTCGAACGTGAAACTCCGCAACGCCATCGACACCCGGGTGGGCAGCATCAACGCCGGATGGCAGCACTTTTTCCGCTGGCTGCGCCCGGAGGACGAAAAGGAGAAGATCGACCGCGCGAAAATCGTGAGCGAGGCCACCAGCGCGGAGCGTCTGCTGGCCGGACTCTGCGCCAAGGACAAACTGATCGATTACGTCGAGAACTTCATCCTGTATCATCAGGAGAGCCACAAGATCATCGCCCAGAACCACCAGTTCATCGGCGTGAACAAGGGTTTCGCAAGGTATGTGGAGCGGGGAGACGATCCCGGCAAACTCGGGGTGTTCTGGCACACACAGGGATCGGGCAAGAGTTTCTCGATGATCTTCCACACCCGCAAGATCCTGCGGAAATGCGGTGGCAGCCTGACCTTTTTGGTGGTCACCGACCGTGAGGACCTCGACGGGCATACCTGCGCGGCGTGATCGACGGCATCGTGGGGCAACAGGACGTGGATGCCGCGCGCCAGCGGGTGAGCGAGTTGCTGGATGAGAGCCTGGTGGTTAGAAACGACACGAAGGACTGCCGGATTCCGCAGACCGGGATTTGTTCGCGAAGAAGCGCGACAGCCTGTTCCAGCTGGTGCTCGACCTCGCCGAGCATGGGGCGAAGTGGACGGCGTAGGCCAGAGTTGCCGCCACCCCTCGTTCTCACGAGCGAGCCTACAAACTCCGGCTGCCGACCTCCGCGGTGATTTCGGCGATGAACTGATCCAGCGGTTTCGTGCCGAGGTCGTCCTTGTCGCGGTGGCGGACGGAGACGCTGCCTTCCTCGGCTTCGCGCTGGCCGATGACGAGCATGTAGGGGACGCGGTCGAGGCGGGCGTTGCGGATCTTGGCGCCGATCTTGTCGCTGCTGTGGTCCACGGTCAGGCGGATGCCGGCGTCGGCGAGCCTGGCGGCGGCGGTTTCGGCGAACTCGATGGATTTTTCCGAGATCGGCAGGATGCGCACCTGTTCGGGCGCGAGCCATGTGGGGAACTTGCCCTCGAAGTGTTCGATGAGCAGGCCGGTGAATCGCTCCATCGAGCCGAACGGCGCGCGGTGGATCATCACCGGCACGTGCGGTTGGTTGTCCGCGCCGACATAGGAGAGCTTGAAACGGACCGGCAGGTTGTAGTCCACCTGCACGGTGCCGAGCTGCCAGTCGCGGCCGATGACGTCTTTCACCACGATGTCGATCTTCGGCCCGTAGAACGCGGCCTCGCCGATTTCCTCGGTGTATTCGACGCCGAGCGTTTGCACGGCCTCGCGCAGGGCGGCTTCCGCCTTGTCCCAGTTTTCCGGCGAGCCGACGTATTTGTCGCTCTCCGGATCGCGCAGCGAGAGGCGCACGCGGTATTCGTGCATGCCGAGTGTGCTGAGGACCTTTTTCACCAAGTCAAGGCAGCCGGTCACCTCGGCGGCCACCTGCTCCGGTGTGCAGAACAGGTGGGCGTCGTCCTGGGTGAAGCCGCGGACGCGGGTCATGCCGCCAAGTTCGCCGGACTGCTCCCAACGGTAAACCGTGCCGAACTCGGCGAGGCGGATCGGCAGGTCGCGGTAGGAATGGTGGTCGCTGGCGAAGATCCGGATGTGGTGCGGGCAATTCATCGGCTTGAGCAGGTAGCCCTCGTAGGTGCCATCGCTCAGGCCGTTGACCAGATCGGCGCAGCCGGCGTCCTCGTCGGCGAGTTTTTCCAACACATCGCGCTCCGGAATCGCCGGATACTGGCTGTCCTGATAGTAGGGGAAATGGCCGGAGGTGCGGTAGAGGTCGAGCTTGCCGATGTGCGGGGTGAACACCTGCGAGTAGCCCTGCTTGTCGAGTTCCCCGGTGATGAAGTCCTGCAGGGCGCGTCGGACAAGGGCGCCCTTGGGTTTCCACAACACAAGCCCTTGGCCGACCATCTCGTCGATGTGGAACAGGCCCAATTCGCGGCCGAGGCGGCGGTGGTCGCGTTTCTTGGCTTCCTCCAGCCGGTTGAGGTGTTCCTCGAGCAATTCCTTGTTTTCGAAGGCGGTGCCGTAGAGCCGCTGGAGCTGGCCCTTCGATTCGTCGCCCATGTAGAACGACGAGGAAACCGACATGAGTTTCACGTTCTTGCACTTGGCGGTGTAGCCGACGTGCGGACCGGCGCAGAGGTCGATGAACTCGCCGTTCTGATAGCATGAGATCTCCTCGCCCTCGGGGATCTTGTCGATGAGGTCGAGCTTGAAGCGCGACGGATTGCCGGGGCGTTCGGAAAGTCCGCCGAGACGGCCGCTTTCGGCCATCGCCTTGGCCTCCTCGCGCGAGATCGTCTTGCGCTCGAACTTCTGGTTTTCCTTGGCGATTTTTTTCATCTCGGCCTCGATTTTCTCGAAGTCGTCCGGAGTGATCCGGTGCTTCATGTCGAAGTCGTAATAGAAACCGTTCTCGATCGGCGGACCGTAGGCGAACTGGGCGTCCGGCCAGATGCGCAGGATGGCGGTGGCCATGACGTGGGCGCAGGAGTGGCGGAGCCGCTCCAGCTCGGTCATCTGCTGGCGTTCGTCGAGGGTCTTGCGTTCGTTCATGGCGGCGGAAGGGAAACCCCGCGGCGGCGGGTTGTTCAATCCGAATTCCGGCACCGGGGCAAAAAGGGTTTGAGGATTTCCCCTGATTTGCGGGGTCCACGGACCATGGCCGGGGAAAACATTGCGACGGTCCGGTGAGTGGCGCGCTCAGTCCGCATCGCGCGGGATTTTCGCGAGCACGATGCGGAAGCCGTAGTAGATGTCGCGGTAGTCGGGGGGCACGGCGTTGCGCGATCCGGTGTAGAGGTTTTCCGGTTGATAGGTGTTCCAGCCGCCGCCGCGGAGCACTCCGAGCACGTTGTTGCCGAGGCGCGAGTATTCGTCGTCAACCCATTCCTGGACATTGCCGCTGAGGTCGTGGATGCCGAGCGGGTTTTCGGTGAAGGAGCCGACCGGAGCGGTGAATGGATAGCCGTCCTCGTATCCCGGGATGGTGCGGTCCACGGAAATGGCACCGGCGCTGGCGGCGCTGTCGTCCGCGAAGTTTCCGGGCGAATCCCGCGGCGGCCATGCGATGCCCCATGGGAAGACCTGCCGCTTTCGCGCGTCGCGCCAGCCTGGGCTGATGCCGCCTTCGTCCTCCAGTCCCACGAGCATGCTCCATTCAAGGTCCGTGGGCAGGCGGTATTGGTGGGTCGAGCCGATCCGTTCCTGCTCGCGCTCGCGGCGGGTGAGCCAATCGCAGAAGGCCCGCGCGTCCTTGCGGGAAACATTGATCACCGGGTGGTCCGGCTCCTGGGCGAAAGGCGGCGGCGGGGGCGGGCGGCGCCCGGTCTCAGTGACGAACAGCGCGAAATCGCTCAGTCGCGTTTCCCATGCCGAAGCCATCAGGTCCGGGTTCACCGGGACGAAGCGCATTTTGATGCCGTTCTCCCATGGGCGGCCGAAAACGACGCTCTCGTTTTTCTGCAGCTTGAGGTTTTCGCGCAAGCTGCCGCCCTCACCGAGCTTGATTGTCTTGCTGAGAGGCTTGTAGCCTTGGAGCACGAGCAGCAGCTTGAGGCTGCCGGGTTTCAGTGCCGTGAGGTCGAGCGGGCTGTCGGTGGTGCCCACGTATTGGCCGTTGAGATAAACCTCGGCACCGGCGGGATCGCTGGTGAGCGTGAGGCTGCCTGGATTGAAACGCCTGACCATCACGCGGAACGGCTTGAGCTGGGCCTGGCGCGCGTGGTTGCCGAGTGACGGATGATCGAAGTCCTGCTCGCGGAGCGCCCGCAGCTCGAACTCCTCGGTCAGCCGTCCTTCGTGGATCGCGGCGGTGCGCAACCACTGGCAGAAGGCCTCGGCACCGTGTGCGGTGACGAGGATCGCGTTGACCGGTGTGCCGTCACGCGAATACGACAGCGATTCGGTCTCGCCGCCGGCAGCCGCACCGCCATCCGCGATGAATTCGTCCCATGTGGCGCGATCCACAAAGCCCTCGCTGAGATGGTGGTTTTCCACCGGCTGGTAGCGGTTGCCAAAGTGGTCTTCCCACCACTCGCCGGTCACCGGTGGCTGGAACGGTTTCATGGACACGGGGATCACCATCGGTTCGTTTGCGGCCGTGAGGCCGATGCGTTCACGGACGGTGGTATCCTGATAGTCCTTTTTGCGCAGTGTGAAGACCACCTCGGTGCCCACCTCGGCGGTGAGCGTGGGAGTGGGCGTGGTGCCGATGAGCACACCCTGAGGATCGATCACATCAGCCCCTTCCGGCGTGCTGAAGATGCGGAACTGACCGATGGCCGGAGTCGGATCCCGATGCATGCTGAAGGGGAGCTTCGAGAACCAGCCGGCATCGGCCGCCACCTGCCACGTCGCCCAGCCGGAAAACCCGGTGAGCACCACCGTGGCGGCCCATACCAGTGCGGTGCTGCGGCGTCCCCGCTGGCCTTTGCCGATCCGGCGCAGTGCCTCGGCAAGTTGTGCCGCGGTGGTGATGGCGCGGTGGGAAACGCGCGGCTCGCAAACGTCGCAAATCACGCGGTTGAGTTCCAGCCACGGCCGACGTTCCGCGCCTTGCGGCATCTCGTCGGGAAGTTCCGGGAAATTCATCCGGTCCTTTCCGGTGGCCATCTCGTAGAGCACCTTGCCGAGGCTGTAGATATCCGCCTGCGCCGAACCCGGGCCTTCCGGCGGCACGAATCCCTCGGTGCCGACGAATGTGCGCTGGCCGCGGGCCGCCACCAGGCCGATGTCGGCCAGCTTTGCCCGGCCATTGACGAAAATGATGTTGGACGGCTTGACGTCGCGGTGTGCGAGTCCGTGCTGGTGGAGGTGATCGAGGGCCTCGGCGAGGCGCAGTCCCACGTCCAGGCACTCGGCGGTGTTCCAGCGTTCGATGCCGGCGTGCGGATGGTCGGCCCGCAGCGTGCGCGGTTCATATTCCACCGGATTGATCTCGCGGCCGCCGCTGACGTCGTCGCCGAGCTCCATCACGTAATAGTAAAACGAGACGCCGTCCGCGCTGCGGCCCACGTGCAGGATATTGACCAGGGCGGGGTGGTCACGCGAGATCGGCTCGAACTTCAGGATGCCCTCGAATTCGCGCTCGAAACCGCGCTCGTCCTCGAAGTCCTGCCGCCACACGACTTTGACCGCGCGCAGGGCACCGGTCACGCCCCGCGCCAGCCAGACCTCGCCGTAGGCACCGCCGCCGATCTTGCGGAGAACCTCGTGGTCCGGAATCGTGGGAAAGGGACGGTTTTCAGCCGGCATCGTTCTGTTCCTCGAGTTTCGCCAACTCGCGTTTGAGCACGGCACCCACCCGGTGTTTGGCCAGATAAACCTGTGCCATGCTGACGTTGAGTTTTTCACGCACGCGGGCGGCATCCCACTGCTTGACCACGTAACAATCGAAAATCTGGTATTGTTTCGGCGAGACCTGGGCCTTGACCCGGGCCAGTGCGGCATCGGCGAGGTTTTTCTTCCACTCTACGTCCCACAGCCGCGAGAGCACATCGCCGTCAGGATCCTCGACGCGGTCGATCACCGCGGTCTTGCGGTCGTTTTCCCAATCGCCGCCGGTCATGGCGGTATCCTTCTTGCGCTTGCGGAACTGGTCGTTGATGCGCCAGCGGGTCATGTTCATCAGCCAGGTTTTGAAGGAGCCCTGCTTGGGGTCGTAGAGGTTTTTTTTGCTCTGTTTGGCGATGGAGAGGATCGTCTCCTGCACGCAGTCGAACGCTTCCTCGTTGCGCAGTCCGGCCTTGATGGCCACAGAGTAGATGAGCCGCCAGTAGGTTTGGTAAAATTCGTCCCAGGTCCGCTGGTCCTCCCAGTTTTCCAAGCGCGCAATCAGGCTCTTGCGCGTTTTCGCAAATGCATGCTGCAGTGCTTCATCGCGGCCTTCGTCTTTTCCCTCGTCGTCAATTGACATCGCACTCCCTTAAACCATTCCGGCCCGGCTGTCTTTCACGGAATCCGGAATTTCTCAACCCGCTGGCAATCAATGGTCAAAAAAACCGCTCCAGAATTCCGAATCCTTGCGGAAGGCGGATTTTCGCCGCTGGAATTCACCAATTGCCAATGGGTTCATCCGCGAAAACGAGCCTCGTGGAGGTGTTGCTGTCTCAACGCGACCGATTGTCCGGCAGGTGCCATGGCGGGTGTCTCTCGATTCGCTCGCGCAGCGCGGGGAAGGTTTCCTTCATCTGTTGGTTGATGTGCGGCCAGACGACGATCAATTGCATTTGCAAGGCGATGAAGAGACCGGGCAGGTAAGCGGCGATCTTTGCCGGATGCAACGGGGCGGTTTCGAGCCGGTGGCCGCCGGCCATGTCCCACAACGGCTTGCCGAGGCGGCGGGTGGTGAAAAAGGCCATCAGCTGGCAGAGCAGCGCGATGATGCCCCAGCCGAGGCCGATGCCGAGGAACAGGACGCGCATCGCGCGCCGCGTGGCCGCGCCGAGCGCGAGCGGCGAGCCGTCGTCGTTGCGCACGTGGATGCCGAGCAGCCACTTGCCGGGCGTGGTGCCGAAACGGTGCAGCAGGAATGCCTCGATGGCGAACCACGGCAGATATTGCAACAGGATGAGCCAGACGTTTTCGAGCACCGCGCCGATGTCGCGGCCGGCGGCCCACATGCCGAGCCACCACAAGCCGGAGTAGAGATAGAGATCGAACCAGCGCGCCCAGAAGCGGCGGATGAGATGGGGGGTGGAAACCGGCGGCCGCTGGGGCAGGGGAGGCGGCAGCTCGCTCGCCGTTTCCGGTTCCGAAGTGGGAGACTCGTCGGGATTTTCGAAATCGCGCGCGAACAAGGGGATCTCCGCCAGCGGCCGCCAATCGGACAGCCCCTCATGCCATGCCGGGGTTTCGCCGGTCAGGACGCCGGCCCGGATCCTTGAACGCACCTCGAAATCGGGCAGCGGCCCGGATTTTTCGCCGTTTTCGATGATCCAGAAGTCCATGGTTCAGAGGTTGCGGAGGGATTTGGCGGCATCG
>JBMTCD010000075.1:0-14845 GCA_049430545.1 Luteolibacter sp.
GCAAGAAGATCTCAAAGACCAACGCGGTCACCTCAATCCTCGATGAGCCAATGGTTGGCTGCGTGAAGCGATCCTCGGCGATGAAGTCGCACCGCCACCCGCCGAAGTGCCCGCCCTTTCCGACACTGCCGGCGAAGAGGCGGAAAACGCCACCACCATCAAGGACATGCTGCGCATCCACCGCACCGTGGAATCCTGCAACGACTGCCATGCCCGCCTCGATCCCTGGGGCATTCCCTTCGAGGAATACAACGCCATCGGCCAATACCAGCCCTACATTCCCAAAAACGGCGCCACCATCCGCAAGTTCAGCAAAGAAATGGACCGCAACCTCGAGGGCTATCTCGAATATCTGAAAACCGTCAACACCATACCGGTCGATGCCGTCGCCCGCGTTCCCAACGGCCCCGAAGTGTCAGGCATGAAGGAACTCAAGGAATACCTCCTCAAAGACCGCAAGGATGACGTCGCCGAAAACGCCATCCGCCGCCTGCTCACCTATGGCATCGGTCGCGCGCTCACCTATCACGATCGCTACGCCGTCGAAGAACTTTTCAAACAGTCCGAAAAAACCGAACACCGCTTCCACGACATGATTCTCACCATCTGCCGCAGCGAAATTTTCCGAACCCCGATTACGACAATCACAAACCAGCAATCACCATGAAATCCCACCACATGAACCGCCGCGATGTCCTCCGTGGAGGCGGAATCGCCCTCGCCCTTCCATTTCTCAACAGCATGAGCCGGGCGACCGGCGCGACCGCCGCAAGGCAGTATCCCAAACGGATGCTCATCAGCTACATTGCCTACGGCGTCTATGATCCCCCCACACGCGGCGGCACATCCCACGAGTGGAGCTGGTATCCGCGCCACGATTCCGGCCCGATCACGCTCAACAAGGCCTCCGCGCCCTTCGAGCCGGTCAAAGACTCCATCACCTACCTGCGCGGTCTCGACCACCCCGGCGGCTACGGCTTGGGCGGCCACAGCAGCGGCGATGTCTTCTCCACCGGTGCCGACATGACCGGGGCGGATAAAACCAACAACATTTCCATGGATCAGCTCGCCGCCAAATTCAACGGCCACCACACCCGCTACCCCTCCCTTGTGCTGGGCAGCGAAGGCGGCACCGGCTCCTACGGCATGTCCAAGACCCTCTCCCACGCCGGCCCTGGCCAGCCGATTCCCGCCCTTGAGAGGCCGCAGGAAATCTTCAACCGCCTCTTCCGGCCCTACGCCAACCACAGCGTCGATGACGTCCGCGCCCGCCTCAAACGCGAAGCCAGCGTGCTCGACATCATGATGGAAAACTACAAAACCCTTCACGGCAAACTCGGCGCTGAAGACCGCCAGAAAATGGACGAATACCTCGAGTCCGTCCGTGCCATCGAGCAACGCGTGGAACGCACGAGCAAATGGACCCATGAGGAGCTGCCCAAGATCGACACCAAAGGCCTCGACCTCGAAGCCAGCTACCACCAGCCCACCGAATACATCCGCTGCATGTATGATCTGATCTACCTCGCCTTCCAGACCGATTCCACACGCTTCGCCACCTTCCTGACCGAAAGCGAGCACTCCGTTGGCAACCCCGTCGGCAGCTTCGCCAACTTGCTCTTCAACTACACCGGTGGCACCCACGACATCGCCCACAAACGTCCCGAGGCAGCCTCAGGCCAATGGGAGAGATGGCGCGCCGAGCAGCACGCCTATTTCCTCAAGCGGCTCAAAGACACCCCGGAAGGCGACGGCAACATGCTCGACAACACCGTCGTCCTCTGGGGCTCCGCACACCCGCACGCCTCCCACGCCAACAAGGACTACCCCATCCAGATCGCCGGCGGCAAGCGCCTCGGCTTCAAGCACGGCCACCTCTACAACTTCGAGGGCGACCGCAAAAAACCGCTCGCCAACCTCTTTGTCTCGATGCTCAACGCCGTCGATGCCCCTGTCGAGAAATTCGCCGACAGCACCGGCGAACTCACCGAAATCCTCGCCTGAGTGCCATGTCCCATCGCTTCAAAATCCTCCTGCTGCCGCTCGGCCTGCTGCTCACGGCGGGCGCCTCGGCGCAGGAGAAAAACATTCCGCGGGTCCTCTTTCTCGGCGATCCCACACAACAGCCCATCATCCAGGCTGCCAAGAAGGAACTCGCCGGAAAAGCCGACGTCCACTCCCCCCCGTCCGGCAACGCCAACGACAGCGGCACCGCTCTCGCGCACATCGACAAACTGCTCGGCGACAAGCCATGGGACATCATCTACTTCAGCTACGGCATCGGCGATCTTTTCCACAAAGACCCGGCCACCAAGGACATCCGCATCATGAACAAAGACGCCGGCGGCGTGAGGGTTTCCACCCCCGAACAGTATGAAAAAAATCTCGACGCCCTCGTCCAGCGACTCAAAGCCACCAAAGCCAAACTCATCTGGGCCTCCACCATCCCATTGAATGGCGGCCACGACAGCCTCTTCGAGCGGGACTCCGAGATCGAATACAACGCCATCGCCGCCCGCGTCATGGCCAGGCACCAAGTCCCCGTAATCGATCTCCACGCCCACATCATCGCAGCATTTAAAACCGTGCGCGACGCCAAACGTCCCTACTACACCCAATACTTCAGATCTATGGAGCAACGCGGCACCCCAGCCCACGCCCTGGTGGTCACGGCAATTCTCGCCCGGGCCGCGGAACCCAAATGAGTTGCACCGTGGCACCATCCCCGCGCCCAACGCCGATTCTCGAAAACGATGAACCTCAGTGGGGTCCCCGCAAGCCAACAAACTCACCTTGACCCGCAGCTGCCGCAATAGGGAAAAGCTTCCCCTATGGCCAGCCCCTTGCGATTCCAATACCCCGGTGCCATCTATCACGTCATGGCCCGCGGCGATGGCGGCAAGGCGATCCTCGAAACCGACGACCGCCTCGTTTTCCTCAAGCGGCTCCGGGAAACCTGCGCAAGCTGCGGCTGGCGGGTGCATGCCCGGGTGCTCGTGCCAATCATTTCCACCTTCTACTCGAGACCCCGCAGCCAAATCCGGTCGCCGGCATGAAATGGCTGCCCGGCACCTTCAGCCAAGGCTGGAACCGAGCGCGCGGCCGGCTGGGGCACGGTGTGTCAGGCTGGCGCTGATGGGTAGTTTGCGTGACTCCATGTTGTTCGCGGAGCCGGCGCGGCAAGCGGGTGGAAGGTGTGCGGGGCGGTGATCAAAGAGGTCCGCATCGCCGAGTTCGATATGGAGCTGAGGGTTCCCGCGGCCCGGGCATGCGGATCGGTTCACATGAGGCTCGCGCCGGCTTCGGCGAGTTCGGAGCGCTCGCCGCGGTTGAGGGCGACGTGGGCGACGAAGGGCTGCCCCTTGAGCCGGTTGCGGGTGTAAACGAGGCCGTTGCTGCGGCTGTCCACGTAGGGATTGTCGATCTGTGCGGGGTCTCCCACCATGACGAGCTTGGAATCGCGTGACATGCGGGTGACGATGGTTTTCGCCTCCTGTGGCGTGAGTTGCTGCGCCTCGTCGAGAATGAAGAACCGGTTGGGTATCGAGCGTCCGCGGAT
This sequence comes from Luteolibacter sp., assembly GCA_049430545.1. GTDB lineage: Bacteria > Verrucomicrobiota > Verrucomicrobiia > Verrucomicrobiales > Akkermansiaceae > Luteolibacter. The sequence goes on from JBMTCD010000075.1 coordinate 3,560, forward strand.
ATAGCATAACGCTTCAATTTCCAAGATGCCTTGTTCCATCAGCAGCTCATAGGGTTTTTTCACGGGCAAGGACGGGTTGTCCGCTTTTTGTTGCTTGCGCCGCGGCCCGAGCGGGGTGGACGGCCGCATGAGGAGATCGAGCGCGTCATGGATCGGCTGCAGCCACGGGCGCATCTTCTCGTCGAGCGAGCCGGGCAGGAAACCGAGTTGCTCGCCCATGGCGACGACCGGTCGGCTCACGGTGATGCCATTGTAGCGGCGGTTGAACATCTCATGCAGGCCGGCGGCCACGGCGACCAAGGTCTTGCCGGTGCCGGCGTGACCGTAGCAGGTGACGAGCGAGATGTCCGGATTCAGCAATGCGTCGATCAGGCAGCGCTGGCCGAGATTGAGCGGTTTGAGCGACTGGCCGTCCGGGATCTTGAGGGTCTCTGGGAAATTGAGCCGCAAGAAGCGGCCGCCGGTGGCCATGCGGGCGGGGATGGTCTGTTTGTCGCCCGCGCCCAACAGGACGTATTCGTTGATCGCGACGCCGCAGGTGCGCGAATCGTCGAGTTCTACCGATCCGCTGCTGGCGAAGCGCTGGAGTTCGCCGTGATCGACTTCGATACGATGAACCTCGTAGTTGGAAACCTCTCGGGCGTCCACCTTGTCGTTGAGATAATCCTGGCATTCGATGCCCACGGCGCGGGCCTTGAGCTGCATGTTGATGTCCTTGGTGACCAGGACGACCGGCGCGGAATTGTGCCGCATGAGCAGCAGGCAGGCGGCGAGTATGCGGTGGTCCACCCGTTCGCGATCCGGAAAAATACGGTGAAAGCGGTTGAGCGCCTCGGAATTTTTCGGGCAGGCCGCGGGGTCGTAGATGACCATCCGCACGGTGCCGCCGTGGCCGTTGGAAACGCCACGGGTGACTTGCGCGGCACTGGAGAACATTTCGTTGAGCCGACGGTGCACGCGGCGCGCGTTTGCCCCGCGCTCGGTTTGTTCGCTCTTGAACTTGTCCAGCTCCGCCAGCACGTCCACCGGGATGCACAGATGGTTTTCCTTGAAGCGTTCCAGCGACGCCGGGTCGTGCAGCAATACGTTGGTGTCGAGCACGTAGTTCTTGACCAGCTGGGATGGCGCGGTGAGCCCGAAATCCTCGGGCCGTGGTGCGGCGTTGCCGGACCTGCCGCGCCTTACGGCTGATGGGGGACGGACATTATCCTCAAACAGCGCGCCTTGCGACTCGTCATTGCGGCGGATCATGGGAATGCGGGGGTGAACAGGGTGAATAAGCGGAGCGGGGAAACGCCTGCCGCCGTCTCGACGCCAGCGGTTTTCATGCCATTTTCAGCCACAGGCTTAGGGGTGAAATCATTCAAGTCAGGTTGACTATTTCCATCTCCAATAGAATGACAATCCCCAAATTGGATTTTTCCAAAGGCAGCCTGGCGGCGGTCACCAGTCCGGATTCTGCCGGCGCACGGCCTCGTAGAGCACGATGGCGACGGCGGTGGACAGGTTGAGGCTGCGGGTGCCGCCGGGCTGCATCGGGATGCGCAGTGCCTGGTCAGCGGCAGCGCGGACCATCTCCTCGGGCAGGCCCTTGGTTTCCCGGCCGAAGACCAGATAGTCGCCAGCCCGGAAGGGTGCGTTCCATGCGGTGCGTTGTGCCTTGGTGCTCAGAAACCAGAATGCCGCTTCTTGCGAGGCCGCGGCCTGGAGTTCCCCGAAGGATTTCCAGACGCGCAGTTCCACGCTGTGCCAGTAGTCCAAGCCGGTGCGGCGGATGTGTTTGTCCTCCAGCGAAAACCCGAGCGGTTCCACCAGATGCAGCGTGGCTCCCGTGGCCAGCGCGAGCCGGCCCGCGGCACCCGCATTGTGGGGAATCTCCGGTTCGATCAGGACGATGTGAAACATGGCGGAAACTCAGGCAGGATCCCTGCGCCGGGCGAGGGTGATGGACAGGCCGATCGCGCCGATGAAGATGAGATAACAGGCGAGCAGTTCCAGATAGCTTTCGCAGATCTCTGGAATCTCGGGCGAAAACGCGTCGCCCAGCGAGACCATCCAGAAGGCCTCGCTGCCGATCACGCGGTTGAACACGTAGATGATGAGCAGTGCTCCGGCGATGAGCCCCGAGCCGGCGTGATGGCCGAGCGTGGCCAGGAAATGCGCCATCACCTTGCGGTGGCGCAGGACCGTGATGAGGGCCGCCAACAGGATGACCCCGATCACCCACGCCTCCGGGAAAGGCCATTGCAGGATCTCCGAAACGAAGTCCTCGATTTCCCCCACGAAGGCCGCGAAAAATCCCATCCCCAGCACGCGGCACACCGGCCGGTAGGCACCGGCATGTGACGAGGCCCCGAAGGCGACCACCGAGGCGCCCGCCAGCAGGAAGGCCTGCAGCAATTCCACTGTGCCGCGCTGGATGGGTGCCTCGCCGCGGTCCGGCAGCCACGCCGGCAGGAGGATGGCCACGCAGCCGGCGCAAATCATGATGATGCGCACGACGATGCGCTTCCATGACGGCTTGCGCTGGATCGCCGGTGGTGGGTCGCTCATGGCGGGGAGGCTTATGGCTTTCCCGCACGGCTTGCAAGGTTGCAGGAGGGTGGGGCGGCATGGGGCCTCATTTCAACTCCACTTCCACGCCGACGGCTTGTTGATAGATCCCATGCAGCATCGCGGTTTGCGCGGAGCCGAGTTTCCTGCCGGTGCGCGCCAGCGCATACATGGCCACCGCCGCGGCCACCATGATCCAGAACAGCCACAGCGCCCAGGCACGCATGCCTAGCCGCGCCTGGCATCCGCCGATGATGCCGGAAAACAGCGCCACCGATCCCACCAGAAGATAACCGTAGAGAAACGACGACCACATGTTGGCATTGGGACCGTAAGTGCCTTGCACCAGCGTGCCGCCATCCGCCTGGGTCTCAAAGCTCAGGTGCAGCCGCGGCGACCAGAACCGGCGCTCCTGCTCCGGCACACGGAGGCAAACGAAGCCCGGAAAGCCCATCGCCTCGCAGCGGACGTCGGCCGCCGCGGCCGCCACCACCCGTGCGCGCAGCGCCTCGGCCTCCTGGCCCACCACATGCGAGAATGACGGCCGCAGGCCCAGTGATCTCATCATCCGCAAGCATCGAAAAACGCAGGTCCCTGTCAATATCGCACGTGGCGCATGTGGCGGCCGCTTGCCGCTGCCATGATCCATGATAGCCTTGCCTGATGAAACGCCGCCTTGCCTGGCTTGTCGCCATTTTCTCCGGTCTCTATCTGCTGGTCTTGGGTCCGTTGCTCGACCCGCTGCCCTTCCTCGACGAAGCGGCCGCGCTCGCCATTTTCGTCAAATCCATGTTATGGCTCGGCTACGACATCCGCCGCTGGCTGCCCTTCCTCGGCCGGCGCTCCGGGAAACCCGCTCCGAAAAGCGCGCGCGAATCCACCATCGACGTCTGATTTCCGGGTTTTGGCAGTTGCGGTGCCATGAAATTGCGGCCGTAACCGAGGCATCTGGTGGTTTTCGGTTTGCCACTTGATTCCGTGGGGCGGCACCCCAAAGCTCCGTTCATGCAGGATGCCGCTTATGTCCGCGATGCGTTCGCCCGGATCGCCGACCGCTATGTGCTCGCCAACCACGTGCTCAGCGGCGGTGCGGACATCTGGTGGCGCAAGGCGGTCACCGCGCGCATCCGGCGCTGGAAACTGAAGCGCCTGCTCGACGTGGCGTCGGGCACCGGCGATCTCGCGTTGGAAATCCAGGACCAATGTCCCGATTGCGAAGTGACCGCCACGGATTTCTGCGCGGAGATGCTCGCCCATGCCAGCAGCCGCGGGCTTGCGAAAACCATGGTGGCCGATGCCTTGGAGCTGCCGTTTCCGGATGCCGGATTCGATGTCGTCACCGTGGCCTTCGGCTTGCGCAACATGGCGGATTACCCCGCGGCGCTGCGCGAAATGCAGCGCGTGCTGAAACCCGGCGGTCGTCTCTTGATCCTGGATTTCTCGTTGCCGCGCGGTCCCCTGCGGCCGCTCTACCGGTTTTACCTGCACCGCGTGCTGCCGCGCCTGGCGGGATGGATCACTGGCCAGCGCGACGCCTACGAATACCTCGGCGGCTCGATCGAGTCATTTCCCTCCGGCAAGGGAATGACGGATTTGTTGGAGAGTTGCGGGTATGTGGAAACCGATGCCACGCCTTTGACATTCGGCGTGGTGTCGATCTATCAGGCCAGCCGGCCGCCATTGCCATGAGCCAGCCCGCGATGCCCGCCCACGATGCCGCGCTGGCCTTGGCCGGGCGTTTGAAGGAACGCGGCCACGAGGCATTGTTCGCCGGCGGCTGCGTGCGCGACCGCCTGTTGGGTCATGAACCGCAGGACTACGACATCGCCACCTCGGCCTTGCCGTCGGACGTGTTGGAGATTTTCCCCGGATCCAACGAGGTGGGTGCGCACTTCGGCGTGGTGATCGCCAGGCACGGCGGTCATCACATCGAGATTGCCACCTTCCGCACCGATGGCAGCTATCGCGATGGACGGCGGCCGGAGAGCGTGTTTTTTTCCAATGCGGTGGAGGATGCCAAGCGCCGCGATTTCACCATCAACGGGTTGTTCGAAGTTCCGGAAACCGGCGAGGTGATCGACCACATCGGCGGCATGGCCGATCTCAAGGTGGGCGTGATTCGCGCCATCGGCGAGCCACGCGCGCGCTTCGCGGAAGACGGGCTGCGCTTGCTGCGCGCCGTGCGTTTCGCCGCGCGCATGGGTTTTTCCATCGAGGGGGAAACCGATGCCGCACTGCGCGATTGCGCGCATCTTTTGGACCGCATCTCGCCCGAGCGCATCCGCGACGAATTTTCCAAGATCCTCACCTCGCCGCGCCGTCGCGCGGGCGTCGAGCACTTGGTGGACACCGGCCTGATCCGCCATTTCCTGCCGGAGTTGATCGCGACCATCGGTTGCGACCAGCCGCCCGAGTGGCATCCGGAGGGCGATGTGTTCACGCACACGATGATCATGCTCGAGATGCTGGAGCCCGACGCGCCGCTCGATCTCTGCCTTGCCGCGCTGCTGCACGACATCGCCAAGCCACCGTGCCGCAGTGTCGATTCCGATGGGCGCATCCGTTTCAACGGCCACGACGCGCTGGGCGCGGAAATGGCGGAAACCATCCTGCGCCGCCTGCGCTATCCGAATCTGCTCATCGAGCACGTTTGCACGATGGTTGCACGGCACATGCAATTCATGAACGTGCAGAAGATGCGCGTGGCGAAATTGAAGCGCTTCATGTCCGAGCCGACCTTCGACCGCGAACTCGAGCTCCACCGCGTCGATTGCGCTTCATCCAACGGCTTCACCGACAACTACGAATTCCTGCAAGCCAAGGAAGCCGAGTTTGCCGCCGAGCCGCTCATCCCGCCGCCGCTGGTGACCGGGCGCGACTTGATCGCGATGGGCATGGAACCCGGCCCGCGTTTCAAGGTGCTGCTGGATGCGGTGCAGACCGAGCAGCTTGAGGGGCGCATCGTCGAGCGCGAAATCGCACTGGATTATATCAGGAGTATGATGTCGATGGACGGTTGATCCTCGCGAGCGCGGCGTCCTGGATCGGGTTTTCCGGGCCGATCGCGAACCTTAGAAAACGCAACAGCAGGCGGGTGGCGGGAATCACCAGCCTGCGTGGCCACTCGCGCAGCCCGATCATTTTGCGGTGGGATTCCGGAAGCGTGAGATAAGCCGCTTGGAAAAGCAGGCGATAGACCATGCGGGCCACCGGCGGCAGTGGGGGGTGGCGCAACCATGCGATCACCTCGCGCGTGTCATCCGTGACCGTAAGCTGAGTTTCAAAGCGCCGGATTTCCTCCAGCAGTTGTTTTTCGTCGCACGGGGCATCCGCGAGGCCCAGGGGCTCGACCGAGCGTGCCCACAACCGAATGTAAGCATCCGCCCCGCCGGGAATAGCGGCCGGGGAATAGGTCTGGTGGCAGCGCAGGAAGGAATCCATGAAGGCGATGTGGACCCATTTCAGGAGTTCGGGATCCGAGGCGTCGTAGGGTCGTTGGCATCCGCTCGCATCGCGATAGCTGCCGCGGACCTTGGTGTGCATGCCGCGCACGCGCGCCGCCTCGCGCAGGATCGACTCCCGCGCGGCGAAGGTGGTGACGGTGAGCCATTGGATGGTTCCTGCCAAGCGGCCGAGCGGATCCGACTTGTAGCGCGAGTGGTCCCTGACGCCGGCAAGGCTGCCGGGGTGAAGAGCCTGCATCAGCAGCGCGCGGACTCCACCGACCAGCGTGGCCATGTCGCCATGGACGATCCATGGCGCTTCATCGGGGCGGAAAAATCCCGGCCCTTCACCTGCCGCCACCGCTGCGAGCCATGGCGGATTGCCGCTCGGGTCGCCGCACAACAAGGCGCGGAAGCGGCGGGCGATTCGCTGCTGGAAAACACGGATCATTTGCGTCAAGCCCGATGCAAGGTGATCCGGATGATTTCGGCGGGAGCGGAAGTGCGCAGCGGAAACCAGTTGCCCGCGCCGTTGCTCACCACCAGCGAACTGGCCGTTTGTTGATAGATGCCGGACCAGTAGCGGAACATCACCGGCCCCGGGCCGATTTCGGGAGTGACCATCAACTGTCCGCCATGGGTGTGGCCGGCGAGGGTGAGCGGGATGCCATGGCCCGCCGCGGCGTCGAAGGCGTGCGGGTGGTGGGCGAGCAGGATGGGAAACGCATCCGGATCGCGATGGGTGGCGAGCGCGCCCACTTGATCGCGCATGGTCGATTCGCGCCGGCTCCAGCGCATGCCAAGGATTTCCACCGGGTGGCCGCGCACCCGCAGGCTGGCGATTTGGTCGCGCAAGAGCGGGATGCCGCGGGCCGCGTGGCCGTCGGCGAAAAGTTCGGCGCCGTCGAACAGATCGTGGTTGCCCTCGATGTTGAAAAGCCCCCGTCCGGGATTGAAGCGCTCGATCATGTCGAGCGCCTCGGGCAGGTCGTCGATCGAGTGGTCGATGAGGTCGCCGGTCAAAAGGACGAGGTCGGAATTCAACCGGTTCACCGCCTCGACCATATCATCGAGCACATCGCCACGGGTGAACTTGCCGACATGCGTGTCGCTGATGTGGGTGATGGTCAGGCCATCGAGTGCGGCGGGCAGTCCGGGAATGCGGATGGCGAGCGGGCGGACGCGGAAGCGGGTCTTTTGCGGGATGCTGATGGCGGTGGCACCGAGCGTGGCGAGCGTCGGCACTGCGAGCATGGTGGTGCGCAGCATTTGGCGGCGGCCGGGGTCCGGGATGGGTTTTTCGGGAGCGACCGGGACTATTCGCCGCGTGAGGGCGCGGCAGGCCTGGACGATGGAAAGGCCACCCATCATGGGCAATGCGGTGAGCGGCAGGAAAACCAGCGCCCACAACAAAAGCAGCGCTTGCAACCAGGGATGCGGCGCGGTTTCCACGGCGTCCAACCGCCGGGCGATCACCCAGAAATATGTTCCCAGTGCCACTACGGTGGTGGCCAGGCAAAGCCAGCGCATCCCGTGCGCGGCGCTTCCGCCGATCTGCCGGAGACGCCACCACACCCAGCCGAGCCACAACAGGCTGAGCAGGGGAACCAGGATCAGGATCGTGAAAATCATCGGCGCGCCGAGCATAGCCGATCTTTCCCGGGCCGGCAAATGCCGGGAACAATCCCTTGATCGTTCCCGCGCGCTGACCTAATTCCGGTCACCCGCTCCACAATCAAACAAGCCGAAACCATGTCCGCCACCATCCCCGTCGAGCACACCGATCCCGTCAATGCGCGCATCCTCGCGATATCCGAGGACCTGGTCGCCGGGTTCCAGCGGAAGCCGTTCCATGTGATCGCGGAACAATCCGGGGTGTCGCTCGAAACCGTGCTCGAGCGCATCCGGGCGATGCTCGAGGCCGGCGTGGTGCGCCGAGTGCGGCAGACGCTGCTTTCCACCAAGCTGGCCCACGGCGCGCTTGTGGCCTGGAAGGTGCCGGAGGAAAAACTCAACGATGCCTTCGAGTTCATGGCGAAGCAGGACCCGTTTTCCGGCCACGTCGTGATCCGCTCCACCGACACCGAGGTTTCCGGCTCCGGCTACCGCCTGTGGACCACGCTGAAGGTGCCGGTGGGCGAGTCGCTCGACGAACATGCCACCACCTTGCTGCGGCTCACCGGGGCCACAGAATACCTGCTGATGCCGGCCAACGGCGTCTTTGCCCTGGGTGTCGGCCACGTCCGGCGCAAGGGGCTCGAACCCGGTGCCAAGGCCGATGAGCCGGCGAAAATGATGACGACCGCCACCGTGGACCTGAGTCCCGAGGAGTGGAACGTCCTGCTCGCCCTCAAAGAGGAACTTTTGCCGGAGGAAATCCGCGAAAACCCGTGGGACGAACGCGCCAAGGCCGCGGGTGTCACCCTGGAGCGTTTCTTCGAGGTGGCCGAGACACTCAATTCGAAGAAAGTCATCGGCCGCTTTTCCACCTTCCTTGAGCACGTCAAGCCATCGGCCACCGGCGAGAGGGTGACGCGTTTCAACGGACTGTTCCACTGGGCGGTGCCCAAGGGCCGGGAAATCGAGGCCGGTGCGGAAGTGGGCCGCCACTTCTGCATGACCCATTGCTACTGGCGCGAGGGCGGGCCGCAGTTCGGCAATGTCAACATCATGGGTGTGGTGCACGGCACCGAAAAGGACCGTGTGCTCGAACACAAGGCCGCCATCGACCGCCACCTGGAATCCGTCGGCATCCCGGTATCCTACACCAACGTCTTCTGGGGCGGGCGCTCCGAGATCAAGCCTTCGGAAATCTCGCCGGTCGTTTACCGCGAGTGGCATGCCGCCCATGCCGCGACATGACGATCGGGTTGAATAAATCCGCGCGTCAGGCGGTATTATTCATCTTTAACCCCCGAAGCACCATGAAACGCACCGTATTCGCCATCGCCCTGTCATTCGCTGCCGCGGTCTGTGCCGGCGGCCAGGTTCGCATCGATCATGAGGCCTTCGGCAAAGGCCTCGGCGGCTGGGACAAGCGCGGAAGCTCTGTCGCGCAATATCCGCTTTCCGGCAGCACCTACCGGACCTTCCGGCCGGAAACCACCCCCACGCCGGATGGCGGGATTTTCGTTTCCGTGCGCATCGACCACGTCCGCGGCATTTTTTCCTCCAACGACCATGCCACGCTCGAGGTCACCATCGATTCCAAGGGCGGCATCCAGTCGGCCCGTTCCAATATTGCCATCCAGGGGCGCTCGATCTCAAGCGATGTGATTCTCGGCACCGCCAAGGCCGGCCAGATGGTGGGAGGCGTGGACCGCGCAGTGCAGATCGGCACCGACCTGGTCGCCAATCTTTCCGCCAAGCTGCTGCGCGAGAAAGTCGTCGAGTCCGGCCGGGTCACGTTTCCCGCCGCCGTTCGGCACAATTACAACCTGCTCTATCAGGCGATCCGGGTGGGCGGCCCTGAGGTGCCCGAGGCCACCAAGGAAATCGCGGTCGTGCCGGAAGTCCCCGCCGGAGAACGGCAGGAAGCGCCGCCGCAGGACAAGGTGGAAACGACGGGTCCGAACCACGCCAATCTCGACATTCATCCTTATGCCACGCCCGGGCAGTTGGACCCGCAGAAGGGGGATTGAAATCCGTCAGCCGCGCGGGTGAAAATTCTTGTGCAGCGATTTGAGCCGCTGGCGGTCCACGTGGGTGTAAATCTGGGTGGTGGAAATGTCCGCATGGCCCAGCAGTTCCTGGATCACTCGCAGGTCCGCGCCGCCCTCCAGCAAATGGGTGGCGAATGAATGGCGCAGCAGGTGCGGATAGATGTTCTGCCCGATCCCGGCGCGTGTGGCGCGGGTCTTGACGATCTGCCGCACGCGGTCTGGTGAGAGCGGCCCGCCGCGCATGCTGATGAAGACATGCGATGACGTGCGGCGCGTCACGAGTTGCGGGCGCTCGTGGGTCAGGTAATCCGCCACACATTCGCGCGCCTTGGAGCCGATGCGGGTGACGCGCGTCTTGTTGCCCTTGCCGGTGACGCGGGCGAAGCCTTCCTCCAGATCGAGCGATTCCAGCCTCAATCCGCACAACTCGGAGAGGCGAAGGCCAGCGGAGTAGAAGGTTTCCAGGATCGCAAGGTCACGGCGGCCGAGGGGTTCGGCGATGTCGATCGATTCCAGCAATGTCACCACCTCGCTGGCATGCAGCGTCTCGGGCAGGTGGGCCTCGGCGCGCGGCGAGAGCAGCGGCTCGGCGGGGTCCATTGGCAGCCGCCGGCCAGCGGCGAGCCAGCGGAAGAAGATTTTCAGATGCACCGTGGTGATTCGCAGCGACGCCGCACCCAAGCCGTCGGTTTTGCGGCGGGAGAGAAATGCGGCGAGTTCCTCCGTGCCGAGGTCATGCAATGCGGTGTTGCGGTTGCGAAGCCATGCGGCGAGCGCGTCGAGCGATTGCCGCACCGATGACTGATAGGCGTCGGACAGGCCCTTCTCGACGGCGAGAAAGCGGATGAAGGAGTCGATTTCCCGTTCCATCGGATGGCGGAGGATGGCGACATGCTTGTCGCACGGCAAATTCAAATCCGCGCCGTTTCCCGTTCCAACATGGCGCGTTTGCGATCCGGGCCCCAGCGGTAGCCGCCGAGCGAACCGTCGCCGCGCAGCACGCGGTGGCAGGGGATGAGCCAGGCGATCCGGTTGGCACCCACGGCGGTGCCGACGGCGCGCGAGGCGCGGGGATGGCCGAGCGAGGCGGCGAGTTTGCCATAACTGGTGGTTTCGCCTTCCGGGATGTTCAGGAGCGCCCGCCAAACGGCGAGTTGGAAGGCGGTGCCGCGGAGCAGCAGGGCGGGTGGGCACGATGACTGGAAAATGGAATTCGCCAGTTCGCGCGCACGAACATGGTCCGTGCGGACCACCGCTTCCGGCCAGTCGCGCCGGATGTCATCCACCGGGGAGGAGTTGTCATGTTTTCCGGTGAACGAAAGATGACATATGCCGAAGGGCGACACCGCGATGTGGCAGAGGCCGAAAGGGGAGGGGGCTGCGCCGCAGCTCAGCGCGAGTCCGCCGGGCGGGGCATCGCATGGCTCGAACCGTCCTGCGGCGAGAATGCAGATTGTTTTCTTCACGCGCGGGCCGTTGCGGGCAGCGATGCGGTGATGCGGCCGGCGATCTCATGGAACGCCGCGGCCACTTTGTTCTCGCCCGCGGAAAGCAGCGCCACCGGCTTGCCGGAATCGCCGCGTTCGCGGGTTTCGCGCTCGTCGCCAGCCTGTGGGCGCTTCCGGGAT
>JBMTCD010000076.1:0-14815 GCA_049430545.1 Luteolibacter sp.
TGTTAAATCGTTCTTTCACGCCCCAAGTGTAGCCTATGCTAAGGACTAGTCAGTAATGATGGGCTGTATCCTGTCACTTCACCAACTGGAAGAGTGATTAGCGGCCCACCAACCGGGAGATATTGGACGATTTCTAAATCGAAATTCTAGGCGTTTGATGCTGACAACAGAATTTGGTGGGGTGCAAAGGGTGATTCCATTCCACAGTTGAAAAGATTTCTAACTGATGTGAAGCAAGGCGTGGTGCCTCAGACCATGTGGTTTTACAAAGATGTCGGTCATACTCAGGATGCAAAGAAAGAATTGGTTTCGATCATGGATTTCGAGGACTCGCAATCGGTGTTCATCACACCAAAGCCTTCGCGACTGATCGAACGCATCCTCCAAATCGCCACCAATCCCGGCGATCTTGTTCTCGACAGTTTCGCCGGAAGCGGCACGACCGGCCATGCGGTGCTCAAGTTGAATGCCGCCAACCTGGATCAGCCGCCGCGCCGGTTCATCATGGTCGAAGTGGAGGAGAAAGTCGCCACCGACGTCACCCGTGAGCGCGTCCGCCGCGTGGCAGAAGGCTACACCAATGCGAAAGGCGAAACCGTCGCGGGACTTGGCGGTGGTTTCCGCTTCTGTGAATTGGGCGAGCCCCTGTTCGACGAATCCGGCCACATCCGAGAAACCGTCAGATTCGGCGAGTTGGCGCGCCACGTCTATTTCACCGAGACGGGCGAACCGCTGCCCCGTGAACGGGTGCCGAACACGCCCTTGCTCGGAGTTTGCAGAGGCGTTGCCGTCTATCTGCTGTTCAACGGCATCCTTGGCGCCAAGTCATCCAATGGCGGCAACGTCCTCACGCGCAAGGTGCTCGCAGCCCTGCCACCATTCGACGGGCCGAAGGTCATCTACTGCGCCGGATGCCTGATCGGCGCGGAACGCCTCGCGGAAGAAGCCATCACCATCCGCCAAACCCCTTACGAGATCCGCGTGTCATGATCACCCTCAAGCCCTATCAGACCCGCGTTCTCGGCTCGCTGCGGGATTTTCTGCGCTCTGTTTCGGCGCGCCGGTCTTTGCACGAATCATTTCACGAGGTTCTCGTGAAGAATGGATTCCCGGAAGTGCCCTATCTGCCGGTCGTGGCCACAGGACTTGGCTCGGACATGCCCTACGTCTGCCTGCGCGTGCCCACCGGAGGCGGCAAAACGCTGCTTGGCTGCCACGCCGTCGGCATCGCCAAAAACGATCTTCTCCAGGCGGAGCAAGCCATCGCGCTGTGGCTGGTGCCCAGCCAAACGATCCTCGCCCAGACGGCCGACGCACTCCGCGATCCGCGCCACCCCTACCGCCGCGCACTGGAAACCGCCTGCGCCGGGCCGGTGGAAGTCCTCACCATCGAGGAGGCGCTTTCGCTTTCACGCGGCATGGTCTTGGGCGGCACCGTCGTCATTGTTGCCACGATCCAGGCATTCCGCGCCGAGGACACCACCGGCCGCCGCGTCTATGCCCAGAACGGCGGCTTGGCCGAGCATTTCCTCAACCTGCCCACCAGCCGCGCCGCCGACATGCTGCCAGGCCCGGACGGCAATCCGCTGTCCTCGCTCGTCAACCTGCTGCGCCTGCGACGGCCCATCGTGATCGTGGACGAGGCGCACAACGCCCGCACGGAACTTTCCTTCAGCACGCTCGGCAACGTCATGCCGTCCTGCATCATCGAGTTCACCGCCACCCCGGCGCGCAAGAAGATGCCGTCGAACGTGCTGCACTACGTTTCCGCCGCCGAACTCAAGGCAGCTGACATGGTGAAACTCCCGCTCAAGGTGGTGACGCGCCACCCGAGCCAGAAGGATCTGCTTTTGGGCGAAGCCATCACCCTGCGCTCCGACCTCGAACGCCTCGCATCCGCCGAAGCCCAGGCCACCGGCGAATACCTGCGGCCAATCCTGCTCATCCAGGCGGTGCGCGTGGACGATTGCGAGGACTTGCGCGAACGACTCGTCACGGAATTCAACATCCCGAAGGACCAGATCAAAATCGCCACCGGCAAGATCGACGAATTGCCAAGCGCCGACGAAATCCGCTCAGTCAGATGCCCGGTGCGCGTCATCATCACCGTGCAGAAACTCCGCGAAGGCTGGGACTGCCCCTTCGCCTACGTGCTGTGCAGCTTGCGCGAAACCCGCTCGTCCACCGCCATCGAGCAAATCGTCGGCCGCATCCTGCGCCTGCCCGGCGCGAAGTCGAAGCAGCACCCGGATTTGAACTGCGCCTATGCGTTTTCCGTTTCCGACAACATCCACGAAGTCCTCGCCGAATTGCGGGATGCGCTGGAGAGCAATGGTTTCACCACGGCGGAGGCAGAGCGCATCATCATGCCGATTTCACCCGGCGTCCTGCCGCTCGGGGCCCAGCCGAAAACCATCACCCTCACACCGAACCAAGAAGTGGACATGCCAGCGGCCACCGCCCAAGTCGCCGCGCTCGGTGGCAAGGTGAAACTGGATGGCAACACCGGTGCCATGACCATCATTGTGCCTCTCGACAAGGACGAGGAAGACGCATTGGTCGGCTGCGCCGTCACTCCGGAAGCCAAGGCGAAGATCAAGAACGCCGTCGAATCCGTCCGCGAAGCCGAACGCGCCTTCGGCGGCGGCAAGCCGCGCCAGCCATCGCCCTACGAACTCGGCCAGGATTTTGTCGTCCCGCTTCTCTGCGTGGAAGAAGAGGGCGATCTTTTTGTTTTCGAGAGCACGTTTCTCTTGGAGCACCCGTGGCGGCTCGGCCAGAAGGACGCCACTCTATCAGAAAGTTACAACCCGCTCAAACGTCCGACCGGCAAGTCCGGCATCGTGGACGTGAGCGAAACGAACCGGATCACCACCGGATTGATGGAAGAGCACGAGGATTTCGTCGGCACGCTCCACCAGCAAGTCATGGAACTCGGCGGCTCCGGCGATTGGTCCATTGAGATGCTCATCGGCTGGCTCGACCGCCGCATCGACCACGCCGACATCCCCGCTGGCGAGTCCGCCGTTTTCCTCCGCAAGGCGATCCAAGGCCTGATGGCCCAATACGGCATCGAAGATGTGAGCCTCCTCGCCCTCGACCGCCACCGTCTGCGCGACCAGATCGAAACCCGGATCAAGGCGCACCGCGAAAGCGAGCGCAAAGCCGCCTTCAAGCAATGGCTCCTACCGGATTCATCACTCGTCGTCACCGACGCGAAGACCATCAACTTCGCCGCCATGACCTATGAACCGGGCTGGCTCTACGAAGGCGGATTCCAGTTCAAGAAACACTACTTCGGCAGCAAGCCCGGTGAGTTGAAGGAAAAGCGCGCCGACGGAGAACTGACAGAGGAATTCAAATGCGCCCAATACCTCGACGCCCTGCCAGAAGTGAAATTCTGGGCACGCAACCTGTCACGCCGCACATCCTCCTTCCGCCTCCAGACCTCCACCGACTGGTTCTATCCGGACTTCATCGCCATGATGCATGACGGGCGGATTCTCGTCGTGGAATACAAGGGCAAGCACCTGTCCAAAACCGACGACTCCGTCGAAAAGAACGACATCGGAACGCTTTGGGAGGGCAGGAGCGAAGGCAAGTGCCTCTTCATCATGCCCAATGGCCCGGACCTGGAGGCGATAGGGAAGAAAATCCAGACGACATGATTGTATTCGGCCCATTTCTGACCCGCAGCGAGCATCCTGATTACGATGCAGAGGGATTCATGCACACCGGATACAGCATGGAAATGGTGGTGGATGACACGCATCACCTTCTCCCGATCTACCGGGATGAATCGTACTTGGGATGCAAACTTTCGCCCTTGGATGATTATTGTTTTCCCGAACCGCCCATGGGATGGCCGGTTGAATTCACTTTTCTCGGTTTTCATGACAAGCCGATGAAGTACGGTAGGATGGTCTCGGTTTCACCTCTCCTGATGGAGATTTTCCAAACCTTGAAGCCAGCAGTCGGTTTGGAGGATTTCCTCCGGGATTTCCGGAAAACGCTTCCGGTGTCCGCCAGTCGTGAACTTGGCTGGCTTCGTAAACCGAAGCTCGTCGTGCGTCTTGCAGAAAACCTCTCTGAAGCCGGATTCTCCGTGGCAGGTATCTTGAGTTACGGCGTGAGTCTTACCGTCGATATTGCATGGTGTTTCGAGGACGATTACGATGGATGGCAGAAAATTGATGCTGGCCAGATGGAATTCCGCCCGCGATGCGGAAAGCTGAACAACGGGAAATGGAACCGACTGAAATGGCGGGAGACTATCGAGAACCACTTCTGTAATCGTTTCGCGTCAATCGCTCCAAGCAAGCCGATTGATTGCTTCCGGTCGAAGGAGGACATTGAAAACCTCCTCGCGCATTTCAAGTGGACTCCTACCACCAGGCACAGCGAGGCGGAAATCCGTCAGATGAGGGTCGAGTTGGTTAAGTCAGCACGGCATCTATGGGCATCGCCAAAGGAATTGGCTACCTTGCTTCAAAAGGAAGGTCTTTATGCGGAGAGCACCAGTCTTCACCAGATCGTAAAGTTCCTGCCGTCTTTGATGACGGCAAGCGAAGGCGAAGCCGTGCAACGGGAGCCGGACAGGTGATCGCAGAACATCAATCCAGCAACCGCGTCCAGCTCACCGCCAGCGCCACTTTCAACCGCGCCAGCACGTCGATTCCCGGATTCGCTGTCCCCGCCTCGATGCGCTGGATGTAGCGCCGGTCAACGTCCACCAGTTCGGCGAGCTTTTCCTGCGTCAGTCCGCGCACCCCGCGCAAGCGGATCACGTTTTGGCCAAGAATGCTCCGACGGGTCGATTCCAAGCATTTATCATGGTGGAGATGCCCCGGCTTGAGAGCGGACTAATTGTCGCTTTTTTGGGATTGCGACAGGAACTTCACCCGTTCACGCTTGATGCAAGCGCGGAAATTTTTGTTGGATGTCCCCAGCGGCTTCAAATCCGTCAAAAATCCTCATCAATCAGATAGCTCCATGAGATTCAATCGCACCTTTCACGCCTTATTTCTCATCGGGGCAGGTTTGACCGGTCTGAACGCGGAAGAGGTCCTTCAGGACGCTCGGTCCACCGAGGTCGAGATCACCGGCGAGGCCCGGATCATCGGAGAGATCGCCGACGGCACACCACCTCCACCGCCGATTCCTCCGGAACTTCCGGATTTCCGGGTCGAGGATTCGATGGTGCGGCAGTTGCCCGACCGCAAAGTGACGTTGCGCCGGGTTGATGACCCGGGCCTGCCTCCGCTCCCCCCGCCGCCCAAGCCGATGACCGAGGAGGAATGGAAGGCATTCCAAGAGTCACCGGAATATCAGACGTTTCTGGCTGAAGCCCGGGAACACGCACGGCGGACCCAGTTCGCGTTCCTCTCGGCAACGGTTTACGACCGCGAGAACACCCGTCTCGAATGGTGGATGCCCGGAGACAGCGAGACGCACACCAAAGCCAGGAACTTCGTGGCATGGTCCAATGTCGATTTCCTCTATCTGGGAGGTTTCGGATCCTACGAATACAACGGGATCGAATACATGCTGATCATGGCGGTCGGCAACATCGAGACCGAGGTGTTGGAGAAATGGCAGGAGCTTGCCGCCGAGCATGGGGTGGAATACGAGATTCCTAAGTGCCCCGAACTTCCGGCGGACCGGCCGGCCTACATCGTGACTGAGGGCGACCCGACCGATACGGAGGGCGTGGCTCTCATGGACGGACTCCACGTGCTTTACATCAAGGAGAAGGACCGCTTGATCGCGGCATACGAGTCACGTGAGAAGGCCCGCATCGAACGCGAGGCATACCTCAAAGCCAATCCGCCGAAGCCGAAGGATTTGATTCTGCACTTCTGGAAAGGCCAGCGGATGCAACCCCAGCCGGGAGGTGCCAAGTGAAGCGCTCCCGCCTTCTTTTTGCAGGGTTTCTCGTTTTCATCACCGCTTCGCTGCGGGCGGACGAGCCGAAACCGGAAGTGACTTTCGAGCAACTCGGCATGGGCAGCTTCAGGCTCGACTGGACCGGAGAGGACGGCTGGAGCTACTTCACCCAATACTCGGTCGATCTTGAGAACTGGCTGTATCTGCCGGAGCTGTCCCAAGGGGTGGTCCACGATCCGATCGATCTCACGCCGACCTACGTGGAAAACGGCGAGGAATTCACCTACCCGAAGTTTTTCCTCCGGTTGAAAATGTCGGACTTCCCGACTCTCGATCCGAAAAACGCCGATTTCGACGGAGACGGATTGAGCAACTGGCAGGAGCTGACGATATGGGGCACCGATCCGCTCAATCGCGACACGGACGGCAATGGTCTTCCAGACGGTCAGGATGACAGCGATCTGGATGGCATTTCCGACCAGTGGGAACAAATGCTGATCCTTCAACTCGGCAATCCGAACATCACCGGCATCGAGGACATCGACGGACTGTCCGATTCGGACGGCGACGGCGTGGCTGACTATCAGGAATACCAACGGGGACTCAGCGGGTATCGGACGGACTCGGATGGCGATGGATTCAGCGACCGTCTTTCGGTGGACCAGTCCATCCACCTGAAGCTCGATGAAAGCGCGGGAAGCACCGCGCCGGACGCCAGCCCGGAGGGCAGGGACGGAACCTTGCTCGGCAGCCCGTCATGGCAGTCTGCAGGTGGAATCATGGCTGGGGCACTGGAATTCGCGGGCGGCACGGATGGCGTAGACATCCCGGAGACAGCTTTCGACGGACTGGCGGACCTCACGGTGAGTTTGTGGTTCAAGACCGGGAGCAACGCAGCCAGCCAGGCACTCTTGAGCGCGGCAAACTCCGGGCAGGCCAACGAACTCGGAATCCGCCTGGAGCAAACCACCACGGCGGCGGACACAATCCGTGTGGATGCCGGTGGCGGAGAATCGTTCGCATGGGTGCGCGGCCGCAGCCTCGCCGACGACCTCTGGCACCATGTCGTGATCGTGCGGAACGTGGCGAATTCGCAGGTCACGCTATTCCTCGACGGAGCGGAGGTCGGCACCCAAACCGGCACAGCTTTCGCGCCACTTGATGTCGAGGCCGCAACCCTCGCCCAGAAGCACACCGGCGTATCGACCTTCGATTCGGCGAGCGCGCTTGTCGGATGCCTCGATGACCTGCGGGTCTATTCGGCGATGCTCGACCCGACCCATGCGCTTGAGTTGTTCCAGCCCAACGACCTCGATCTGGATGGGCTGCCTGACGACTGGGAGATCGAGCAGGTCGAAAATCTCAGCACCTTGGCCGCCGCGACCGACGATCTCGATGGCGACGGCCTGACGAACCGTCAGGAATTCGAGAACGGCACCGATCCCAACGACTACTTCAACGGCGCGACCCCGATGGTGACGCTGATCAGCGGCTCCGGGCAGACGGTTTACAACGGCCAGCGCACCTCGGATCCCCTGGTATTCAAAGTGACTACGGACGGCACGACGCCTCTGGTTGGCGCACCGGTGACTCTCGAACACCTCGGCCTGCTCGGATCGGTCGAAACACTCGATGGCGACCGTCTCGCCACCTCGCTCACCCTCACGACCGACTCCAACGGGGAGGTTTCCGTTCATTTCAAAGCCGACTGATCTCCCGCCATGTTGCGCAAATTCGCCTGCCTGCTGTTCCTCCAATCCGCCCTGCACGCGCAGACCGCTACCGTCGATGCGACCGCGGGCGGTGCGAGTGACTCCGTGAATGTCACCATCATCGTGGATTCGGACAGGGACGGACTCACCGACGCCCAGGAAGCCACGCTCGGCACGGACCCGGGAAACCCGGATACGGACGGAGACGGATTGACAGACAAGGCGGAGGTCGATGCAGGGAAGAACCCATTGGTCAACCAGTTTGCGGGTGACCCTGACGGATATGGCCTTCCTGCGTCTGCGAATCAGAACCTCAAAATCCGCTACGACTTCGAATCGACCTTCGCCAATCAAGGATCCAATTACTTCCCCGACGTGTCAGGTTCTGGCAACAACGGGAGGATAAGCGGGACGATTCCACTGATGCCGGGGATTGCCAGCAAAAGCGCTGAGCTGAGCGGCTCATCCTACGTCGAAATCCCCGAAAGCTTTTGGCAGTATTTCCTTGGCGGGACTTATACCGCCTCGCTGTTTTTCGAGTTCTCAAGTCTCTCGACAAATACCCGCCACGCACTTTTCGGAGGGGCGCATTATGATGCATCAGGATTCCTGAGCAGCGTTGAATACTATCTGTGGAATGACGGCACGAATGTTTATTTGATTTGCCATTACTCATATCCTGGCGGCCAAGGACCTTGTTCATCAGGATACAAATTGGCGAAATACACCACGTGGACTTGGCTTCTTGGAAGCAACGATGCGCTGAAGGACAAATTTCATCACATCGCGGTTTTGAGTTCAAGGGTTGCTTGGTTTAACGGCCAGCAACTCGCCAGCCCAGTTGTCTATACTCTGCCCGATCCCCCTCAACCCCCCGGCGTGCCTTTTGCGCCTTGCCGGGGGCCTGTGCCATCAGCGGCAGACTTGTCGTTCTCTTGGCTTGGGAGATACCCGTTACTCGCTGGTGTTGGATCCTTCCCGGGGAAATTTGATAGATTTCGATTTTACAGCAGTCTCGTAAATTCGACCACGATCCAGGCTCTTGCCAACATAGACACCGACGGGGACGGAACAAACGACCGGACGGAGTATGTCAACGGATGGGATGTTCTTCACTATTCCAAGGACGCGGACCGCGACGGTCTCACCAACGCAGAGGAAGCTGCCGGACAAGCGGTGTTCAATGGTGCGCTCAAGGTTTTCGGAGCGACCGATCCCAATTATTTCGACAGCGACAGCGACCTCTTCGACGATTATTGGGAGGCAAAGTATTATCGTGCCGGATTCGTCGATCCCAATAATCCGACAGTGCCGGTGCCCAGTGGCGACTATGATGGCGACGGACTTTCCAACTGGGATGAATTTATCAACGGCACATCACCGGTGGCCGTTGATTCCAACGGGAACGGGGTGATTGATCCGCTTGAGGAAGCCGCCTCAAGGGACACCGACGGTGACGGCATATCCGATGCCGATGAAGCCGACTTCGGATCGAGTCCCCTGGACGGGGCGGACAAGCCGCTCGACCCATCTGACTTTTACGGCGATGAAAACCTCGGTTCCTACGCGCCCATCGGCGATCTAGGAGTGACTTTGAAGGCCGGTGCCGAGGATTCGCCGCTTGTCACCGCACAGGTGGGTGACGACTCGGACAGTCATTCCGAACGCTGGCGTCTGCTGATCGGAGACAAACAGCTCGTCGCCCAGACCTTCGGCCAGCTTTCGCCCAAGACCGATTTCGCACTCGATCCGACCGATTTTCACGAAGTGACCATCCAGCACGTCGGCACCGACCCGACGTATCTTCAGCAAAACGGCTCTCCCGATTATGACTACACGGCGACGGTTGAGCCGGCAAAGAAGAGTCCCTTCCTTCTGTGCGATCTCGACGGTTTGCTTGGAGCGGGTTTTCAGGATGTCGATCCACAGGAAGTTGGATACAAGAAAGCCTATCTGGTCCCGCTCGACAGCTTCTCATGGGCCACCAGCTACAGCGGCGGCGATGCGGTGGGCCCGAAATACCGCAAGGTGTCCCTCAACGGTCGTCCCATGCCGGACGAGAAACCCCAGCAGGAAGAGGAGAGCGACCTGCCCGACGAAGAAACTTACATCGACGCTTTCAACCTCGGCTTGCATCACGACACCACCTTCGCCTACACTCCGCTCGGTGCCTCCGACCTTGTCATCCAGGCGAGCGCCAGCACCGAGGAAACCGGATTTTCGGACCGCTCGGGCCTGCGGCCTAACGAGCGCTTCGACCTGCCGTTCGGCGTCGGTTGGACCTCCAGCCTGTGTTCCTACGTCGAGGTGATCGAGACCATCGGCGGCGAGGCCACCGACCCGGTCACCGTCAACGTGGTCGATGAGGCCGGGCGTCCCCAACGCTTCGGCACGGTGGATTTCCACAATTTCTTCCCGTGGCCTTCCACCCGCGTGGACAAGAAAACCTATCTCAACACCCTCGCCCGCAACGGCGACCGCTTCGTCCTCCAGAAGAAATTCGGCAACACGCTCACCTACGCCAAGGCCAAGACATGGTTCATGTATTCCACCGACCGGCTGGAAGGCAGCACCCAGGTGAAACGCCACACCTACTGGCGCTTGACTGAAGCCCGCGACCGTTACGGCGTGCGCCTTCACTACAACTATGACGAGCCGGGCGTCCCGAACGAGGTCTCGCTCATCCCCCACGAAATCAGTTCGCCCGACCGCCCGAACCAGTTCCTCGTCATCAACCGCAGCGCCGATTACCGCCGGGTCGATTCCATCACCGACAGCCGGGGCAACACCACCGTCTTCAATTACGACACCACCACCGCTCTTGGTTTCGAGACTTATCCGGGTGTTGTCGGGGATTCCGGAGTTGTCCCCCGGTTGACCGGCATCGACTTCGCGGACAACACCTCGACCAGCTACGACTATCATGGCGGCCTTGAGGTCGAAGTGGATAATTCCGACCCGCAGAACCCACGTCAGACACTTCACTATCACGCCAACGTCGATTCCATCACCGACAAGCGAGGGAACACCCACCAGTTCACCTATGCTTTCGACCAGACGAAGCAGTATTGGGATTCCAGCGTGAACGGCACCCGTGCCGCCATCGACCTGGACCGCCTTCCCACAGACGTGAAGGACTACGTCGAACAGCAATTGGCAGACATGAACGACGAAGCCAATGGCTCGTGGAAAACCATGTATGGCATGCCGCGCCGGGTGACCCAGGTCACGCTGCCGGGGACGCTGGGCAGTTCCTCGTTCAGCCCGCAGGGAGCGATGCGCTTCGGTCAGACGGTGAGCTTCACCACCCTGCCCAAAACCACCGTCACCGATGCCGCCGGCAACGCCACGGTTTACGAGTTCACAGACATGGACGCCGAAATCGTCGATGTGGACGCGACTTCCAAATCGGTCAGTGCCGAGTGGATGGTCTATTACCTGACCTCCGAGATTCATCACTATCAGGGAGCGCCCGGAACAGGAACGCTTCTAGGCACTGAGAAATACGAGTTCGACAAGGCATCCGGCCTTTCGCTGTGGCGTGCCACGGATTTTTCAGGGAACCCCACGACTTGGGAATATGGTGACGACCTCGCCGCACAGCCCTCCGGTCTCGGCAAGGCTGCGGCCACCGTGACCATGACCAAGTGGGCCGATCCCACCGCCAAAATCGATGCTCTCGGCCGCCGTGAGGAATACACCTACAGCGGCAACTACCGTGTGATGGACGGAAACGACGATCCCTATGCCACGAATACCGTCTTTGATGTGGACGGCCTAGGCCGCAGGAAATCGAAAACCCTTACGCACGGCGCATCCATCCTCGAACAGGAGCGATACGACTACGGCAACCAACGCTTCAAAGCCTTCCAGACCGGCACGACGAAGCTCGCCTTCGCCAGCGTTTCGGGCCAGGCGTGGGAAACCGATCTAGCCACCAGCTACCTGCCCGACGACCGCGGCCGCCTCTGGCGCGAAATCGTCGATCCGCAGGGACTCAAGCTCACCACCGAGCACACTTACGATTTCAACAACAAAATGACCTCCACCCTCGATGCCCGGGGCAACCGAACACGCTTCGCCTACGACAAGCTCAACCGCCTGATCGAAGTCACGTATCCGAGCGCCGGAACGCGCAGTGGCGAGTCGGTCGCCACCAAACAAAACTGGTATGATCTCAACGGCAACAAAGCCGCAGAGATCGACGAAGAAGGACACTACACGATCTTCCACTACGATGCACTCAACCGTCGCGTGAAGACCATCCGCGACATGGACGGCCAGGGCCTGCCGTCCCGCAACGGCGACGGCCTCGTCGAGGAAGCCAGCAAAGGCACCGCCACCGGCAACGACCTCGTCACCGAAGTGCGCTATGACTCGGTCAACAACGTCACCCACAGCATCGATCCGAACGGCAACGTCACCTTCACGGTTTTCGATGCGATCCGCCGCCCGGTCCACGTCTTCACCGGCCTGACCCTTGCCGAAGCCGCCGACCTTGGCACGGCCACGGCTGCCGCCGCCGCTTCCACCGAGAAGACCCACACCGAATTCAAATACACCGACGCGGGCCTCAACCTGCCGTTGGGCGGCACGGTGAAAGCCAACCCCGGCGGCACTGCATTCGACTCCTCCGGCTTCAAGCCCACCGAGTTGATCCGCCACAACGCGGTCCTCACCGCCACCGGCACGACCACCCTGCACACCTACGCCGCATACGACGCGCTCTACCGCCCGCTGCGCACCGAGACGGAATACGAAGCCAACACCTATGCGGTTTCCTTCACCGCCTATGGCACCATCGCAGCAGGCAAGGAAGCACTCCAGACCTCCAGCACCGATGACCGCGGAAAAGTCACCGTCACCATCATGGATGGCCTGCAACGTGCCACCAGCGTCACGGATGCCTACGGCACAACCCTCGCCGCGACCAGCCAGACGGTCTATTCGAGCACCGGCCTCGTCTGGAAAACCATCGATCCACTACTTCGCGAAACCGAAACGGAATATGACGCCGCCGGGCGTTCCGTCGCCGTCTGGCAGCCCGATCCCTTCACCGGCCTCGTCAACCGCTCCACTCCCAACGATCCACTTCTCGGCTCGCCCCGCACGCAGACCGCTTACGACAAGAATAACAACGTCACCGTCACCATCAATCCCCTCGGATACCGTTGGGAATACGAGTATGACGCCCGCAACCGCAAAACCGTCGAGCGCCAGCCCACCGTCACCAGCACCACAATCGTCAACGGCCAGCCGCAGGAATCCGTCCTCCAAAATCCGGTCATCCAAACCGCCTTCGACGGAGTCGGCAACGTCATCGCCGTCACCGATGCCCGCAACCACATCACCCGGACCTTCCACGACTTCGCCTACCGCGTCACCGACATTCTAACCAACCCCGTCACCGGCAATCCCTCCACAGACCCACAGACACCCGGCCCCCACGACATCCTCGTTCACACCGTTTTCGATGCGAACGGAAACGCTCTCGAAGTCACCGACGGCAACGGCAACGCCACCCGCAACCAATACGACGCGCTCAATCGGCTCGTCGCCACCGCCACCAACCCGAACGATGGCGACCCGAACGCCCCGCCCGCCGCACCGAAGGCCGACGACATCGTCGTTTCGAACCAATACGACGACGCCGGGAACCTGGTGAAAGTCACCGACGGTGAAGGCCATATCACCGGTTTCCGCTGGGATGGCATGTCCCGCAAGACCCGAACCCTCTGGGACGAAGGCAGCGCCGTCCAGCGCACCGAACAAGCCAGCTACGACGGACTCGTCCAACTCACCCGCACCGATCCGAAGAACCAACTCACGACGTATCAATACGATGCTCTCAACCGGCTTGAAAACACCCTCTACACAGGCGCGGCCACCGACAACCGGCATTACGAATATGACCTTGTCGGAAACCTGTTAGCCGTCACCTATCCCAACGAAACCGCCGCCCGTCAGATCCTGCGTGGAGCGAATCAAGTCTTCGACAAGCTCAACCGCCTAAAGGAGGAAACCAGCGCCGGTGCCACCCACGTCCACACGTATGATAAGGCCAACAACCGCCGCAGCACCACCTACGCCGCCACCGGTCGCACCCTCGCCAGCGCCTACGACAAGCTCAACCGGCTTCTCACCCTCACCGAAAACGGAACGGCAGCCACCAGCTACGGATATGATCTTTCCGGCAACATCACCCGCAAAGTCCTGCCGAACGGCACCGAAACCCGCTGCACCTTCGACGCACTCAACCGCAAGCTTGGCGAAACGAGCCAGCAATCGAGTGGCGCGGTCATTTCCTCCTTCGACTATTCGCAGGCGGTAGCGCCTTTCCCGAATAGCTACGACAATGTCGGCAGCCTTCTCAAAGCGGTCGAGCAATACGGCCACGCGAGCGTCAACGACCGCACTGTCACCAACACATACGACCGGACCTATCGCCTCGACATTGAAACCATCGCCGAATCCGGTGGCTCCACCACCGTCACCGACTACGGATACGACGATGCGAACAACCGCACCGGCAAGATCGTCACGGTGGATGGCGGCACTCCGACAAGCTGGACCTTCCTCCACGGCACGCTTGCCGACGGTTACAATAGCAACCAACTCAAGTCGGCTTCCGATGACACGACGACCACCACGTTCCTCTATGATTCCAACGGCAACCGTAGCGAAAAGCAGGTCGGCGGCGTCACCACCCAGACCTACGCATGGGATCACGATAACCGCCTGACGCAGGTGGTGGATTCCACGCTCGGAACCTACACCTACTCCTACGATCACCGCACCCGCCGCGTCGGTCGCGACGAATCCCAAGCTGGCGGTCAAAGCACCGAACTTTCATTTGCGGGCGGCCTGTCCGTTCAGGAATACACCACTGGCAACGGGACTCCGAACGTCGAACTCATCCGCGGCAGCGACTACGGCGGCGGCATCGGCGGAGTCCTCTACACCATCCGTGGCCCGGCCCGCAGCTACAACGCCTACAACAGCCGGGGCGATGTGGTGAGCCAAACCGACGAAAGCGCCGCCATCACCTGGCAATCCAGCTACGAAGCCTTTGGCACCCGCACCCAGGAGCAAGGCAGCACAGCGGATCGCCAGAAAGCCAACACGAAGGACGAAGATCCCACCGGCCTCCTCAACGAAGGCATGCGCATCCGCGACCTCGAATTCGGCGTCTTCATCTCACGTGACCCGGCAGGCTT
>JBMTCD010000077.1:0-14683 GCA_049430545.1 Luteolibacter sp.
GCAACCATAAGCACTTGCGCTCCCCATCCTCAATCCCAACTGCGGATTAGAGGATCATGCTGGATGGCCACTCGTGCCGCATCCATCCCGTGAAGCCGGCACAATGCGCGGGATTTCCGAACAAGTGGAATTTCCCCGGCTGGAGGCAGGTCTGCGAGGCGATACCAAAAGCCGGCACCAAAAGCTTGCAATCTCAGGTCCATGCTCCAAGTTATATAAGATAAACCAATCGTTTCATCCCATGCCCGCAGCCGCATTCCCGCGCCCGTTCCCCTTGCTTCTCGGCCTGGCCTCGGCGGTGGCCGCCCAGCCGGTGGCTCCGGATTTCGTCAGGGACGTCCAACCCATCCTGGAGGTGAACTGCGTCCGCTGCCACCAGCAGGACAAGGTCAAAGGCGGCCTGCGCATGGACAGCCGCACGCACTTCTTCGAGGGCGGCAGCGATGAGGAATCCGTCGTCCCGGGAAATCCCGACGCCAGCGGGGTGATCCGGCGGATCCTGCTCCGCCCGATCGACGAAGGTTACATGCCCGACAAAGGCCGCGCCCTCGAACCCAAGGAAATCGAAACCCTCGTCGCATGGGTGAAAACCGGTGCCGAATGGCCGGAAGGAGTCACCCTCACCGCCCGCGAGCCCGAACCACCGCGCCGTGCCCCCATGGCGGAACACGCGCCCGAAAACCCGGTCGAAGCCGCCCGGTTGCTCGACAGGATGATCCGCCACACCCTGGATGCCGAACGCATCGAAGCCACCCCGCCGGTCTCCGACCTCGCCTTTCTCCGCCGCACATTCGTCAATGTCATCGGCCGCATCCCGAAAACCTCGGAAATCGACCGGTTTCTCTCCTGGCCCGCCGACACCCGGCGCTCCCGCCTCGTTGATTCCCTCCTCAAGCACCCGCGATTCCCGGACCGCTGGTCGGTTTTTTTTGCCGACATGCTGCGCATCCGCTCAAACCGAACCGGAGCCGACCGCTGGCTCGCCTGGGTCCACGCCTCGCTCCGCGATGGCAAACCCTACGACCAAATGGCCCGCGAATTGATCGCTTCCTCAGGCCGCCCGGGCAGCGCTCCCGCCGTCGGCTTCCTGCTCGCTGAAAATGCCAACCCGCTTGAACTCGGCGCCGTCACCGCCCAGGTCTTCCTCGGCGTCCAGATCGGCTGCGCGATGTGCCACGATCACCCGTTCGACGATTGGGAACAACGCGATTTCTACGATTTCTCCGCCTTCTTCGGCAAAACCCGCCAGGTCGGCCGCCGCGACCAAGGCACCAACTACATCACCGAGGCCAAAGACTCCACCGTGATGTGGCCTCCCGAAGACCAATCCGCCGGCAAACCACGCCGCCCCGTGGAACCCCGCTACCCGTTCGAACTCGTCGAATTCTCCGAAACCCCGCACTACCTCCGCCGCTTCGAAAACATCCGGTCCTCAACCATCGACTCCGCCGGCGAGGCCCTGGCGGAGGCCGCCCTCGATGACCTGCTCGACGCCGTCGATTCGAAAACCTCCGATACCGTGCTCGCCGATGCCCTCGCCGAAAGCCGCGCCCTCGAAGTCGATAAGGACCTCTACAAAAGCAGCGAACTCCGCGCCCGCCTCGCCGACCGCATCACCGACCCGCGAAACCCCTATTTCGCCCGGGCCTTCGTCAACCGCGTCTGGGCCGAACTCATCGGCCACGGCTTCGTCGAGCCCCTCGACAATTTCTCCGCTTACAACGATCCCGTCCACGGGACCGCCATGGACTTCCTCGCCCAAGAGTTCATCGCCAGCGGTTTCGACATCCGGGAACTCATCCGCATCATCCTCATCAGCGAAACCTACCAGCGTTCCGCCCTCCCTGCGGACATCTCCCCAAGCGACCGCGAACGCGCCGAGCGCCACTTCGCATCCGCGCCCGCACGCCGCATGCCCGGCGAGGCGCTCTACGACAGCATCGTCGTCGCCGGCCACCTCGAGCAACCGAAATGGCCCGCCGGCGCAAACCTCAAATCCATCGAACGCCTGATCCGCGTCCGCATCGATGACGGAATGCCCGCCAACTCCGCCAAACCGGACCCGCAGCCAATGATGGCCGGCATGCCTGAAACCCGCAGCGATGGCTACGATCTGGAATCCACCCTCGAGCTCGATTTCAACCGTCTCCAGCAACGGAAATCCGAAGCTGAACTCATCGCCATGCGCGAAGCCGAAGACCAACGCATTGCCGAGCGCCAGCGCGCCATGGCCATGGCGGCCGAAGCCGGGGCCAATACGCCACCCGCCAAATTCGAAATCCGCAGCGTCATCAAAAAGGTCGATGACAATCCCGTGTTCGGATCCGCCATGCGCATGGCCAGTCCCGCACCACCCGCCCATTTCCTCCGCGTCTTCGGCCAGCCATCCCGCGAAAGCCTCGGCGAGTTCCGCGAGGAGGACCCATCCATGCGCCAGCAGCTCATGATGCTCAACGGCCGCCTCACTCACGAGGCATCCCGCGTCGGCCCGCTCGAGCCGGTCCACGCCGCCCTCCGCAAGGACCCCGCCAAGGCCGCGGAAATCGCCTATCGCGAGATCCTCACGCGTCCACCCACCGACCACGAGAAACTCGGTGCCATCGAACTCATCAAATCCCCGGGGAACCCCGAGGAAAACATGGCCGACCTCCGCTGGGCCCTCCTCAACAGCCACGAATTCCGCTATCTCCCCTGATCACGAAAATCCCATCTCAAAACCCTCGAAATTTTATCTCCATGTCCGGATGCACTGACTACCAAATGACCCGCCGCCGCATGCTCGGCATGTTCGGGGCCAGCATGCTCGGCATGCCCATCAGCCGGCTGCTCGCCGATGTTTCCCCCGCCCGCAAGGCCACCGCGGACCACGTCATACTCTTTTGGAACAGCGGCGGCATGAGCCACCTCGATACCTGGGACCCCAAACCCGGACGCAAGGTCCAGGGCGAGTTCAACCCGATCAAAACCTCGGTCGAGGGCATGGAAATCAGCGAGATCTTCCCACAACTCGCCAAACAAATGCACCACGCCGCCCTGATCCGCTCGATCGCCGGCATCAATGGCGACCACGGCCGCGCCCAATACGAACTCCAAACCGGCTTCAACCAAACGCCCAACCTCGTCCATCCCGGCCTCGGCTCCATCGTCGTCCACGAAATGGAACCCCTCGGCGACCTCCCCGCCTTCGTCAGCATCTCCGGCCAGGCCGCCAAGGCCGGCTACCTCGGCCAACGCTGCGAAGCCTACTTCGTCGGCCGCCCCGGCGAACAGGACCCCTATCTCTCGTTTCCCGAAGGCATCCACCACGCCCGCGGCATGAAGCGACTCGAAATCCTCGCGGAAATGAACGCCCGCACCTCCAACAAGACCGGCGCCCCCGAGATGAAAGCCTCGGAAATCGCCCTCCGCGATGCCGTGAAACTCATGGAAAGCCCCGCCCTGAAGGCCTTCGAAATCGACGACGAAAATCAGGAAACCATCGACCGCTACGGCAACAACGAGTTCGGCCGCGGCGCCCTGCTCGCCCGGCGCCTCGTCGAAAAAGGCGTGCGATTCGTCCAGATCAACCGCGGCGGCTTCGATAACCACGGCAACATCTTTCCCGCCATGCGCGCCCACGGCGCTGTCATGGACCCCGCCATCGCCTCCCTCATCGACGACCTCCGCGCCAACGGCAAACTCTCCCGAACCCTCGTCGTCGTCCTCAGTGAGTTCGGCCGCACACCCCGCATCAACGACGGCGGAGGACGCGACCACCACGCCCGCGTCTTCAGCGCCATGCTCGCCGGCGGCGGACTCAAGGGCGGCTCCATCGTCGGTGCCTCCGACGAGGATGGCATGGAACCCATCGAGCGCCCGGTCCAGGTCGCGGACATCCACGCCACCGTTTGCCAAGCCCTCGGAATCGACTCCGCCCGCGAAGTCATCACCCCGCAAGGCCGCCCGATGCGCCTCGTCCGCAAGGAGGCACAACCCATTTCCGAAATCCTCTCCTGATGAACCCAAACCGCAGTGGCCGGCGGCGGGCGGACCTATGGCTGCTACTCGCGGCCATTCTGACAACCACCCCGCTCCTCGCTCAGCAACGCGGCTCGATCATCGAGGACCGCGCCGCCAGAAAACTCCTCCAGGCCGGCGATGTCCGCATGGAACTCGGCGAGTCCGCCAAAGCCATCGAAGTGTGGGAATCCGTCATCGACCGCTACCCGCGGAGCCCCATCCGCTTCGAAGCACACCTGCGGGTCGCTGATTTCCTCCATCTCAAGGAACGCGTCCACGACCGCGCCCGTGTCCACTACGAAGCGGCCTCCGCCGAGACGAATCAGGACGAGGATTCCCGCATCAAAGGCATCCTGATGTCCGGCGTGTGCCACTACGAGTCCGCGCGATACGGCCACTGTTTCAAGATCATGCGCGCCCTGATCAAGGACTTCCCCACCCGGCCGGAAGTCAATGACGCCCATTACTACATCGGCCTCAGCCATTTCAAACAAGGCCACTACGGCCGCGCCATCGAAGCGCTCGAAAAGGTGGGAACCTCCGTCACGCCGGACGCCCCCACCGCCGAGAAAATCGAAGCCGGAAGGCGGCTCCATGTCCGCATCGATGACAAGGACCTCGCCATCCTCCAGCGCGGCGAAGGCGTGACGGTCCGCTGCACCACCACCAGCGGTGACGAGGAATCCATCCGCTGCGATCCCGTCGGACAGCAGGCGAAACTCGCCCTCGGCAGCATCCCCACCCAACTTGCCCCACCGCGGAAAAACAACGGCATCCTCGAAATCCGCGGATTGGACACCGCCACCGTCGAATACATCGATGCCCACGCATCCAACCGCCAACAGGACGTCAAACGCACCCACCAGGTGCGCATCGTCGGCACCGCCATCGCCCGCATCACCGATGGCGGCTTCGAGCAAACCCTCCAGGCCGCCGTGCTTGGCAAGGCGGTTCACTTGGAAGTCACCGACGCCGATCTCCATTCCGGGGATCCCGCGCAAACGCTGGAAGCCACCCTCGAAGTGATCCGCAGGAAAACCAACGACGAGCTCGACGACGAACTCGCCAAACGCGTTGCCGCCGGCGAGGACGCGGAGGATGACGAAGGCGTGTCCCTCCGCTCGAAACTCGACCCATCCCTCGTGGTGGTTTCCCAAAAGGTCTCTCTGGCAGAAAGCGGCGGGCCCGGCGTCTTCCGCGCGTCCCTTCCCATCGGCGGCGATGGCGGCGTCCCGGCCGAACCCGGCCAGAGCCTGCGCCTCATCTATCAGGACCAGGAACACCTCGGCGATGAATCCCGCACCTGCACCGCGGAAACCCGCGTCATCGAAGGCAACCTCGGCGACATGCGAGTCAGCCGGCCCGACATCACAGACGGGGAACTCCGCCTCAAAACCCGCCTCCGCACCGCCAGCGCCCTCACCAAGGTGGGCGGTCAATATGATGAATTCGGCCTGCAGGAACAGGCGATGACGAAATACAGCGAAGCCCTCAAGGAATGCGAGGCGCTCCTCACCGATGCCCGCAAACATGGCGGAAAATTGTTGGAGGAAACCTATGTCGAACTCTGGCGGGTCTATTTCGCCATGAACGAGCTGGATCTCGCCCTCAACATGAGCCGGCTGCTGCTAAACGAGTTCCCGAACAGCACCTACGTCGATCAGGCAATGCTCCAGCAGGCCCGCGTCGAACAAAAACGCAAGGACTGGAACCGCGCGATCCAGCTCTTCACCGGCATCGTCTCGATGCGCGAGAGCGCCTTCCGCGCCGATGCCCAATACGCCATCGGCGAGTGCTACGAGGCGATGGCCCTCGCCGCCAATCAAGGCCGGAGCGAGGCGTATTTTGAAAAGGCCTTCGTCGCATACAAAACGGTTTACGAGGAGTTTCCGGATTCCAGCAAGGTCGGCGAGGCGGTCGCCAGGATGGCCTCGTTTTTCTATCAGAAAAAGGATTACCGGCGCGCGGTCGATGTGTTCGAGAACGTGCTCGCCGATTACCCGGACGCGGCCTTTCTCGACATCATCCTGTTCAATCACGGCCGCTGCCTCTTCAAGCTCGGGCGCAAGGCCGAGGCGCGCGTCCGCTTCGAACAAATCATCCGGGATTTCCCCGAAAGCACCGTCGCCCCTGAGGCGGTCAAGATCGTCTCCGCACTGAAGAAAGGAGGGTTTTGATGAAACCTTCCGCCGCCACATGGCTCGCCGCCGCCGTGATCGCCGCATCCTTCGCCACGGCCGCGGACATCCAGTCTCTTGAGGCCAGACTCAAGGATCATCTCGCCGACAGCCCTGAAGCCGCCGAATTGATGCTCGCACTGCTCGCCGGGCGTGAGGCGGCCGAGGATGTGTTCGGAGTGGTCAAGACCGCCTCGGACTTCGTCCGGGCCCAGACCAAACACCCGCAGCGGGCCGCAGTCATGGTCCGGCTCATCGATGGCTACGCCGCAGGTGCCCGTCATGCCGATGTCCTCACCACCGGCAAGCAGTTCTTCGAAATCTTCCCCGACTCGCCACTCGCCACCCGCGCCCACCGCCCGATGGCGGAAGCCGCCGAAAAGCTCGGACAATGGCACGACGCCGCATCCCACCGGGCGGCCGTCGCCCTCGCCGGTGATGCCGTCGCCGCCAGGCAGGCGCTCGAACTTTTCCGCCGCGCCGAAAACGCCCAGGCGGGTCGCGAAGGGGCCGAGTTCACCGAGGCATTGCTGCGCAAGTTCCCATCCGCGGACTGGACGACAGCCGCAGCCCTGCGCGGCATCGAACTTGCCCGCCGCGCCGAACGCTGGGAAACGGGCGCGGAAATCGCCCGCCTTGCCCTCAAAAACACCAATGCCCGCAACGAAGGCGATACCGCAACCCTCTGGTTCCGCCTCGGCGAGCTTGAATCCAGACTCGGCCGCCACAAGGAAGCGGCGGCCGCCATGCAGAAATCCCTGACAACCGCAGACAGCGAGCGCCGGGGAGCCCATCTGCGCGAACTCGCCGCAGCAAAAGCGGACGCGGCCACCATCGGCAGACAAGCCCGCGAAATCGTGAAGCTCTTCCCCGCCACCAACACCGCCCACTACGCTGCCATCCAGGCCTGCGATGCCTGGCTGGCCGCCGGGAAACCCGCCGATGCCATCACGTTCATCGAGGCGGTCATCACCGGCGGCGATTTTTCACGTGACCTCGTCCGCAAGTATCTCGAGGCCTGCGGGCAAAACCACGCCCGCGCCGTTCAATTCCTGTCAGCCCGCATCGGCAAGCACCCCTCCAATGATCCCGTCATTCGCGAGGCCCTCGCCGTGGACCTCTATCAGCTCCGGCTCAGGGACTCCGCCAAATCCCGCAAAACCGCCATCGACTGGCTGGAAAAATCTCCATCCGCCACCGCCGCCGGCCGCATCGTCTCCTGCCTCATCGACCAGGCTGCGGACGAATCCACGGTAAAGGCCGACCTCGCTGCGATCACCCGCAGCGCCCTCCGACATCCGCACATCAAGAACTATTGGACGGAACTCTGGCGCTGGCGCGGCACCGACCCGCAGCGGAACCGCCTCATCGAAAACGCCAAACGCAAGTTCGAGGGAAACGAAATCGTCCGCCTCTGGCAGCGCACCGAAAAAGGCGGCCACGATGGTGCCCGGGCCTGTGAGGAATTGCTGGCGAAAAATCCTGATACGGAATCAAAACGTGTGCTGATGCTCCGCATCGCCCACCTCTACCGCCACGAAATGGGCGATAAATTCCGCCCCAAGGCCCACGACCACTACAAGGCCTGCTGCAACGCCTTCCCCAAGGACTGGCAAACCGCCGAGTTATGGCTCGAAGCCGCCGGCCACGCTGGCGACCAGGCCAAACTCGAAGCCGCCCGCCACCTCATTGCCATGCCGCCGGCCGCCGTCCACCCGGACACCCGCGTCCGCGTCGTTGAAGCAGGCGATGCCGGTCATCGCCGCAAGGCCGCCCAATGGGCCGCCGCATCCGCCAATCTCGGCAACTCGCCGTTCCAATCCAGCGGTCGCATCGGCCGCCTCCTCCACGACGCCGGCCTCAAGGAGGAAGCCCGGAAATGGTGGCGCACACAATACGGCTCGGCACCCGCCGACCCGGGCGCCAGCGAATGCCTCGTCATGGAAGCCGAAACCCTCGAACCGGACGAGGCCATCGCCCTGCTCCGCCCGGCCATCGGGCGCCAGGACGCCGTCCACGGCCCGCTCACCATGGCACTTGCGGACCGCTACTTCCGCAAAGGTGATTTCACGACATTCGCAGGGCTGTTGGAGAAAACCCGCGCCCTTGCCGACAAGCAGCCGTTCCGCGAATGGCACGTTGGCGAATGGCCGGCCCGCGGCTGGCTCGACCACACCACCCAGTCCGCCGGGATCACCGATCCGGACAAGGCGCTCGTCTATCGCGCCATTTTCGATCTCCGCCTCGGCCGTGTCAGCGCGGAAGCCGGCGTGCTGTGGGCCGCCTTGCAGGAACCATCGTGGCAACGCGTCACCGAAACCCAGCGCGCCATGCGCATGTCGGACCGCCACCACGACGCCTGGCAACGGCTCTATCCCCGTGCCGGCAACGCCATCATCCGCCGCGACATGACCCTCGCCGCAGCCATCCTCAACGGCCTCATTCACTCCATTGGCGGCGTCGGTGAAAAGGACCTTGAAAAAGCCCGGGCCCGCCTGCGCACCGCCTACGCGAACATGGGAAGCCTCGGCACCGACATCCCGGAAGACAGCCCGGTTTCGCCCCTCATCGAAATCGTCCTCCACCTCCGCCTGGGAGATATGGCCGCCGCGGAAGACGCCTATTTCAAACGCCGCGAACTCTTCGACAAGCACATCGCCGAACTCCCGGTTGAACTCCTGCTTTTCGCCGCCGGAACCCACATCGATCTCGGCACCGAGGCGGATCACCAACGCGCCGAGGAACTGCTCCGCGGATGGATCATCAAGAATGCCGGGTCCGATCAAGTCGGCTCCCGCGACAAGGCGCGTGCCCAGCTCCTGCTCGCCAAAAACTATCTCACCTCCCGGAACTACGACGTCGCCCGCTCGGAATACACCACCCTGATCAACCTCTATCCGAAAGAACCCGAAGCCATCGACGCGAAATTCGGCATCGGCGAGACCTTCATGGCCCAGGGAATCGAGGACCAGGCGGGCGAGATTTTCGCAGACCTCGCCACCCGAACCGAACCCCGCGTGGTCATCCGCGCCAACTTCATGCGCGGCCTGCTCGCCATCGGCCGCGACGAACCGGAAGAGGCCCGCTCCATCTTCCTCGGCATCCTCGAAAAAGTCCCCGAAATCGAACTCGCCGACTCCACCCTCTATCACCTCGCCGAGGTTTATGGCATCGAACAACGATACCTTGCCCAACTGGAAACCCTGCGCACCGTCGGCCGCCTCGGCCGCGAGTCACAACGCTGGCTCACACCCGGCAAGGCCCTCGCCGTGGTCGTGCAGGACCCCGACCTCGGCATCAGCCGTGGCGAAATGAGACTTCCGGTCCGTGTCGTCACCGAGCCCGGTGGCGACGTCGAGGACGCCTATCTGACAAGCGGAGGGGCCGGCCGGGGAATCTTCCTCGCGGATATCCCGAGCATGCTCGGCCCGGCAAAACCAGGCGACGGCATCCTGCAGGTCACCGGTGGCGATCTGATCCGTGTCGATTACCCGGACGAGTTCAAGGCCCGGTTCAAAAACCAGGTGCTCGAAGGCACCCGCATCCGCATCGCCACCGATGGCATTCTCCACGCTGCCAGCAACGAAATCACCAACCAGGAGGAAACCTCTTTCACCGAGAACCTTCGTCGCCAGGATGAGCCGGAAGACAGCTCCGCCACCTTGTCAGAGCAACGCCCGTCCAGCCAGGTCAAACCCGGCAACCTGATCCACGTCCGCGTCAGCGATGGCGACCAGGACACCACCGCCCAGCCCGACGAGGTCGCCATCAAGCTCCAGACCAGCAGCGGTGACATCGTCCGCGTCCCGCTAGCCGAAACCTCCGCGCACGGCGGGATCTTCACCGGCACCATCCGCACGGGCGAACTCCCCGCAGGCGCCCAGGCCGGTGATGCCGCCCTCGATCACAGCCCGCTCATGGCCATCGACCAGCGCCGCGAAACATCCTGGCGCAGCGAGCCTGACGGCAAGGCGCCGAAACTCCTCTCCGTGGACCTCAAGGAGCCGAAGCCCGTCGAACACATCACCCTGGAATCACCGAATGCCGATCAGGAATCCCCCGCCGCACTCAGCCTCCACGGCAGCCAGGACGGCCGATTCTGGGTCCAGCTTGCGCAATATCCTCCGCCGGAAACCCATCCACTGCCACCCGCAGCAGGCGAGGGCATGATGCTCCGCACCTTCAAGGCTCCCATGGACGCCTTCCAGAAGAACTTCGAGTGGAATGACCTCGTCAAGATGCTCCAGTCCGTCGAGCCTGACGAACAGCAAGCCGTCGATGTGCTGAGTTGGGAGCCGCCGCCCGAGGGAGGGCAAATGCACTTGGTCGTCTGGTCCGGCCCGCTCGTTCAAACCCGCTCCGGAGCCATGCGATTCTCCATCGGGGGCACTCACACCGCGCTCATGTTCAACGGGCGTCTCGAACTGCCGTTTGGCCCCGGTGCGCGCACCGTCGATGTCCTTGCGGAAAAAGGCGTCCATGACCTCGTCATCGTCTCCGTCGTCCCCTCCGGCAAAGGCCCCGCCTCCGCAAATCGCGCCCGTGAAAACCGCGGCAACGCCAGTGTCACCCTGTCGGACTTCGTCGCTTCAGACTTCGATCTGACATATGCGAACGGGCTCGAAAAAATCACCCGCCCCATCGGCGGAACCCTCGTCCGCGATGGCGCGGTCTGGTCGGTCGATATGCCGCCCCTCGAACTCCGCCATCTCAAGTGGCGGTTCGATGCATTTTCCGGCGCGGGCGTGGCCGTGAACCACATCACCGTCTCAGGCGGCGGTGCCACCCATATCCCCACCACCCGGGACGTGCTTGAACTGGCGGGCAACAACACCCTCGAACTCGCCCCCGGCGATTCCATCACGGTTTCCTATCTCGATGAGGTCGGAGCCGATGGCAAGAACCGCAACCGCTTGCTCACCCGTGAATTGACCGCAACATACGCGGACGGCCGCATCACCCCCATCACCTACGCCTTCCATCGTGGCTCCGACGGATCGGTGGGCAAACAACGCCACGAACTCCTCCGCATCGAACCCGGCGACCGCATCGTCGCCGAGGTCACCGACTATGACCTCGACCGCACACTCGATCGCGACAAGGTGGAAATCGAAGTCGAGGCGCCCGACGGCACCCGTTTCAACCTCACCGCCACCGAGACCGGCCCCACCACCGGTGTCTTTGTGACCGAGGTCGAAACTTCCGCCAAAGACGGCGACGGCCCGCTGAAACTCGCCGCCGGCGACCGCGTCACCCTGCGCTACCGCGACGAGCAAAACAATTTCCCCGGCCATTCCTACGTGCGCGAAGCCGTTGTCATCGTCAACCAGCCGGGCGACGCATCGATCCGTGTCATCGCCTCGTCCGCCCTGCCCGGTCAAGCGCCCGCCCTGACACCCGAAGTCGTTTCGCAAGGCCCCGGCGAAGTCAGCCTGAAACTTCCGCTCACCGTGGAAGTCATCGATCCCGACCGCGCCCTCCACACCGGCAGCCGTGTCATCGTCGAGGTGGAAACCACCCAAGGCAACAAGGTCGAACTCGAATGCGTGCTCTCCTCCGCCCATTCCGCCGTTTCGCAACTGAGCGGTGACTCGCCCAATCCCGCATTGCTCGCCGGCCGCTTCGTCGGGCAGCTCCCGCTCGAACTCGGCGATCTGAAGAGCCCGAAAACCGTTCCCCGGACGGAACTCGCCACCGCTCCGGGCATCGGCCGGATCATTCCGCCCGAAGAAGAGGAAAACACTTCCGGCATCCATGTCCTCAATGTCGCGGGCAATGACCAGGTCACCGCGCGTTACGCCGATGAGCGGCGTCCATCCGGCGAACCGGCGCGTCTTGAGGCGGCAGCCGTGTTCCGCACGGCAGGAACTCTGGCCGTGCTCGATGAAAACTATGAACTCCCCGCCACCGAACTCTTCCTCGGCAAGCGCCTCCACATCCAGATCGAGGATCCGGATCTCGACATCACCAACGGCCGCGACACCGCTCTCGTCCGTGTAATCTCGGACAGCGGCGAGGACGAAATGCTCGAACTCACCGAAACACTCAGCCACAGCGGGATTTTCAACGCTTCCTTCCCGCTCGTCGCGGCCAGACAGCCGGCCAGGGGAAATCCGGATGCCGGAGTCGAATGCTTCTTCGGCGACACCCTCCGCGTCGGCTATCTCGACAATGTCATGCAAAAGCCGGATGGCACGCCGCTCATCGAACTCTCGCTGCCGGTGGCCATGGGCGCGGATGGCACCGCCCTCGCCTTCAGCAAGAACTTCCGCAACGAGGAACTCGCCATCCAAACCCGCTTCCACATCGCGGAGTGCCACTTCGAGTTGTTCAAGAGCCACCGTGCCCTCGAGCGCAACGAGGAGGCGGCGGTCGAACTGCAGGCGGGCCGCCGCACGCTGCGCGAACTCAGCGAGGATTTCCCCGACCCCAAACACCAGCCCGGAATCCATTACCTGCTGGGCCAGTTCGCCCAGGAGCAGGAGGACTGGAACGAGGCGATCACTTCCTATCAGATCGTTTTCCGCAACCACCCGCGCCATCCGCTGGCGCCGGAGGCCCTCTACAAACTCGGCCAGTGCCACGAGGAGGCCGGCCAACTCGATGAAGCGCTCGAAAACTACGCCACCCTCGCCGCAACCTACCCGAAAAGCCCGCTCATCTCCAATGTCATGCTCCGCATCAGCGAACATTTCTATCAACAGGAAAACTTCCCCGTCGCCGCCAGCGTCGGCCGCAAGTTCCTCGAACGCTTCCCGACCCATGAATGGGCGCCCCGCATGGCCTTCCGCGTCGGCCAGGCACTCTACAAGAACGAGGCATACCGGCAGGCCGCCGAGGCATTCGACGCCTTCACCAAACGTTTCCCCGACGAGGAACTCACGTCCCAGGGTTTGTTCTGGGCCGGCGAGAGCCACCGCATGGCCGGCAACATCCCCGCGGCATTCCAGCGCTACAACCGCTGCCGCTGGGATTTTCCCGAAAGCGAAGCCGCCAAATACTCGCGCGGCCGCCTCGCCCTGCCGGAACTGCTATCCGAATTCGACCGCCAGGCGGATCTCGGCGACTGACCCTTTCCACCCATGACACCACCCCTTGCCAGCCTCTCCGAACTTCTCCACAGCGGCGCCTTCGGCCTCCTGCTCGATGGAGGCATCTTCATGTGGCCCATCCTCATCATGCTCGTCGCCGCCACCGCGGTGATCATCGAGCGCTACCGCAGCCTCAAGCTGCTCGATGACGATCCCGGGAAACTCCGCGAGGAGGTCCTCCAACTCCTCTCCGATGACAAGGTCGAGGAAGCGCTCCAGCGCTGCGATTCCGCCCAAGGCCCGGTCCCCGCCGTCCTCGCCAACGGCCTGCGCAAATACCTGGTCCTCCGCCGCCTCAACTACGACCCCGCACAACTCGAAAACCAGGTGATCAAAAGCATGGAAAACTACGGCGTCCACATCGTCGCCGCGCTCGAGAAACACCTGCCCGTTCTTGCAACCATCGCCAGCGTCGCACCCATGGTCGGCTTCCTCGGCACCGTGCAGGGGATGGTCGTCGCCTTCGGCGATATCGAGTCGAATGTCGGCCAGCAGAACATCGTGCAGGCCGCCGCCGCAGGCATCCGCATCGCCCTGCTCACCACCTGCTTCGGACTGATCGTCGGAATCCCGGCCTACCTCGCCTTCAATTACTTCACCAGCATCATCAACAGCTTCGTCCTCCAGGTCGAAGCCTCCGCCGCGGAACTCATCGAGGTCGTCACCCTTCGCCTCACGCTGCAGCGCGACGAGCCATGAAACTCAAGCGCGGCAAACTCCTGATCGATCCCCCCGGCAGTGCCAGCTCGGACATTGCCTTCATCCTGATCATTTTCTTCCTCGTCTGCGCGTCGGTCCAGCCGGAAGACGGGCGCGACCAGCTGCTGCCCCGCGCCGAACCGGAAAGCGAGGAGCCGAACCAAACCAAAAACCCCGAAGTCTCCATCACCCCGAACAGCATCGTCCTCAACGGCAGCCCGCTCGATGACGCATCATTCCCCTCCCGCATCGCCGGCGAACTCTCACAACGCAAGCGCGAGGAAGACAGGGTCGTCATCCTGAAAAGCTCCCCGCAAACCCCCTACACCCGCTGGATCGCGGTTTCCCAAATCATCGACCGGGCCGGCGGTCTTGTCACCCTCGAAGTCACCGAGGAGAAAACCATCCAGATGAAATGATCATCCCGCGCCGCCAGTTCTCCGCGTCGATCCCGACCTTCGCCATGGGCGACATCGGTTTCCTGCTGCTGATTTTTTTCGTGATCCTCGCCCGCGTCCAGAACGACAGCCACATCGAGTGGACACCCGCCCAATCCGAGGACATCGCCCCGGCGGCCGCCGCCCGCGCCAGCGTCGCCATCGACAGCGGCCGCAAACTCTATCTCGACGGCCGTGAAATCCCGGTGGATTCACTCGCCCCGGCACTCGAGTCGATCCTCGGCGCTTCCCCCGAAGGC
Organism: Luteolibacter sp.; assembly: GCA_049430545.1. Taxonomy (GTDB): domain Bacteria; phylum Verrucomicrobiota; class Verrucomicrobiia; order Verrucomicrobiales; family Akkermansiaceae; genus Luteolibacter. Next base: position 14,664 of record JBMTCD010000077.1, read on the forward strand.
TCCCGCCGCATCCATCTCAA
>JBMTCD010000078.1:0-14631 GCA_049430545.1 Luteolibacter sp.
GACCTCGCGGCAATCGGCGGGCCAGGCCGTGGCGGAAGTTTTCCCGCGGATGGGTGGATCGGGGACGGGTTTTGCGAGCGATGGTGCGGGCTCGGAGTTATGCGTGGTCGCGCCGACGGTCATGGCGCGGGCGGGATGGATCGGGCAGAAGTCGGTCTCGCCGGGGAGGATGTCGGGCGGGAGGGCATCGCTGAAGGCGGTGCCGGCCTCGCGGCAGCCGGCGGTGGCGCGCTTGCCGGAGAGCCGGCAGAGGTCGGTTTTGACGAGGTGGGTTTTGTCATGGAGCGAGCCGGCCTTGTAGTCGAGGCGGTCGGCGGTTTTCAGGATGTCCACCCAGACGGGCAGGGCGAGGGTGGAGCCATAGCCGCCGTGGATGATGCGTTTCGGTTGGTCGAAGCCGACCCAGACGGCGCAGGTGAGGGTGGAGGAGTAGCCGGCGAACCAGGCGTCCTTGAAATCGTTGGTGGTGCCGGTTTTTCCGGCGCAGGGTTTTTCGAAGCCGAGGCGTCTGACCGAAGCGGCGGTGCCGCGGCTGGCGACCTCCTCGAGGATGAGCGAGACGGCCCGGGCGGAGCCGCCGGATGCGGCTTGGTAGGGCAGGGGGAGGGTGGAGAACAGGACGTTGCCATCGCGGTCGCGGATTTCGGAGATGAGATAGGGCCGGTAGCGTGCGCCTTCGTTGGGGAAAATCGTGTAGGCGCTGGCGACTTCCCACGGCGAGGCTTCCCACGCGCCGAGGAAGGAGGCGGGATTTTCCGGCATGGGGGTGGAGAAGCCGGCCTTGGCGGCGAATTCCTTGACGCGGGAGATGCCGGCGAAGTTTCCGACCCGCACGGACATGGTGTTGCGCGAGCGGACGAGGCCGTGGGAGGCGGGCATCATGCCGCCGAAGGTGTCATCCGAGTTGCGCGGCTGCCACGAGCCGCCGCCCTTGATCTCGCCGGGGAGGATCGGGCCGTCACTGACCGGGGTGTCCGGCCCCATGCCGTTGTCGAAGGCGGCGAGATAGACGAAGGGCTTGAAGACCGAGCCGATCTGGCGCTTGGCCTCCTTGGCGCGGTTGAAGCGGGATTCGCGCGCATCGCGGCCGCCGACGATGGCGAGCACGCCGCCGGTGCGGTTTTCGATGACCACGGCGGAACCTTGCAGGTAGCGGGGCGTTTTCCGGGATTCCTCGGGCAGCTTTTGCCATGCGGCGCGGGTCGGGTGGGCGTAGCCGGAGCGGTTTTCGGTACCGTAGAGTTGTTTCTCCAGCGCCTGCTCGGCCTTCTGTTGGATGCGGAGGTCGATGGTGGTGAAGATTTCGAGCCCGCCGAGCTGGATGTCCTCGTCCTCGAGGATGATTTCGAGGTCGCGGCGGATGGCATCCATGGCGAACGAGTATTTCGCCGCGCGGCGCATCACCGGGCGGACGTCGATTTTGTCCTGCTTGGCGGCCTCGGCCTCGGCGCGGGTGATGGATTTGGCGTTGACCATGCGGTCGAGCGTGGTGTCGCGCTCGCGGGTGGCGGCTTCCATCGACTTGAAGGGATTGAAGGAATCCGGTCCGCGGACGATGCCGGCGAGCAGGGCGGATTCGGAGAGGGTGAGTTGCTCGGGGTGTTTCTCGAAATAGATGCGCGAGGCCTCGCCGACGCCGCGGATCTGGCGGCCCCAGTTGATCTGGTTGATGTAGGCCTCGAGGATGGCGTCCTTTTCCATGAGGGCCTCGATGCGGATGGCGATGGCGATTTCGAGCAGCTTGCGGTCGAGCTGGCGCGGGAGGTCGCCGCGTTTTTCGCCGCGCTTGAGCTGGAAGACGTCGGAGGCGAGCTGCTGGGTGATGGTGGAGGCGCCCTCGCGTTTGCCTTGCAGATTGCGCAGGAAGGCGCGGCCGATGCCGATGGGATCGATGGCTCCGTGCGAGTAGAAGCGTTCGTCCTCGCGGGCGAGGATCGCCTTGCGGAAGTTTTCGGAAACCTGGCGGAGCGGGACGATCGAGCGTTTTTCGCCATGGATGCGGCCGATTTCCGCGCCCGTGCGGTCGAGGATGATGCTGCGCTCGGGCATCTGGTTGATTTCACCGAGGTGGTAGCGCTGGGCGCGCAGGCCGTAAACGAGTGTGAAAAACAAGAGCAGGTAAAGACCCGCGACGGCAGGGAAACCGACGAGCCGCAGCAGGTAGCGCTGGAACCAGTGACGCCTGCGGATGAGGAGGTTGAAGAGCAGGAACGGCCAGAACAGCAGCCACGTGGCACCGCCCGGGCCGCGCTTGCCGGTGTCGGGGTCCTTGCGCGGGCGGGTGGTTTCCGGTGACTGGCGTTTCGGCATCGGCGGGAAGACGCTAAACGAAGGCGGGCGATGAATCCATCCCGGATTCCGGATGCGGAAAGTGATGGATTGGATGGATTGAGTGGTTTCCGGTGGTGATTTCTGATTCAACCGGGCCGAGATGATGGTCCGCACGCGATTCGCGCCCAGCCCGACTGGGCGGCTGCACCTCGGTCATGCACTGGCCGCGCGGGTGGCACGCGAGTGGGCGCGGTGCGCGGCGGACGGCGAATTTCTGCTGCACTTCGAGGACATCGATGTCACCCGGGTGCGCGAGGAATTTTACCGGGGTATCGAGGAGGATCTGCAATGGCTGGGTTTGACATGGGATGGCGAGCCGCTGCGGCAGAGTGGGCGGACGGCGGCCTACGAGGCGGCGCTGGATCAGCTGCGGGCGGGGGATTTGGTTTATCCGTGTTTCTGCACCCGGCGGGAAATCCAGGAGGAATGGTCGCGCATGGCCGCCGCGCCGCACGGGCCGGAGGGTCCGGTTTATCCTGGAACATGCCGCGGTCTAACAGCCGGAAAACGCGGGGAGATGCTCGCCATGGGCGTGCCGCACTCGTGGCGGCTCGATGCGAACCGGGCCGCCGCCTTCGCCGGGCCGCTCACATTTCACGACCTGCGCTTCGGCACGAACGAGGTCGATCCCGCGCTGCTGGGCGATGTGGTGCTGGCCCGCAAGGACATCGGCACCGCCTATCATCTCGCGGTGGTGGTGGACGATGCTTTCCAGCAAATCACCCGCGTCACGCGCGGCGAGGACCTGCTGCCCTCCACGCATGTCCACCGGTTGTTGCAGGCATTGCTGGGCTTGCCGCAGCCGCTTTACCTGCATCATCCGCTGCTGTTGGACGATGAAGGAAAACGCCTCGCCAAGCGCCACGACGCATTGTCCATTTCCAACTTGCGCAATTCCGGTATGACCCCGGCCCAAGCGATGGCGCTCACGGATGCGGTGATGCGCGAAGTCAGCGCCGGAAGGCTTGTTTGACAAGAATTCCGCCGACCAGCAGTCCCACGGTTGCCTTGATCCAGCCGTCGCGGTCGAGTTTCGAGAGGCCGGAACTGCGCCTCAACAGCCCGCCCATCAGTGTGGCGGTGAAAATTTCCGCGAAGGCCATGCCGTCCACCTCCTTGGCAATGAGCCCGGCTTTTTGATGGTCCTCGAGATAGTTCGCGATACTGCGGTGGAACGGTTCCAGCACGTCGCCGATCAGCTCCTTGCACAGCTTGGGCCGCCGCCGGCCTTCGCCAATCAGCGCCCGCGTCATCCCTTCGCAGCGTTCCAGCGAGGCGTTGTAAACCCGAGCGAAGCGTTCGAGGTCCTCATGCGGATCGCCGCTGAAACTGCCGGAACATTCGCAGCCGCCAAGGAACTCCCTGGCCACTTCCTGCACCACCGCCGCCAGCAATTTCTGCTTGGACTCGAAATGGCGGAACAGCGTCACCTCATTGCAGCCGGCCCGCTCGGCGATTCCGCGGGTCGTCGCCGATTCGATTCCCTTTTCGCCGAATTCCGCGCGCGCCGCGTCCAGCAACCGCTGGCGGGGGCCGGGAATATCCAGGCCCGGGGATTTTCGGGAAGTCGCGCTCACGCCTTGAAAATTTGCAAGTAATCACTTGCACGCAAGAAAAAAGGCGCTTGAATCCGGCCAGTCCATGCCAAGCCGAATCCGACACAGCCGACTTCTGCCGTTGTCCGCGTTCATGGGGCTGGCCGCATGCGCGCCGGTGGGCCCGGACCACGAGGCACCGGCCATGGAAATGCCGGCGTCGTTTTCCAGCCAAGGGGTCAAGTGGAAAAAAAGCGCGCCGGAATCGCTGCCAAAGCCGCGCGCGTGGTGGAAACTCTTCGGCGACGACACGCTCGACTTGCTGGTGGACCGCGCGCTCGCGCGCAATCAGGAGATTTCCATGGCCGCCGCGCGGGTTCGCGAGGCGCGCGAGTTCAGCCGCATGGCGCGCGCGCGCTTTTTCCCCGCCGTGGACATGGGCATCACCGCGGAGCGCACGCAGTTCCGCTTCCGCGGACCGGGCGGCGGATCGAGCATCGCCAACAATTTCACCGTGCCGGTGGACCTCAGCTACGAGATCGACGTCTGGGGAAAAGTCCGCCGCCAGGTGGAATCCGCCACCGCCACCGAACAGGCGGCCGATGAACTGCTCAACGCATTGCGCCTCACCATCGCCGCCGAAACCGCGCAAACCTATTGGGCGCTGCGTGCCGTGGATGCCGACCGATCGGTTTTGGCCCGCACTTTGGAAATTCGTCGCCGGGCGTTTGATTTGTTGGGCAAGCGGCGCGAAGCCGGCAGCATCAGCGGGCTCGACCTCGCCCGCGCCGAGACCGAGGTGGCCACCGCCGAGGCTGACCGCATCCGCCTTGACCAGACGCGGGTGGAACTCGTCAACGCGCTCGCCGTGCTCACCGGATCGATGGCCACCGGTTCCGCGCTGCCGGAAAAAACCGACCTGCCGAAGCCGCCGGCGATTCCCGTCTCGCTGCCCTCCGAGCTGCTCCGCCAGCGCCCCGACATCCGTGCCGCAGAATGCCGCGTCGCCGCCGCCAACGCGGAAATCGGCGTGGCCCAGGCCGCTTATTTTCCCACCATCGGCATCAACGCGAGCACCGGCCTGGATTCGGACACCTTCAACAACCTGTTCGAGGGCTCCTCGCTCGTCTGGTCGCTGGGAGCCGGCGCGATCACGCCGCTCACCAACCTGCGATTCCTTCAAGCCCAGAAACGCGCCACCGTGGCGGCGCACGAGGCCGCCAGCGCGGAATACCGCCAGACCGTGCTCAATGCCATCCGCGAAGTGGAGAACGCCTTGCAGGGCACCGCGATCCTCGAACGCCGGCAAGCCGCGCAGGATCAGGCGCTGGCCGCCGCACGCAAGACCTTCCAACTCTCCGTCAAGCGCTTCGAGCAAGGCCTCGTCAGCTTCCTCGACGTGGTGGATGCCGAACGCACCCGCCTCGATGCCGAACGCGCCGCCAACGCCATCCGCGGCGAGCGCCTCGCCCTCGCCGTTTCCCTCGCCAAGGCGGTGGGCGGAGAATGGTGAGTCAGATTCCAGATTCCAGAAACCAGATGTCATATTCCCACCACATCCCATCCGTGCCGGCCAAGCATGCGGCAGGAACTTTGCTCGGAATGATGGCCGCGGGTCTGCTGCTTTCCTCCTGCGGCAAAAAAGATGCCACCGGAAAAGCGGCCTCGGCTCCGAACCCGATGGACCGCGAGCAGCCCGTCGAAGTGATGGAAGTGTCCCTCAAGACGCTTGAGGAAACCGTCGGCCTGGTCGGCAGCATCGCCGCCAACGAAAGCGCCGAACTGCGCCCCGAAATCCCCGGCATCATCGAGTCCATCCACTTCGAGGAAGGACAGGCCGTCAAACAAGGCGACGTGCTCGTGAAACTCGACACCCGCGAACTCGAAGCCCAGCTCGCCGAAACCCGCGCCGGCTTCGTCCTCGCCGGTCGCAATCTCGATCGCAACCGCCTGCTGCTCGAGGACGCCGCCGTCTCGCGGCTCGAAGTGGACGCCGCCACCGCCGAATACGATCGCCTCAAGGCCGCCATCGACCTCCTGGAAGTGCGCCTCGCCAAGTCGTCCATCGTCGCGCCCTTCGACGGCATCGCGGGCGGCCGCACGCTCTCCGTGGGCGACTACGCAGGCCCCCAGTCGCTCATCACCACCGTGGACGACCTCGGTCGCCTCAAGGTGGAGATGGTGGTTCCCGAGCGCTACCTGCCGAACCTCCAGCCCGGCACCACCTTCGCCATGCGGGTCGCCACCCTCGCACCGGGCGAGCAAGTCAAGGGCGAGGTTTATTTTGTTTCGCCGCGCATCGATGCGACCACCCGCGCCACGCAAGTGAAGGGATATGTCAACCACCCCCCGCCACATCTGAAACCCGGCATGTTCGCCAACATCTCGCTCGTCCTGCGCACGATCGAGGACGCCCTCGTCGTCCCCGAAACCGCCATCCTCAGCACCCCGCGCGGCACTGTGCTGGTCACGCCGCAGCATAAGGACGGCGGCTTCGTCGCCGCCTTCACCCCGGTCAAAACCGGCCTGCGAGTCCCCGGATACGTCCAGATCACGCCGGTCGGGCCGCCAATCAAGGCCGGCGACAAAATCGTCTCCGCCGGCGTCGGCGGCCTCATCCTCTTCCCCGGCATGAAGCTCAAACCCGTGGACCCCGTCGTCACCCCGGGCATGCCGCACGAAACCGACCGCAGGCTGGAATAGCATGACCCTTTCCGACACTTCGATCAAGCGACCCGTGCTGACCACCGTTGGCGCGTTGATCGTGATTTTGCTGGGGCTGCTTTCCTACAAGCGGCTGCCGGTGCGCGAGTATCCGGACACGGACGTGCCGACGGTTTCGGTATCGACGATTTACCGCGGTGCCTCGGCGGAGGTGGTGGAAAGCCGGGTGACCGAGCCGTTGGAGGAACAGCTTGCGGCGATCGACGGCATCCGGGTGATGAAATCCTCGTCCTACGAGGAGGCCTCGGTGATCACCATCGAGTTCCTGCTGGAGCGCGATCCCGACGAGGCGGCCAACGACGTGCGCGACCGCGTGAGCCGCGCGCGCGACCAGCTGCCCGACGAGGTGGACGAGCCGATCATCGCCAAGGAGGACGCCGACGCGCAGCCGGTGATCTGGATGACCTTCACGTCGGACCGCTTCAATCGCACCGAACTGACCGACCTGGTGGACCGCATTGCCAAGCAGCGGATCCAGACGGTGCCGGGCGTGGGCACGATTTTCATCGGTGGCGAGCGGAGATATGCCATGCGGCTGTGGCTGGATCCCGACAAGCTCGCCTCCTACCAGCTCACGCCGGTGGATGTGGAAAATGCCTTGCGCGAGCAGAACGTGGATATTCCCGGCGGGCGGATCGAGTCGTTCGCGCGCGAGTTCACCGTGCGCACCCAGGGTGACCTGCGCGATGCCGCGGGCTTCGAGGAAGTCGTCATCGCCACCCGCGGCAATAGCCAGATCAAGCTCAAGGACGTGGGCCGCGCCGAACTCGGCTCCGAGAACTACCGCACCCGCACCTTCTTCAATGGCGAGCCCACCGTGGGGCTCGGCGTGATTCGGCAATCGAAGTCCAACCTGCTCGAGGTGGCCGACGGCGTGAAAAAACTGATCCCGGTGATCCATTCCGACATGCCGGAAGGCATCGAGGTTCGCGTGGGCTACGACAGCTCGGTCTTTGTCCAGCGTTCGGTGGACGAGGTGTTCGAGACCTTCTTCATCGCCTTCGTCATCGTCAGCGCGGTGATCTTCTTTTTCCTGCGCGACTGGCGCGCGGTGATCATCCCGATCACGGCGGTGCCCATTTCCATCATCGGCACCTTTGCGGTGATCGCGGCGCTGGGGTTCTCGGTCAACATCCTCACCATGCTCGCGCTGGTGCTGGCCATCGGGCTGGTGGTGGACGACGCGATCGTGATGCTGGAAAACATCTACCGCCGCATCGAGGACGGGGAAACGAAGATTCGCGCCGCGGTGCTAGGCTCCCGGCAGGTGACCTTTGCGATCATCGCCTCCACGCTCACGCTGGCGGCGGTGTTTCTGCCGGTCGCTTTCCAGACCGGCTCGACCGGCCGTCTGTTCTACGAGTTTGGCATCACGCTGGCGGTGGCGGTGATGGTTTCATCGGTGGTGTCGCTCTCGGTCACGCCGATGCTCTGCTCGCTGCTGCTCAAGGGCGCGGCCCCCGATACCGGGCACCCGCAACACGGCTGGCTCTACCGCGTGACCGAGCCGGGTTTCGATTTGACCACCCGACTGTTCGGGAAAACCCTGCGGCTCTCGCTCAAGGCATGGCCGGTGGTGGTGCTGCTCGCGCTCGGTTTCGTGGCGCTCGCGCCCTTCGCCTACAAGGGACTGCAACGCGAGCTGACGCCGCTCGAGGACCGCGGCAGCTTCATTTCCATCTTCAATGGCCCGCTCGGTTCGCATCCGGACTACACCATCAACTACATGCGCAAGATCACCGACGTCATCGAGCGCGCGCCCGAACTGGAACGCTATTTCTCCGCCACCGCCTTCGCCCGCGGCCGTCCGGGCTCCGGCAACACCGGCCTCGTCTTCTCCAGCCTCAAGCCATGGGAGCAACGCCAGCGCTCGACGCAGGAAATCGTCGGCGAAATCAACGCCGGCTATGCCGGGGAGATCACCGGCGGGCTGTCGTTCGCCATCATTCCCAACCCGCTGGGCGGACGCCGCCTGAGCGAAAGTTTCGAGCTGGTCCTGCAAGGCAGTGATTTCGACAAGCTGCAGGAATACGGCGAGGCGATTCTCGGGAAAATGCGCGCCAGCGGCATCTTCGAGGGCGCGCGGCCCGAGCCGAAGACCGACAAGCCGCAGCTCGATGTCACCATTGACCGCGCCCGCGCCGCCGACCTCGGCGTGCCCGTTTCGCGGGTCGCCACCACGCTCGAATCGCTCTTCGGCGGCCGTCAGGTCACCCAGTTCAAGCAACAAAGCCGCCAGTATGACGTGATCCTCCAGATCGAGGACGCCGCGCGGCTCGCGCCGTCCGACCTCGGCCGCGTCTATGTGCGCTCCGACAACGGCGGGCTGGTCCAGCTATCGAACCTGGTCAGCCACGAGGAAACCATCACTCCGGAGGAATACCCGCATTTCAACCGCCTCCGCTCGATCAGCCTCAAGGCGAGGCTCGCCCCGGGATACACCGTCGGCGACGGCGTGGATTTCATCGAGAAAACCGCGCCCGAAATCCTGCCGGAGGGCTACAACCACGCATGGGACGGCGAGACGCGCGAATACGTGGACAGCGCCAGCGACACGATGATGTTGTTCCTGTTGGGGCTGTTGTTCACCTTTTTGATTCTCGCCGCGCAGTTCGAAAGCTGGATCCACCCGGTGACGATCTTCACGGGCGTGGCGCTGGCGCTGACCGGTGGGCTCATCACGCTGTATGTCACGCGCTTTTTCGGCCCGCCGATGACCAACAACCTGTTCGCGCAATTCGGCCTGATCCTGCTTATCGGCCTGATCGCCAAGAACGGGATCCTGATCGTCGAGTACGCCAACCAGCTCCAGCTCCAGGGAAAAACCGCCTTCGATGCCGTGTGGGAAGGCACCACCCTGCGCTTCCGCCCGATCCTGATGACCTCGATCTCCACCATCGGCGGCACCCTGCCGCTGGCCATGGCCACCGGAGCCGGCTCGGAAACCCGCAATCCCCTCGGCCTGGTGGTCGTCGGCGGCCTCGGCATCGCCACTTTCCTCACACTCTTCGTGGTGCCGGTGTTCTACCTGCTCTTCGACTGGCTGGCCCGCAAGGTCACCGGCCACTCCAGCGCCCAGGGCCTGCGCCGCGCCGCACGCGTGGAAGAGGAAGTGAAGGCCCAAGGAGCATGAACAGGTGTCTTCGGTGACCACAGCGGCTCAATTTCCCAGGCAGGCTGTGTCGGAATACCTCTGACGCAGGGCCGACGCATCTTGAAATCCGGCATGATTTCACCGCCAGGACAAAGAGCGCCAAGGAATCTTCGAAACCCAATCAAACGGGCGGTCAAAGACCGGCTCGGATGGTGATGGGGCGACGATATTCTCCCAAAATCTTGGCGGCTTGGCGGCTTGGCGGTGAATCCAAACTTTTGCGGCGCCGCGGGCCCTGACCTCTCCCGGCTTTCCGCTTGCAGCGGGTCTGCACCGGCGGAATCCTCCCGCATGGAAATCCGTGCCGATGCCCCGGCCGACCGCCTGGACGCCTGGCTTGCCGCGTCGCTTCCCGATCTCTCGCGCTCCCGCATCCAGTCGCTCATCCGCGAGCAGTTCATCCTGCTCAACGGCCAGCCCGCCAAACCGCGCGACCCCGTCAAAGCCGGCGACCTCGCCACCATCGCCCTGCCAGAGGCCGTGCCGCTGGAAAACGCGCCGCAGGACATCCCGCTCGACGTGCTCCACGAGGACAATCACATCATCGTCATCGACAAACCACCCGGCATCGTCGTCCACCCCGCACCCGGGAATCCCGACGGCACGCTGGTCAACGCCCTCCTCCACCACTGCCGCGGCAAGCTTTCCTGCATCGGCGGAGCCGAGCGCCCGGGCATCGTCCATCGTCTCGACAAAGACACCTCCGGCTGCCTTGTCGTCGCCAAATCCGATGCGGCCCACCAGTCGCTCACCAGCCAGTTCGCCGCGCGCAGCTCCATGGAAAAAATCTACCTCGCCGTCACCCACGGCGCGCCCAAACCCGCCCAGGACACCATTTTCACCCACATCGGCAGGCACCCGGTGAACCGCCAGAAAATGGCGGTCGTCAACCCTCCCGCTGGCAAACCCGCCATCACCGATTACCAAACGCTCGCCACCGACCCCGCCTCCCGCACCGCGCTCATTCTTTGCCACCTCCACACCGGCCGCACCCACCAGATCCGCGTCCACCTCCACCACAAAGGCTGCCCGATCGTCGGCGATCCCATCTACGGCCGTCCGACCAAAGATCCCTCCCTCCCCGAGCGCCTCATGCTCCATGCCTGGAAACTCTCGTTCCTCCATCCGATCACCGGCCAGCGCCTCCAGCTTGAAGCGCCGATCCCGCCCGAATTCGATTCTTGGAAAATGAAAACCAACTGATCGGTTTTAATGAAGGGTCAATTCATCGATCTCAACGTGGACCTGGGCGAAGGTTGCGGGAACGATGCCGCATTGATCGCCCATGCCAGCTCCGCGAACATTGCCTGCGGGGGCCATGCCGGCGACGAGCACAGCATCCGCACGGCCATGGATGCCTGCCTTGAGCGCGGTGTCGCGATTGGTGCCCACCCGGGGCACGAGGACCCTGTGCATTTCGGGCGGCGTGCGCTGGACTTGCCATTGGAGCAAATCCGGGCGGCCGTCAGCCGTCAACTTGAGCACTTCATCCGTCATGCGGAGCGAGCCGGTGCCGCCGTCCGCCACGTCAAGCTCCACGGCGCGCTCTATCATCAGGCCAACGAGAACCCCGAACTCGCCCACACCTTGGCTGTTGCCATCGGCGGGCTGCTCCCCGGTTGCCACGTCTATACCCCGGCGGACCGCGCATTCGCCCGCGCCGCCGCCGAGTCCGGCCTCATTGGTGTCCCCGAGGCCTTCGCCGACCGCCGTTACAGCGTCTCGGGAAACCTGGTGCCGCGTGAACGGCCCGACGCGCTCATAGTTCATCCAAACCAGGCGGTATCTCAAGCCTTGGAAATCGTCCGTTCCCAGCGCGTGCGGACCTTGGAGGGCGCTTGGCTGTCTGTTCCGGCGCTGACGCTCTGTATTCATGGCGATACGCCACATGCGCTGTCCATGCTACAGGCTCTCGCCCATGCCCTCGCGAGGAGCGGGATCCGTTTGCAGGCTCCTTGAGCCGATACGCCTCAAGTGATATGCCAAGCAGCGGCGAAACGGGTGCGCCGGTGTCGCTGTGCTGGCCAAGCGGACACGTGATCCTGCGGCACCTTATCCCGGGCGGACTGAAGTCCGCGCTCCGCTTCCGGGAGCGTGGAAAATGCTTGGGAGCATGATGGCGGCGTCTAATAAAGAAGCTGGTCGGTTGGCACGGGCCGGCTACATTCCCCGCCATGCTCAAGAAACTCGCTGCTCCCTGCCTGCTGCTAGCCGGCCTTTTCGCCGCCGTTGCGGAAAATGATTCCTCCACTCCTGTGCGAAAAGTCGGCTGGGTGGAAACCGTGAAGCTCGATCTCCACGGCTGGACGGTCCACGCCGACAAGCGGCTGGTCGATGGCGAGGCCCGGGAACTCGGTGCCCGCGCGCTCGGCATGCTCGCCAATCACCTCGAGCGCATTGACATCCTCATCGAGGGCAAGCCGCTCGCGGACTTGAAGAAAATGGAGATATTCATCGAGCACTCGCATCCGGAGCTCGGCAACATGCAATACCATCCGGGTGTCGATTGGCTCAACGAGCGCGGTTACGACCCGCGGCTGGTGAAAAAAGTCCACATCCCGCAGGCCACCGAGCTGCTATCCCGCCAGCAAATGCTCAAGCATCCGGCGGTGATCCTCCACGAGCTGGCGCACGCCTATCATGACCAGGTGCTGGGTTTCGAGGAGCCAGAAATCATCAAGGCTTATCAAGACGCGATGAAGAAGGGCATTTATGAAAAATCCCTGCTCCACACCGGCAAGATCGTGAAGCACTACGCCACCACTGACCACAAGGAATACTTCGCCGAGTCCACCGAGGCCTATCTCTATCACAACGACTTCTACCCGTTCGTGCGAGCCGAGCTGCGCCAGCACGACCCGGCTGCGTTCGGGTTGATGGAGAAAATCTGGGGCAAGACCGAATGAGCGCGCACGGAGACACGTTTTCGATCCGCACCGGCGCGAGATCACGGTGGTCGTGACGGGCACGCCTTGAGCGGAAAACGACTCCGCAATTCCAAATACGGCAACCCGATGGACGACACCGACTTCATGCGTGCCGCGCTCGCGCAGGCACGCCATGGCGTGGGGAAAACCGCGCCGAACCCGCCGGTGGGTGCGGTGGTGGCAAAGAACGGGGTTTTGTTGGGGCATGGCTGGCACCGCGCCGCGGGCCTGCCGCATGCCGAGCGCGAGGCGCTGGCCGATGCGATTGCCAAGCACGGAGCCGATGCCGTGAAGGGCTCCACGGTTTACGTGACACTCGAGCCATGCAGCACGCACGGGCGCACGCCGCCGTGCACGCAGGGGCTCATCGATGCCGGCGTGGCGCGCGTGGTTTACGCCTGCGTGGACCGGAATCCGGGCCATGCGGGACGCGCCGATGCCATTCTGGCCGCCGCCGGGATCGCGGTGGAATCCGGCCTGCTGCGCGATGAGGCGGAGAAACTTTTGCGACCGTTTTTCAAGGTCCGTGCCACCGGCCTGCCGTGGGTGATTTGGAAAACCGCGATGAGTCTCGATGGCCGCCTGACCCGCCCGCCCGGCGAAGGCCAGTGGCTCACCGGCGAGGTGGCGCGCGCCGATGTCCAGAAGCTGCGCGCGGAAGTGGATGCCATCCTCACCACCGGTGCCACCGTGCGGCGCGACAAGCCCGCGCTGACGATCCGCGTGCCGGAATTGCTGGACGGGCGACCGCAACCCTGGCGGGTGGTGTTTTCCGATCGGCCGGAATCGTTGCCGCGGGATTGTGCGTTGTTCACCGACGAATGGCGCGGGCGCACGCTGGTCCGCCCGCGTCATGACCTGGCAAACAGCCTGCGGCGGCTGGCCAGCGACCAAGGCGTGCTCAGTTGCATGACGGAAGCGGGCGGGATCTTCTCCGCCGCCTTGTTCGAGGCGGGTCTGGTGGACGAGGTGGTGGTTTACCATGCGCCGCTGCTGTGCGCCGGCCCCACGCCCGCGCTCGCCGGGGCCGGTTTGCCGCGGGCACTGCGGCTGGAGGAGGTGGAGTTTCTCCAACTCGGCCAAGACCTGCGGACGCGCGGGGTGCTCAGCGGTCGATGAAATGACCGGCCACCTTCGCATCGACCGCGTAGAGCGAGGTGCGGGCGGTGATGAAGAGGGTTTTGCCGTCCTTGCCGCCGAAGCAAAGCTTGGCGGGAACCTCCGGCACCGGGATCGTTCCTAACATTTTTCCCGCCGTGTCGTAGATCCTCACACCGTCGCCCGCGGTGGACCACAGCCGGCCATCCACGATGCACATCAGGGGAAAGCGAAATTGGGTGTCAGGCTTGCGGTTTTTCCGGTTGATCCCTGGCCATGGCGGGTGATGTTGCGTGCTGAACCTGACTTGCCTATGAAATGTCGATTGCTGACAACGATTCCGCTGGTATGGCTTCTGGCCGCCTGTCTGGGCGCGGAAGAGAAAAAAACGATCATGGAAACCCGTGAAAAAGCACCCGCCGAGCCCGTGGAGAAAGTGGTCAAGTCGGATGCCGCGTGGCGCCAGGAATTGACCGCGGAACAATACCGGATCCTGCGTCAGGCGGGAACCGAGCGACCGCATGGCGCGGTTTACAAGGAGTTCAAGAAACAGGGCGCGGGCAGCTACCACTGCGCCGGCTGCGGGGCCTTGCTTTTTTCCTCCAAGGAGAAGTTCGACAGTGGCTGCGGCTGGCCGTCGTTCTACGATCCGGCGAACGCGGAAAACGTGAAAACCAAGCTGGATATCAGCCTCGGGATGAAGCGGGTGGAGGTGGTTTGCGCGAAGTGCGACGGTCACCTCGGCCATGTCTTCGAGGGCGAGGGTTTCGATACGCCGACGGACAAGCGTTACTGCATCAACGGCGTGGGCCTGGTGTTCGTGCCCGGAGGGGAAAACGCAAAGGAAGAGCCGGAACCGGCG
>JBMTCD010000079.1:0-14583 GCA_049430545.1 Luteolibacter sp.
GCATTCCGGACGACGACGACAGCATGGTGTTCGTGGCTGTGGTTGACCACGAGATCGCGTATGGCAGCGGCGGCTTGGTCAACGATCTTCCTGACAAGCACTTCATGCAGAACATCCTCGCCAACGGTGGAATCTGCGGACGCCGCGGGTTTTTCTGCCGGTTCATCCTCCAGTCGTTCGGCGTGCCCGCCATAGAACGGGTGGAGCCCGGCCACTCCACCGTCGCGTTCTGGCATCCCAGTGGATGGCAATCCGTACTGGGTGGCGGATTTGGCAAGTCAAATCGCGGATTTTATTCCAAAATGGGTATTGGCGGCGGCGGTTACGGTGCCGATGTCAATTTTGTTGCAAGCAGCCAAGCTCGCGAAGAGGAAACCGCCTACATGAAGGTCAAGAGGGCCCAATGGATCGGCACTTTGATGGGAGAGTCGTTGAAGCCCGGGCTCATCACTTGGAGCGGCAAGACCACAGGTCCGGCGCCACTCAAACCCGGGCAAATTGTGCCACCCACAATCTGGAATGATTTGGGATTGCATGAGCAACGTCGCATCATCGCCCAACTGTATGCCCCGAAAGCGAAATCCTCGGCTGCTCCAACCGTCGCCAGGAAGGAACGATCGGCCGCCACGGGCAAGGCGAGCGTCGATGCAAATGGCATCATCACCATTCCTTCGGCCGCTTCCAGCAGTCCGACCGAGAGCAAGAGAGTCCTCTATAGGGGAAGGCAGGCCGATCTGGTCGTTTTTCTCAACAACAAGGCTGACGAAACCGTTCTGCACATGTCGCGTTACGCCAAGCAAGGCGACATTTTTGAATACTCTTTCGAGGCACCGAAGGCCGGTAAATATCAACTAGTAGCCGAACTGGCGACGCCCAAGCCCAACCAAAAACTATTTGCCACACCCAATGGCGGCACCGTGGTGGAGATGGACCTTCCCTATACCCTTGGCATCTGGGGCAGAACCGCACCGGTCGAGGTCGAACTCAGAGCTGGCAGCAACATCCTCAAATTCCACGGCCCGGTCAGAGCGACATTCAAGCAATTCATGCTGACACCGAAAAACTGAGGTCGGCAGAATCATATGCGGCAACGGCAAGGGCTTCGCGGAGGCGTTGCTTGAATATGAAGGAAAACAAGCGGAGCTGACATCGAACATCGCCTCAGGAGAAAACGATCATGGCGGAACGCAAATGTGATCTTGATGACCATATGATTGAGTAAGCCGCGGCTGTCGTTCAACTTGCCGAGGTCATGCCCAACACACGGGCTGCGAATTATTAAAAAAAGACCTGTCCCTTTATCATACGAACCGGCCACCAACACGCCGGAGCAGCAGATCGAATTCCAGAAGAAGCAGGTTGCCGAGCTGGTGGACAAGTATCCCGAAGTTTTCTACATCTGGAATGATGCCCTCGGCACGCGCATCATGCCGGCTGAGGAGGCCCAGGCATTTGCCCGCAGCCTGGGCAACAACATGCTCGCCTGTGGCAACTGGTGGGATTGGGGCAAAAAGGGCAGCCCCTATCTAGATCTTGTGGTGACAGAACTCAAGCACTGCCAGGAACGGCAGAAGGAATACCGATAGCTGCCCTGTGTGACGTGCTGATGCCTGGAGTCCAAGTGGTTCCATTCCGGAGGGCCAAGCCGGAATACGAAAAGCATCGTCCACCACATCATCACTGCCAACGGGCGCAAGAAGAACTTTCTGCTCAACGTCGGCCCCTACAAGAAGGGCGACATCCACCCGGACAGCATCAAGACGCTGATCGAGGTCGGTAAAATGTGGATTCCTGTTGAGAAGATCCTCGATGCGGAACCGTAGAACCGGGTCTGACAAGAGCCCACTCATCAAACGATGATGAAAACGAACCGACTGACCCGCATTGTCGGCATCGCGCTGGCGGCCTTCTCCCTTTCCGCTCTGGCCCAGGCTCAGGACCCCGACATCAAGGAGCTCAAGATCTACCCCGGCAAAGCCCCCGGCGAGCCGATCTTAGAGGAGGGCGAGACGGTGAAGGAGACGAGCTACCGCGGTGGCTTCCACTTCGACATCCACGAGCCGACGGTCGACGTATATCATACCAAGGGCGAGAACCGCACGAAGGTTGCCGTGGTGGTCTGCCCGGGTGGTGGCTACGGCGCGGTGGCCACCGGGATTGAGGGCGTCCCCGCTGCCAAGTGGCTGCAGAAAAACGGCATCACCGCCGTGCTGCTGCGTTACCGTTTGCAGCCCTATCGGCATCCCGTGCCGATGATGGATGTGCAGCGCGCACTGCAGGTCACCCGCGCCAACGCCGAAAAGTGGGACCTCGACCCCAAGCGTATCGGCGTGATGGGATTCAGCGCCGGCGGGCATTTGGCCTCGACCGCGACGGTGCTTCACAAGGCGGGTGACCCCAAATCGGAAGACCCCGTCGAGCGGGTGAGCAGTCGGCCGGACTTTTCCGTGCTGATCTACCCGGTGATCGCCGTGAGTCCGCCGCATGCGCACATGGGTTCGAGCCGGAACCTCGTGGGCCCCGAGCCCAGCGAGGAGGTGCTCGACCTCATGAACACCCACACGCAGGTCAACAAGCAGACGCCGCCGACCCTGCTGGTGCACTCGAAGGACGACAACGAGGTCACGTTCAAAAACAGCGAGCTATTCTACGAGTCACTACTGAAGAACGGCGTCAAGAGCAAGCTGCTGGGCTACGAGCAGGGCAGGCACGCTTACGCGATGGGGCGCCCGGGGACCGACTCGGCGGAGTGGCCGGGTGAATGCCTCAAGTGGCTCGCCGAGATCGGCGTGATCCCTCCCGGAGACGAGAAGAAATGATCAATTCCAGGTCGATGGGATCGCGCTGAGGCAATTTTCCTCGACCTCGGCGTTCTTCTCCATCGAGTCCGGTCGCTCCCACCAGAAGCACGGCAACGAGCGCAAGAGTCCGCAGCACGCGATGAAGCGGAAATGAAGTGAATAAAACACCCGAACACCCAATTACCCGAACACCCAAGGAATGACGAAGCAGGAAGCTCCAAGCAATAGGGAATACGTCAAAGTGAAAAATATGAACATGAAAAACACATCGGCACGGCGCAGTTTTAGGGATTCGAAATTTGGATTTTCTTGGATACCTGGGTGGTTGGGTATTTGTGGTATTTTTCTGGCCAGCTTCAGCAGCGCCGGTCCCCACCCAACTCCCCCAACCCGACTCCGCGCCCCCGAACAAGGACAAGCCGGTGAAGGTCTACATCCTGTCCGGCCAGTCCAACATGGTGGGCTTCGGACGTGTGACGGGGTCAGCGCCGGTTTACTCGAGCATTTACCTCTCGGCCGACCCGAGCGTCATGCCCTGCAAGATGCCGGTGGGACCGTCCGCCATTCTGCCGCACCGGGTGTTCCAGTATGCCGCAGGAGAAGTCCAGGGGGCGAAGGCCGCGGTCTACCCGGGCGCCTTCGATGCCGAGGCCGACTACACGAAGCTGAAACCTGTCAAGGAAGGCACCGTGGCGCTGGGCACGGTGGCGGCGGATCCCCGCGGGCACATGAGCATCTGGTTGGAACAGATGAAAATGCCGGAGCCACTCAGGGAGCTGGACATGCAATAGTCTTGAAAGGAATCATTCAAATCATCGACGCGGCGGCACGAGCGCAAATACTCTCGCTTTGGGCCGGCACCGGACAAATGACGCCGGTGCTGCTTTGAGTGTCGCAAAGGAAGGAAAAGCATCCATGAAAATCATATGGTATATCTTGTTTGTCTGGGCGTTCTGCCCAGGCTCTCCATGCTCCTTGTTCGCCCAGGGGGTGCCTGCGGCGGAAACCGACTCCGGCCTCAGCAGCCAGCAGGGAACGGGGAAGGTTTTCCCGCCCAACTCAAAGTTCCTGCAGGTGGCGGGCCATGACGGCTACCTGGCGCTGCCCGAGAGCGCGGAAGCCGGGCAGAAGACCCCGTGGCTCTGGTATTGTCCGTCCGACTACAAGCTGCCCGGAAAACTTGAGCAGTGGATGATGAAGACATGCCTCGATCATGGTATCGCCGTTGCCGGCATCGACCTGAAGGGGGATTTCGGAACGCTGGCCGGCCGCAAGATCCAGACCGCCTTCTACGAGGAACTCACCGCGAAACACGGATTGACCAGCAAAGTTTCCATGCTGGCGCGCAGTTACGGCGGCACGCAGATGTACAACTGGGCCGCCGAGAATCCCAATTCGATCGCCTGCCTCGCGGGCATCTATCCGGTCTGCAATCTGGAGAGTTATCCGGGCCTGAAATCCGCCGCTCAGAAGTATGGAATGCCGGAAGAGCAGATGGCCAGGGAGCTCAAGAACCACAATCCGATCGACCGTCTGGCCGCGCTGGCCAAGGCGAAGGTGCCGATCTATCACAACACCGGGGACATCGACACGCTGGTGCCGCCCAAAGACAACACCTTCCTCGTGGAGGAGCGCTACAAGGCGCTCGGCGGCGATATGACCGTCACCATGTTCGAGGGCCAGGGACACAACTACTGGACCGGATTTTTCGAAGACGGGGAAATGGCGGAATTCATCATCAAACATGCGAAGGCGCAGGCACTCCCCAAGGTGCTCTACTTCGGGGACTCGATCTCAGGTGGCTATAGCAGCGCCTTGACCGAACTCATGAAAGGGAAGGCGGAGATGGTGAAACTGGGGGCGGTGGCGACCTACAGGATCAACGAGGCGGCCTTCTGGCACTCCAATGGGAAAGCCAAGGCCCTGGACTTTGGTAGCGCCAAGGCCTGCATTGCGGATCTTGACCGGTTTGCCGAACATCTGGCGGAAAACAAATACGATGTGATTCATTTCAACTTCGGGCTGAACGACATCTTTCGCGGCCGAAGAGGGGCCTGGCACAATCCCGTAGATCAATACGCCAAGGATTTGGAGAAGATCGTGGGCTTGCTGAAGAAAAACGGCGCCAGGGTGATCTGGGCGAATATCACTCCGATCCCCGCCAATGCCTCCGATATGCCCGAGGGCGACGAACTGATCTACAATGTCGCCGCCGGGAAGGTGATGAAGAAGCATGGCATCCCGGTCAACGACCTCCACGGCGTGGTGACCGGCTGGGATGGCTATGCCGAATGGAAGAAAGGCAATGATGTCCACTTCTCCGGCGCGGTTTACGCGAAAATGGCCGAACAGATCGCCGGGAAAATCCTCGGGGAACTCGCGGCGAATGAAGCCAAACGCGGCTCTCCCCAGTGAATACCATGAAATGCTCGCGCTCCTTGTTGTTCCTGCTGGTCACGATCTGCCTTGGCTCCGCCAGTTTGCAGCCTTCACTCCACGCGGACAAAGGGGGGATAGCCTTGGCCAGCAAGCCTGCAGCGCGAGGCCATATTCGGCCGTCGCGCGCTCCTGCCCCGCAACATGGGCCGAGATTTCGCCCCGGCTGGAGAAGCTCGTTGATTCCACCTCTGGGATCGGCTGGGGTTACCACGACCACCTCCGCTACACCTTCGATGAGCTGGAGGAGCAGTTTCCGACAAGGAGGATTATTCCGCACCGGGCGGGCGGGCGCGATCAGGCGTTTCTTTTGCGCTCGATGGCAACAAGGGTGACATCGTCCAGATTCGGGCGACTGCCCGTGAAATGGATAAGGTCGTCCTGCAGTCTGATGACCACGGCTTCCGCGCCCATGGGGGCTGCCAGGCGGAAGGTTTCCGCCATGCGCTCCATGCCGAACTCCTCGTCTTCCTGGTTGGCGGCTTCACGGACGCCATCGGTGTAGAAGAGCACGCAATCGCCGGGGAAGAGTTCGATCCGCAGGTCTCGGGTGACGCGTTCAAAAACCGGGCCGGCATCCACGCCCAAGGCGAGGCCGGGTGACCGGAGGGTTTCCACGCAGCCGGTTTCCTTGCGGAAAAGCAATGCCGGGTCGTGACCGGCGCGGGCCAGAATGAGGCTGCCGTCGGTGGTATCCAAAATGCCATAAGCCATGCTGATGAACATGTCCTCGCGGATATCCGGATAGAGCAGGCGGTTGACGGCCGCAAGCACCTCGGTGGGGGATTGGCGGGCGGGCGCGACCGAGCGGAGGACGCTGCGGCACATGGCCATGAGCAGTCCGGCCGCGACGCCCTTGCCGGAGACATCGGCGATGGCGATGCCGTGTTGTTGGTTGCCGAGATCGATGTAATCGAAGTAATCGCCACTGATGATGCGGGCTGGCAGGTTGGTGCCGCTGATGCGGAAGCCCGGCACCACCGGCTCGCCTTGTGGGAGAAGCACGCGCTGAACCTCGCGGGCATTCTGGAGTTCGCTCTCGATGAGGCGCATCTCGTGCGCCTGCCGGTGGACCCTTGCGTTGCCGATGGCGAAGGACGATTGTTCGGCGGCGGAGCGGAAGACGGCGAAATCGTTGTGACTGAAGCCGCCGTCCTGATGGCGCCGGGCGACGATGAGCACGCCGAGATCCTTGCCGGCGTGACGCAGCGGGGCGAGCAGCGCGGAGACGTCGTCGCTGTAGCCGGTGAAGGCGTCCCGGAAGGATGGATGGCTTTTCACATCGCTCACATGGATCGCCTCGCCGACGGCCAGGCAATGGCCGATGATGCCCTCGTCGATGGCCACGCGGGCCAGCCGCAGGTGGCTTTCGAGCGCCTTGGGGTCGCGTGCGGCTTTTTTGCGGACCTGCACCGGGTTGCCGATGAGCGGCGGGCAATCATTCGAGATGTAGGATGGATGGAGATACGATTTGTTGTCGCCCAGGAAATAAACGGCGCCGCCGCGCGCTTTCACGACCTTGTCGATGCCGTCCACGATGATGCGCGAGAGCACGGCGGGAGATGGCTCGTTCTCGATGGCTTCACCGAGATCGTGGAGGAACGAGAACATGCGTTGTTCCTCGCCCTCGAATTCGTTGAAGCGGCTGCGGATGCGCCTGTTCCTTCGCCGTTGGTTCTGGAGGGCCAGGAGCAATGCGGAGATCAGCGCGAGCGAGGCGATGAGCCCGATGAGCGTGGGATCGGGCTGGAGGATGAATGGCGGCATCTGCGGCAGGATGGCTGGCCGCTTCCTTACGCGCTTCCGCCGTTTTTTGCCAGCCTCTCTTTTTTCGAAAGCTCGTCCTGGAGCGAGCCGACCACGCCGGCGAAGCTGCTGGCGTTCTTCGGGTTGATGCCGGAAAGGGTCTGGTGGGCCTCGAGGACGTGGCGGGTGATTTGCAGCCGCCCGGGATCGGGTTGCTGGCGCAGCGGCTCGAGCTGGCTGTGGATCCTTTCCAGAGAGCCGCGCCACGGTGCCATAGGCGGATCGATGTCCATGAGGAAATCGAGCCCCAGGTCTTCGAGCGACTTGCGGTTGCGTTCGCCGGGCTCGGCGATGTGCAGGCGGCCGCCCTCGACGGAGGAGAGGCGGGCGGCGGTGCCCGCGAGCGTGCCCATGAATGTGGAGTCCATGCCGGAGCAGGCGGCGAGATCCACCACCAGGATGCGGTCACCGGCGGCCATGCGGCTGTCGCAATACGCCTTGAGTGCCGGGCTGTTGAGGAAGGAACCCTTGCCTTGTAATCGGATCCAGCTGAAGTCCTCGAAATTTCCGACTGTCAGAGAGCTGTCCACGGTGGCTGTTGGTCTGTATGGCTCGCGGTGTTTGAGGGGAGGGATGGGATGAGTATAGGCCGGGCTTGTATCCGGTCAACCGCCCATGCGTCGGCAACGCAACGGTTCTTTCACCGCTTCGCGCTTGAGGCGCAGTTCCCGCCACTCATTGACGAGTCTGCTGGCCTCGATGATGCCGCATCCGGAGGGGACGCGGATGGAGTTTTGCCGCCACCAGATGCCGCGAATGGCGACCACGGCATCGAAGCGGCCATGGTCCAGCACGCCGAATGGCGCGCCGAATTCCTCGGGGCAGCCGAGGCGCTGGCGCCATTCGAGGAGCTTGCGCATGGTGGTTTCGTTGCGTGGCAACGGGCCGAGCGCGGGCGTGGGGTGCAGGCGTTTGATCAAATCCGGCGGAGTGGCGGCAGCTGAGAGTTCCATCCGGATCGGGCTGAGGAAATGGACGATGTTTGCCAGGTCGAGGATTTCCCGCGGGGAGCGGACGGGGGTGCCGAGATCGACGAGTTTGGCCATCAGCGATTGGGCAACGTATTCGTGCTCGCGGATTTCCTTTTCGTCCACGGCGAAGACGTCGCGGTCCTCGCTGCGTGCGGTTCCGGCCAGCGCCATGGTTTCCAGCAGGCCATTGCAGAGTGAGAACAGCAGCTCGGGGGTGGCACCCGCGAAGCCGCGCCCATGGTCCACCCAGCCGTAGGACATGAGCGGCGGCCGGTGGCTGGCCATGGCATGCGGGATGAAGCGCTCCGGCGGGATCGGCGAGCGTCCCTCCTCGGTGACGACGGGCACGGTTTTTTCGAAGAGCCCGGCGTGGATGCAGCCCATCACTTCCTGGAACACTTCGGAAAAGGGAGTGGCATCCGGCGTGCGGAATTCGCAATCCGGCACCGGGCCGGCCGGCAAGCGGATGGGGAAATCCGCCGCAGCCACCCGTTCCCAGCGGGCCGGCACCCGCCATGGATCGGGTTGTCGCAACGCGAAATCGCTGAGGTGGAAAGCGACTCCATCCGCAGGCGGCGTGGCACTTGCGGTGAACGGGCCGTATCCCAACAGCACGCTGCCGTCCCGCCGCTCCAGCCATGCCATCGGTGCTCCACGAGCTTCCATGCGAATGTCCGCGCAATGTGCGCGTCCTCCACCCGGCTGGCAAGCGAGTTCACGGGTTTGTCAGAATGCGTCGCGGACGTGGTTGACGCGCGGTTTTTCGCCATCGGCGAGCCAGACTTCCACCACGTCGAAGCGCCATGGCAGGTCGCGCCTGCCAAGGCGTTTGAGCCAGGCGTTGGCGCCGCGCTCGATGAGTTGGCGCTTCGCTTTGTCCACCGCATCGAGAGGGCGCACGTGCGGGTTGCCGCGCCGGGTTTTCACCTCGACGAAGAGCAGCAGTTTGTCGTGGCGGGCGACGATGTCCACCTCGCCGCCGCGCGGGCCCTTGAAGTTGCGGGCGAGGATGCGGCAGCCCCGGGCGCGCAGGAAATGGACGGCGGTTTTTTCCCCGTAGCGGCCGATCCATGCGCGGTCGTGCGGGTTGCCGTCACTCGCCGTCAAGCGGCAGGGTGAGTTGAGACACCGGCTGAAACGAGCGACGATGATGGCGGCAAGGGCCGTGTATCCGCAGGGCTTCAAGGTGTTCCTTGGTGCCATATCCCTGATGCCGGGAAAAGCCGAATTGCGGAAACTCGCGGTCGATTTCCAACATGAGCCGGTCGCGTGTGACCTTGGCGATGACGCTGGCCGCGGCGATGGAGAGCGATGTGCCATCGCCTTTGACCACCGCGTCATGGGGCAGGGGGAAGCAGGGGACCGGCAAGCCGTCGATCAGGCAGTGGTCTGGTGGTGGAACCAGTGCCTCCACGGCGCGGCGCATGGCCAGATGGGTGGCCCGCAGGATGTTGAGGCGGTCGATTTCCGTGCAGTCCGCAGTGGCGGCCGCCCAAGCCACCCGGGGATCGGTGGTGAGACAGTGATAGAGTCGCCCGCGTTTCGCGGCGGAGAGTTTTTTCGAATCGTCGAGGCCCGGGCAGCGGTAATCCGGCGGCAATATGACTGCAGCGGCGGCCACAGGTCCGGCCAGCGGTCCGCGGCCTGCCTCGTCCACGCCGGCGACACGCCGGAAGCCGCGGGCATGAATCGTGAGTTCAAGGGAGAGATCGGGCATGCTTCAGAAACGATTCATCCACTGGCGCAGCAGCATCTCCGAATCGCTGCAAGTCACGCAAAGCTTACTGGCGAGGACCTTGCCATCGTCGTTGCACCAGCTCGCCCATGCCTGTATGGATCCTGTGTGCCTCCATGTTCCGGCGGCGATGCCGATAGCTGCGCCACAGCGTAGGCAGTTTGGACGGTGCCCAGGCATATCGCTGCGGAATGCATCACCAAACGGGGCAGGCATCGCTGCGATTATCCCGGCCTGTTCCAGGCCGCCGGTGGCATCCCGGAACAGGCCGGAGCCAACAAAGCTTCGGTCCCGGCCTCGCGCAGTGCTTGATAAATGAGGTCCTTGAGCGATGCGCGCTCGAACTTCAATTTCTCGATTTCGGCATCCGAAATCGGCGACTGCCGCTCCTCGAGCTGGCGGATTTCGTCATCGAGGTAATCGTGTTTCGCCACCAGTGCATCGAACTGCGGATCACTGGCGCGCAATGCTTCGATGCGGCGGTGGTATTCGGGAAACTCGTGGTTGATGTCGTGGTGTTCGGAGAGCATGGCGGGTATGGATTGGATTGAGGATCGCGGACGGGCGGATCGACGGCCGCAATGTGGGTGGCAGCGGGCGGCATGGCCAGTGGAAAAGAACGTGCCGCGGGCTAAAAGCGTCTTTCCGGCGATTCGCCGCGGGTCTCGATTGACGTTGCATTCCGAGGAATGACGTGGTTGTATGAAGTTGTCATGAAAACCATCGTTGTTGCCGTTGATTTTTCCAACGCCACGCCCGGCGTGTTGGACATGGCCTGCCAGATTGCCCGGGCATTTTCGGCCAAGTTGTGTTTGTTCCACGTCGTGGAGCCAGAGCCCAGCTACACCGCCTACGGATTCACCCCGGACGAGTTTCCGGCACTGCACGCCTACCAGGAAGAGGCCAAGCGGCGCGCGGTGGCCAAGTTGGACGAGCTGCACGCGCAAGTGAAGGCCGGACTGCCGGACGCCACCAGCCAGGTGGCCGAGGGCAGCCCGCTGCACGCCCTGCTGGATTACATCAAGGAAATCGGTGCCGATTTCGTGGTGCTGGGCTCCCACGGGCACGGGGCGATCGCCTCTCTATTGTTAGGCAGCGTGGCGGAGGGAATGGTCCGCAAGGCCGCGGTGCCCACCTTGATCGTGCCGGCCGCTCCGGAGAAGTGATGGCGGCCGCAGGCCGGACCTCATCACGGCAAGGGGGCCAGGTGCGCGATCGCCTGGCGCAGCATGGCCGCGCTCCACTGGCCGGGCGCGGTCGGCTCGGAACCGAGATATCCGTAATTCAATACACTGCCGCATTGGGCGCAGAGCAGGCGCGAGACAGGTGCCAGCCGTCCCATGCCCATGGTGGCCACGGGGATGCCGTGATCCGCGGCTTGGAATTCCGCCAGCCGCGCCAGATCGCCGGGCGAGTGGAGCCGCGCCGCCAGCTTGAACACCGCGGCACCCGCCTCGCGCGCAAGCTCCGCTTTCGATTCGAGCACGGAACTTTCCGGAAGTTTTCCAAAGTCGTGAAACGAGGCGATCCATGGCAGTTTTGTTGCGTGGGCCTTTTCGATCAACCCGCCGGCCTCTGGAATGGAGGCGACTTCCAAATCGATGCAGGCTGCATCGTCGAGCGTCCTTTCCAACAGCCTCACGCGCGTGGGTGCATCCAGCGCGCCGTGACCGCCTTCGTCGCCGCGGCGGGCGGTGAACAGCAACGGCAGTCCACGCAGATGCCGCCATGGCGCGGGTTGCTCCGGCTGGAGCGCGTCCTCCATGAGATCCAGCCGGATCTCCACCACATCGCATTGCCCGGATGCGGCATCCGCCGTGGTGGCGAGCAAATCGGACCGGCTGCCGAAACTGCCGACCACCAACGGACTGCCGGATGCCATGGGGAATTGCATTCGAAACATTGCTGAATCAAGGGCCGCAGGCGGGCAAGCGTCAACGGTCCATCCATGTCAAGATTCGAATGAATTCCGCCGCCGCAAAAAAATCGGTCATTCCGGGATTTTCTCTGGCCAACCCGAAACGCGATCTCCTAGTTTCCCTCAAAGCAACCCTGTCCGAAATGAACGCATCACTTCGCCAACTTCTTTCCATTGGTTCTTTCGCCCTGGTCTCGTGCTTCTTCACCGCCGGTGCCTCCGCCCAGACTTCCAAGGTCGTCGCCGACAAACCGGCCTTCGACGACATCGAGTCGCCGCAATTCTCCGGCGGCAAGCCGAAAGCCTTCAAACCCAAGGAGTGGCTGGAGATCGAAACCAAGATCAACGTCTCCATGAGGCCGCAGCCGAAGTCCATGACTTGCGACCGCCTCACCGTGAAATGGTATGTGGCGGTGAAAAACCCCGAACGTTCCGGTCAAATGCTGCTCCTGACCCGGGATATCGAATACGTCAACGTTCCACTTGAGGAAGAGGTTTACTGTTCGGTCTACCTCTCGCCGGCCTCACTCAAGCGCCTCACCGGCGTTGACCGCGCCGGAAAACGCTCGGTCGAGGCCGTGGGCTTCGAAATTCTCATCAACGGTGTGAAAGTCGCCGAGGACACCACCAAATTCCAGCCAGGTTGGTGGAACGCCGCCTCGGACAAGATTTCCCGCACCAATGTGGTCCCCTTGCTCAACAAGCTTGAGACACCCTTTGCCCATATGTGGTGGGACCGCTACGCCGAAGTTCTCGACCCTAGCATCAACCGCTGAGCTCCGGCAGACCCCTTCCATTTCATCATTTTCAATCACCCAACCATGGCCGAGACCCCGACGAGCGTCGCAATCAACATCGGTTCCCAACGCATCAGCATGGCCGTCTTCGAGCAATCGAAGAGCGGCGGCCTGCTCCTGAAAGCCTACGACTCCGAAACGATCACTTCGGACCCCGCGATGGAGGCCTCGCGGATTTCCCAGACCCGGGTCGCCATCAACGACCTCGCCAGCCGCCTCAAGGTCGGCAAGGTCAAGGCGCGCTACGCGATCTCGGGACAGGCGGTATTCACTCGTTTTGTGAAACTGCCGGCGTTGCAGGATGACAATATCGAGCAACTCGTCACCTTTGAGGCACAGCAGCATGTGCCCTTCCCATTGCACGAGGTGGTTTGGGATTATGAGCTGATCGATGGCGCGGCCGAAAAGGAAGTGGTGCTGGTGGCCATCAAAAGCGATTCGCTCGATGAAATCAACGCGGCCGTCAATGATTCCGGCCTTGGCACTGCCGAGGTGGACATCGCCCCGATGGCGCTCTACAACGCCTTTCGTTCCACTTACGGCAAGCTCGAAGATCCCGTGCTGCTCATCGACATCGGTGCCAAGACCAGCAATCTTCTCTATATCGAGGGCAGCCGTTTCTTCACCCGCAGCATCCCCATCGGGGGAGCCGCCATCACCGCCGCCATTGCCAAGGAATACAACGTTTCCTTCGCCGAGGCCGAACACCAGAAGATTTCCAACGGCTTGGTGGCGCTCGGAGGCGGCCACACGGAACAACTCGAGGAGGCCCTCGCCGCGTTGGCCATGGTCATCCGCAACGCGCTCACACGCCTGCCCGCGGAAATCGCCCGCACCACCAACTATTACCGCAGCCAGCATGGCGGAAGCGCTCCACGCCGCGTCCTGCTCGCCGGCGGAGGAGCGAACCTCCCTTACACCCTCGAGTTCTTCAACGAAAAGCTCAACCTGCCGGTCGAATACTTCAATCCGGTGCGCAACCTCGCGGTCGGCAAGGGCATCGATCCCACGCTCATCCAGCGCGATGGCCACCTGATGGGCGAACTCGTCGGCCTCGGCCTGCGTGGCATCGGCAAATCCGAAATCAACATCGACCTGGTTCCGGCCGTCGTCGAACAAGCCCGCGCGGCAGACCGCCGCAAGCCGCTGCTGATCGCCGCAGCCGCCGTCCTGCTCGGCGGCACCACCGCTTGGGCCGCGTTCCAGAATCTCGCCGCCGCCAATGCCGCGGAAGCCGCACGCACCATGGTGGAGCAGCGCGATACCCTGGCCCCGGTGAAGACCCAGATCGATGGCTTGCTCAAACGCGAGGCCGAACTGCGCAAGATCGCCGGGGCCTACGTCTCGGTCGAGCAAGACCACGCCTATTGGATGGACCTGATCAACGAATTGCGCAATGCCTTCGCCAGCGATGCCGTCTGGATCACCGATTTCGAGCCCTTGATGGATTACAATCCGCTCCAGCCGGAGGCCCAGAAAAACCAACCCGCCAAGGCCGGCCAGGGCAAGCCGCTGGTGAAGTCGGATTTTGCCAGCGCCAATTACGGCACCAGCTCGTTGCTAAGCCCGCAGGGCGACCAGCCGCCGATCTCCAATGCCATCCGCATCAAAGGCTTCTGGCGGGAAAACCCGCGCAGCCAGAACGTGGTCTCGGAACTCCTCAAGAACCTCCGCGAAAAATCCACCAGTTTCCGCTTCACCGCCGAGCCGCCTGCGCCAGCCGATGCGCGGCCCGCCCGCAATGCCGCGAAATCAGAGCCCGTCATCCTGAGCGACGAACAGATCCTCACCATCACCTCTTCCGGTGCCCCGGGCGAGTTCGGCCTGCCATTTGAAATCACCCTGCCGCTGGCCCGCAAGGTGGCCGCCAGGTAATCCACCATCCGCCACCCCATCACCCACGATTTTTCTCCAACCGAAATGACTTGGATCAAAGACAACAAGTTTCTCGTCACCCTGAGTGGCATCACCATGGTCGGTGTCATCGGCTTGGCGGTGTTCGGGATGAATGGCGCTTCCCGCTATGATGCCGCCAAGGAAGAGTTCGACCTCGCCGCCTCCGAGGCATCCTCCTACGAGCGCCAGCCGCTCTACCCGCGCGATACGAACCGCGATGCCA
>JBMTCD010000080.1:0-14481 GCA_049430545.1 Luteolibacter sp.
TCCACGGCGGCGTGCCGGTGTGAATTCCCGCCGATGCGTGGTTGACCCGCGCGCCGCCAAGGCCAAGCTGGCCGCACGATGATCGCCCGGCTGCGCGGCAAAGTGATCGAGGCCTACCCCAACCGCCTGGTGGTGGACGTGCAGGGCGTGGGCTACGAGGTGATCGTGCCCATTTCCACCTTCGACCGCCTCAATCCCGCCGAAGGCGTGGCCGTGGACCTGCGCACCCACCTGCACATCCGCGAAACGGCGCACACGCTCTACGGCTTCGCCACCGAGGAGGAACGCGACGTGTTCCTGATGCTCATCGACCGCGTCAGCGGCATCGGCCCGGCCATCGCCATGGCGGTGCTCAGCGGCATGCCCGTCACGCGGTTCAAGAACTGCGTGGTCGCCGGCAACACCGCCGAACTCTCGCGCATCAAGGGCCTCGGGAAAAAAACCGCCGAGCGCATCGTGCTCGAACTCAAGGACAAGGTCGGCGTCACCGATACCTGGCAGGACGCCGCCGCCGGTGCGGTGAGCCCGGCCGCCGCCGATGCCGAGCTGGGGCTCATCGCCCTCGGCTACAAGCAGGTGGACGCCCGCAAAGCGGTGCGCGCCGTGCTCGAGGCAGAGCCCGCCGCAAGTGTGGAAACCCTGCTGCGCGGCGCGCTGCGCACTTTGCAAGGTTGAGGAGATTTCCGTGCCCACACCCGGCCATGCGGCGATTTCCTGCCGGCGGGCGATTCTTTCTCGCCAGCCGGCGGGCGGGTCGCTTGATTCCGCGTGCCGATGGCCGATCGTTTTTCCTTCGACTCCCTGAACTCCGCGCAGCGCCAGGCCGTGGGCGCGCTGGACGGCCCGGTCCTGATTCTCGCCGGCGCGGGCACCGGCAAGACGCGCACCGTGACCTGCCGCATCGTCCACATGCTGGAGCGCAAAGTCCCGCCCGGGGAAATCCTCGCCGTCACCTTCACCAACAAGGCCGCCAACGAGATGCGCGAACGCATCGGCGGCATGGTCAGCAAGAAGGCCGCCGGCGAAATGACCGTCTGCACCTTCCACTCGCTTTGCGTCCGGTTGCTCCGCGGCGGCATCGACAAGCTCGGCTACAAGAAGAACTTCTCGATCTGCTCGTATTCCGACCAGGTCGGCCTGATGAAACAACTGCTCGTCAGAAAGGGCGGCAGCGAGGAAAAAGTGAAGGCGGAAACCGTGCTGTCCGCGATCTCCGGAGCGAAGAACAAGGGCCTCGATCCCGCGGACCTCGAGGACGATTTCTTCGCCCACCTCGCGGTCGCCTATCAGAACGAGCTGCGCGCGCAAAACGCCGTGGACTTCGACGACCTGCTGCTGCTCGGCGAGAAGGTGCTGCGCGAACACGACGACGTGCGCGATCATTTCCGCCAGCGCTTCACGCGGGTGACGGTGGACGAGTTCCAGGACACCAACGCGCTGCAGATGAAACTGCTCCAGCAGCTCGTCGGCCCGCCATACCACGTCTGCGTGGTCGGCGACGACGACCAGTCGATCTACGGCTGGCGCGGCGCGGAAAGCGCGAACATCCTGGAATTCGAGCGCTTTTTCCCGGACCCGAAGATCATCCGGCTGGAGGAAAACTACCGCTCGACGCACGCCGTGCTGCACACCGCCAACAGCCTGATCCGCCACAACCGCGGGCGGCGCGAGAAGGTGCTGCGCAGCACCCGCAAGGGCGGCGACCATGTGCGCATCGTCGCCATGCCCGGCGATGACGAGGAGGCGGAATTCATCGCCGAGGAAATCCTCGCCGCCAAGGGCTCGTCGCGCCGCCAGTGGGAGGACTTCGCGGTGCTGTTCCGCACCAACAGCCAGAGCCGCAAGCTCGAACTCGCGCTGCGCGAGCGCAAGATCCCCTATCGCATGATCGGCGCGCAGAGTTTCTACGACCGCCGCGAGGTGCGCGACGTGCTCGCCTACGCGCAGCTTCTCGCCGCGCCGGACACCGACGTGCCGCTGCTCCGCATTCTCAACGCGCCCAACCGCGGCATCGGCCAGGCCACTGCTGTCCTTGCCACCGATTGGAGCCGCGAACACCACGAGTCGGTCTGGCAAGCACTCTGCGACCCCGCGTTCACCTCGACGCTCGGGACCAAGACGCGCCATGCCATCGAGGCCTTCGTCGCGCTCATCGCCGGCGCGAAAAACCGCATCGACATCGGCGGGGACAACCCGGCCGACGTGCTCGGCGCCCTGCTCACGGAAATCGAATACCGCCAGTGGATCGAGCGCGCGTGCAAGACCGAGAACGAACGCCAGCAGCGCGGCGAGGGCATCCAGATGGTGCTCGACAGCCTGCGCGCCCACTCCGCCAAGGGGAAAAAACTCCAGTCGTTCCTCGACGACACCGCGCTCGCCTCCGACCGCGAGGACGACGACCTCGAGAAGAAACAAGGAGCCACGCTCATCACCCTGCATGCCTCGAAAGGGCTGGAGTTTCCCGTGGTGTTTCTCGTCGGCCTGGAGGAAGGCTTCCTGCCGCACAGCCGCAGCGTCGCGGAAGGCACCAAGGACGAGGAACGGCGCTTGTTATACGTCGGCATCACCCGCGCGCAGGACCAGTTGACGATGACCTATTGCTCGTCGCGCATCAAATGGGGCCAGCAGACCGGCTGCCAGCCGAGCAGTTTCATCGGCGAACTCGACGACGAGTTCATCGATCACACGAGTTATGACGACATCATGAGCGCCGTGGCCACCGAGGACGACCTCGCCGCCTTTTTCGGCGACATGAAGGCGATGTTCGGCAAGGAGTGAGGATTTCACCGGCGCAGCTGCAGGCCGGTTTGCAGCATGGCGATCCCGCGTTGCATGTCCCGCCATGCGGCGCGGGCTTCATCAAGCGAGACCTCACGGAAACGGAGGTTCGTGCCGGGCCACGCGCGCGCCAGTAGCGGCAGGTCGGCGGAGATCACATGGCCGATCTGCGGATAGCCGCCGATGGTCTGGCGCTCGCCCAGCAGCACGATCGGCCTGCCGTCCGGAGGCACCTGCACCGATCCCGCGCACACCGGCTGGGAGGCCATTTCGCGCGTTTCACAAAGTGTCAACTCCGGCCCGGCGAGCCGCGCGCCGGCGCGGTCGCTCATCGATGTGGTCCGATAGATCGAGCAGCGGAACCGCTCCAATGATTCGTCATCGAACCAAGCCGCCTGCACGCCCGGAAGAAACCGCAACTCGAGCGTGGCCCCGGGTTTCACGGCGGTGGGCCAGCCGACGCGCCATGCGCCGGACGCGGCATCCATCGTCGCGCAAGCCACCGGCAACCGATCTCCCGCCCGCAGCGCCCGTCCGTGCCAACCGCCGAAACCGGCCCGCAGGTCGGTGGCCCGGCTGCCCAGCACCCGCGGCACGTCGATGCCTCCGGCGATGGCAACGTATCCATGCGGCGCGCTCATGCGGCCGCGCAGGTCGATCACCGGGTTTTCTGTTGGAATATGGGGGCGCCCGGAGGATGGATCGTTCCAGCCGGTCCATGCCACGCACGCGCCGGCGGGCACCCGCAGCACGGGGCCATGCATCGCGCATTCAAGCAGCGCCGCATCGGGTGGATTGCCGACCAGCAGGTTCGCGACCATCGCCATCACCGGATCGGCGGCCCCCCCGGGCGTGACCCCGATGTGCTGGAACCCGGGCCGCCCGCAATCCTGCACCGTCGTCATCATCCCGGATTCGATCACCTCAATGGCGCGCTCCGCATCGGTTTCGGTTTCCTGACGGAATCGTTTTGGCATCACCACGCCCCCTGGGACGAAACGCAGCCGGTCGCCCGGTTTCAACAAGGCCGGTTCCCCGCGCCACGGATCGAACAACTCCAAACCCGTGCGGCCGATCACGTGCCAGCCGCCATGCGAGGCATTCGGGTAAATTCCCGCCTGTGTCCCGGCGATGGCCACCGCACCCGCCGGAACCCTTCGCGGCGTGGCGCGGCGGGGAAGCTGCAGCCGCTCCGGCAAGCCTGTCAGATAGGGAAAACCCGGCGAAAATCCCACCGCCGCCACCGTGTAGATCGCGCTGGAATGCAGCCGCACGAATTCCTCCGGCGCGAGATCCAGCGTGGCGGCGGCATGCTCGAGATCCGGGCCATATTCGCCCCCGTATCCCACCGGCACATGCAATGGCTCACTGGCAAACGAGACCGCTTTTGCCGCAATACACCCGATGGCCTGCAACTCGCCGAGCACAGTTCCGGCCACCAGCGGATCACGGCAATGCACCGCCACGCTGTCGTAGGACGCCACCACATCCTCGACTCCCGGGATGGCACGCGCGGCGATGCCCGACACCAGCATGCCGGCGTCGTCCGCCATGCGCAGCCACGCGCGGTCACCCAGTGCGGTCCATCCCATGGCCCGGATGGTGGCAGCGGCCAGCCCGCCGATCAACCGCACGGCGGGATTTTTGCATGCCGCGGAAAAAAGGAGATCGCGCCAGCATGGAAGAAGCCCTGTCCCATTTCCGGCCGCATTGCAGCGCCGTGCTCAGGCAAGATTGGTATAGACCGCCTGCACGTCGTCGTCGTCCTCGAGCTTGTCAATGATGACCTCGACCTCCTGGATCTGTTCCTCGGTGAGCTCCACCGGCTGGTTGGCCACGCGCTGGAGCCCGGACTTGGTGGCGGAAATGCCGAGATTTTCCACCGCCTGTGACAGCTGTGCGAAGGCGCTGTAATCGCCCATCACGGTCACCACGCCGTCATCGACATGCATTTCATCGAGCCCGTGGTCGATGAGTTCCAGCTCGATTTCCTCGAGGTTCTTCCCCTCGGGCACGGGAAATTCGATCACCGACTTGCGCGAGAACATAAAGTCGAGCGCGCCGGAATTGAGCAGCTGGCCGCCGTTCTTGTTGAAGATCGTCTTGATGTTGGTGACCGAGCGGTTCGAGTTGTCGGTGGCCACCTCGATGAAGAACTGCGAGCCGTGCGGCCCCTTGCCCTCGTAGCTGACCTCGGTGATTTCCGAGGCGTCCTTTCCGGCGGCGCGCTTGATGGCGGCATCGATGTTTTCCCGCGAGAGGTTCTGCGCCTTGGCATTGGCGATGGCCACCCGCAGCCGGGCGTTGGTCTCGGGGTCCGGCCCGCCGTCCTTGGCGGCCAGGGTGATCGACTTGGCGAGCTTCGGAAAAATCTTGGACATCGTGGCCCAACGGCTTTCCTTGGCGCGGCGGCGGCATTCAAAGGCTCTTCCCATGGCAATGATCGTGGTTCGCGGTGGCGGACAGCCATTCAAGCAGCCCGCCACAAAAGCTCAACCGGGAATCCGCGCTGGCATGTCGGCTGCGCACTCCCTTATGGTGCCCGCGCCCTTGCGGCGGATTTTTCCCATGCTCGCCTTCTCCACCTGCTGGAACAACAGCCGTCACCACGACGGCGAGGAAATGATCCGCGAAATCGTGGACCTCGGCTTCCGCCACATCGAACTCTCCCACGGAATGACGGTGGCCAAACTGCCCGGCATCCGGAACGCCTTCAAAAACGGCCTCTTCACCTGCGCCGGAGTGCACAATTATTTTCCCGCGCCGGTGGAAGTCATGATCGACGCGCCGGACGCCTACGAGTTCACCTCACACCGCGCGATCGACCGCAAGCGCGCCATGGACATGACCCTGCGCACGCTCGATGTGGCTGCGGAATTCGGCGCGCGCTACCTCGTCCTGCACATGGGCTCGGTGCCGATGAATCCCGCCAAATGGACGCGCCGGCTCGCCGCCGTGGCCGACGGGCAGGCGCACGACCGCAGTTTCATCAAGCGCAGGATCGCCTTCGTGAAAAAACGCGAGAAAATCGGACCCTTGTATTATCACCGGGCCATCGAGGCGCTGGAGCAAATCGCCGCCCGCGCCGCGAAACTGGAAGTCAAACTCGCCATCGAATCCCGCTCGCGCTACGAGGATGTGCCCAGCGAACGCGAAATGACCGCCCTCCAGCAGCACTTCGCCGAAAACCCATGGGTCGGCTATTGGCACGACTTCGGCCACGTCCAGCTCAAGCACAACCTCGGCCTGCTCGACCACGGCCAATGGCTCGCCACCATCGCGCCGCACCTCATCGGCGGGCACGTCCACGACGTCGAATGGCCGGCGCGCGACCACCGCGTCCCGTTCGCCGGCACGCTCGACTACGCATCCCTGCTGCCCCATTTCCCCGCCGGCTGCCCGCTCGTCTGGGAACTCAGCTACACCCGCGAGGCCGAAGACATCCGCGCCGCGCTCGCAAAATGGCGCACGCTTTTCCCCGACCGCGTTTGAGCGCCTCGCGGCAATCGGCGCGCGGTTTTCCGCAAAATAACAGCGGAAAACCAAGCCTCCCGGCGTTAGTTTGCCCGGTCATGAATGCCGCCCAGAAAGAGCAAATCCGCCGCTTGCTGACCGAGGAACGCCAGCGCATCGCAACCGAGTGGCAAAACCACGGCGGCGAAGGCGGACCGCTCGACCACTGGGAAACCCGCAACGTCGAGGAACGCGCCGTCCAGATCGCCAGCGAGGTCGTCGAGCGCCGCATCGCCCACGACGACCGCAACCTGATCCTCAAGCTCGACCACGCCCTCCAACGGCTCGAGAAGGGCAGCTACGGAATTTGCGAGCATTGCGACAAGGCCATTCCTAGCGAGCGCCTGATGGCCAAGCCCTCGGCCTCGCTTTGCATCACCTGCCAGGAACTCATGGACAACGGTCTGCAGCGGAGGCGTTGAGCGCTGCCGGCCCCCTTGTTTGTGGAAAACCCCGCATTTTCCACCATCCCGTGCGACGGGGTTGACGCTCCGTGGCCGCCGTGCACAATGATCGCCCGCCGCGCGGAAAAAATCGCGCTCGCAATTCCCACCTCAAGCCATGACCACCATCGCCATCAACGGATTCGGCCGCATCGGCCGCCTTGTCTTCCGCGCCCTCGTCGAACAGGGACACCTCGGAAAAACCTTCAACGTCGTCGCCGTGGGCGACATCGTCCCCGCCGACAACCTTGCCTACCTGCTCAAATACGACTCCACCCAGGGCCGCTTCAACGGCACCGTTTCCTCCAAGAAATCCTCGCCCGACCTCGCCGACGACGACGTGATCGTGGTCAACGGCCACGAGATCAAGGTCGTCAGCGCCCGCACTCCCGACGGCCTGCCGTGGAAGGAAATGGGCGTCGAGATCGTCATCGAGTCCACCGGCCTGTTCACCGACGCGGAAAAGGCCAGGGGCCACATCACTGCCGGTGCCAAGAAGGTCATCATCTCCGCCCCCGCCAAGGGCGAGGACGGCACCTTCGTCCAGGGCGTCAACGACGACCAATACGATCCCGCCAAGCACCACATCATCTCCAACGCGAGCTGCACCACCAACTGCCTCGCCCCGCTCGTCCACGTCCTGCTCAAGGAAGGCATCGGCATCGAGGAAGGCCTCATGACCACCGTCCATTCCTACACCGCCACCCAGAAGACCGTGGACGGCCCCTCGCGCAAGGACTGGAAGGGCGGCCGCACCGCCGCGCTCAACATCATCCCCTCCACCACCGGCGCCGCCAAGGCCGTCGCGCTCGTCTGCCCGGAAGTAAAAGGCAAGCTCACCGGCATGGCCTTCCGCGTGCCCACCCCCACCGTCTCGGTGGTGGACCTCACCGTGAAGACCGTGAAGGAAACCTCGCTGGCCGAAATCAAGGACCTGATGAAGAAGGCCTCCGAGACCTACCTCAAGGGCATCCTCGAATACACCGAGGACGAAGTGGTTTCCACCGACTTCATCCACAGCGCCGCCTCGTCCGTCTTCGATGCCGGCTCGTCCATCGAACTCAATTCGAGGTTCTTCAAACTCGTCAGCTGGTATGACAACGAGTGGGGCTACTCCAACCGCGTCATCGACCTGCTCAACGACCTGGTCAAGAAGGGCATCTGAGCTTTTCCCGCACCTCATTCATCACGCACACGGCGGCTCCCCACAAGGAGCCGCCGTTCTTCTTTTTCCGGGGAACATACCCAGCCCGTCCGCACATTCCCGCCGCCAGGGGGAGACATATGGACCGGTGAATCAACGAAGCTTCGCCTCGTCAGCGGCCATGAGTTCCTCTGTCCGAGCGTGCTCTGCTTCGTCCGCTTCCATCCCTGCTGCGCCAACGGTGTCCAATCACGCCGCTGAGGCCCGGCCACTCTCGCGGTGGAGCTTGTCCAAGGTCTGCCAGAGGCCGGGCAACCCTTTGGCGGCAGCGGTTGTCAGTTGCCCGACACCGGCTTCATGGTGAAGGAATGGACGCTTATGCCCTGTTGCGGCGGGTTGTCGCGCCAGAAGCGGAGCGTGTTCTCGCCACGCTTGAGCGTGACCGTGACCGGCTTGGAATCCTGCCATTTGCCGAGCGTGAAGGGCATGGTCATGACCGTCGCGGAGCCGCTGTCGTTGACGGCGACATTGAGCCGCTGGTCATAGTTGGCGGTGCACACCTTGACCGTCAGCGAATAATTGCCGGCACGGGGCGCGTTGACCTTGTATTCGAAACTTGAACTTGCGCCCTGGCTCGGGCCGGTCGGATCGACCTTCGATCCTTGGGCATAATAGTCTTTGGCATAGGTGTCCGAAATCCGTTCGCAGACATTGCCGTGGATATCATACAGTCCCCATGGATTCGGTTTCTTTTGCCCGACCGGGTTCGACTTGCCGCCCGAGTTGTCCTTGAACCAGGCATATTCGCCGAGCACCGACGGATCGTCGCCGAAAAACCACTTCGTTTGCTTGCCCGCGCGCGCGGCATATTCCCATTCCGCCTCGGTCGGCAGGCGGACTGCCTGGCCGGTTTTCCGGGCGAGTTTCTCGCAGAATTCGCGCGCGTCCTGCTCGCTGACATTGCCAACGGGGTGGTCGGGGCCCTTGTTGGAACGGCTCGGATTGGAGCCCATGATCGCCTCGTATTGGGCCTGGGTCACCTCGTATTTGCCGAGGTAGAAGCCCTTGGTGAGCTTGACCTCGTGCTTCGGCACCTCGACGCACTCGAAGCGGCCATCGGTGGTGCGCTCGCCGCCCATGGTGAAGGTGCCGGGTTTGATATAAACCAATTCCATTTTCACCCCATTGCCGAGGTCGAGGGTCAGCTCAGCCGGCGCCGGGTCGCCGGCAGGCGTCACCGCGGCTCGCAATCCCCAATCGTCGTATTGCCCGTAACCGCCGCTAAGGAGTCGCGCCCCGGGCGAGCAGCGCTCGATGCCGTCCTTCCATGTGCCGCCGCGCAGGATCGTCAGCCCTTGGCGAACGAAGCGCGGCAGGTAAATCTGCTGGCCACCGGCGAAGCTGCGCATCACCAACACGTCCCGCGTGCTGCCCGCGGGCTTGCTGAATGCGGCGCTGGGAATGGAAATGCTGCCGTCCGGGCGGTAGGCGATCTTTTTGTCCTCCTGCTTGATTTCGGTCGCGAGAAGCTCCTCGGCGACCGACAGCGGCGAGTTGGATTCGCCGAGTTCGGTGCCGAGTGCGGCGAGCGTCTTGGTGCCGGCCTTCTCGATGATCGCTCGCTGGGTGCGGAACGAGAGGGCATACCAGAAGCCGGGCGTGCCCTCGTCGTTTTCGCCGTAAAACCGCGGCTCTCCCGCGACATCGCCGGCCCATTGCGCCCGCTTGACCTTCAGGAAGGCATCCCGGTGGGGGCGCGCCTGGGTGGTGGCGACGAAATCGTAGTCGTTCTTGTAGCGGGTGCCCGTCCAGCCGCCGCCCCAGTTCGGGCCGAGGTTGACGACCCAGCCGTCGGGCGTCCAGCGCGCCAGCGCGCCGTGGCCGCGGCTGGGCTTGGGGATGGTCGGGATGCCATGGGCACGCGTAATGAAGCGCCCGATGAACGCGCGGCGGCCGCAGACTCCGCCGTTCATGAGGATGTTCTGATACCGCTGCAACTCGGGCCGGTCAAACTTGACGTCGCCGGAGCCGTAACGGACATCGCTGCCAACGAGCCCGGTGTAGCGCCACCCGTGGTTCGAGGTGTAGATGTGATCGGGGCGGAAATTGCGCAGCATTTCACGGCCCCAGGCCAGCGTCTCGTCCGGTTCGTCGCCATCGACGACCATGCGCAGGCTCCAGACATCCAGCGTGTCGAAGGCCGGATCGAGCTCACCGGCGAGATAAGCCTTTTCGAAGTGGAGATAGCGCTTCACCGGGTCGACGGTGTCCGGCGCGTCGGTGAGGGCCGGCGGGTTGTCCTGCTTGACCGGCACCGCATGTTCGAGCCCGATCGCCAGGGCCAGCCGCTCGAGCACGCCGCTGGAGGACTTTTCGCTGGCCTTGCGGATGTTGGAGTAAATTTCGATCGCCGGGCCATACTTGCCCTCCTTGGCACCATCGGCGACCAACATGCGAGACATCATCTGCGGGTTCGAGAGCAACTTCTCGACGAGAGCCGCCTGCTCCCTGCCCTGCCGCGCGAACTCGGCCAACCCCTTGGGCGTGGCTTCATGCAGGACGACAAATTTCGCCAGCTTCGGATCGAGTGCATCGCTTGCCAGGAATGCGTCAACTTGATTGGTCTTCGCGGTGTCCGGCAGCTTGGCGGTGAGTTCAGTGCGCAGCTGCTCAAGCATTCGCGCATAGTCCGCCTCGTTGGCGGCCCATCCGATGGTGGTTCCGACCGCGAGGGCGGTGAGGGTGATCCAGGTGTTTTTCATGGTTTTGTGAAACTGGTTTGATTTCGCGATGTAGCCTGCCGCAGAAGAGGATGGATGCCCGGAGCGGCAGACTTCAGTATGGTTCATACCGCAATCCGAATAAGAGTCTTTCGAATATCTTCCGCGCCACTTGCCCCGGGATGGGCAAGCCCATCGCACGGATCATCGTCCCTTCCGGGAGGCATCCAAGGCCGTGCGGATCTGGTCGCGCAGCGCCTCGATCACGTCAAGTTCGTCAGTGCGCATGCTCATGCCGCCATCGATGCCGAGCTGGCGCTCGACGGCCTGCTCGGCATCGGCGAGGGCCTTGTCCCATTGCTCCATGGCCGCGTAAACCCGCGCACGCGCGCGCAAGTGGGCGATGCTGTATTGCGGTGCCTTCAGCTTGCGTCCTTTTTCATCGACCGCCTCGGGATCGAACGGCGGG
The DNA here is from genome assembly GCA_049430545.1 of Luteolibacter sp. Classification (GTDB taxonomy): domain Bacteria; phylum Verrucomicrobiota; class Verrucomicrobiia; order Verrucomicrobiales; family Akkermansiaceae; genus Luteolibacter. The sequence continues at coordinate 11,068 of JBMTCD010000080.1, forward strand.
GCAAGGGTGAACATGAGTTGCTTGGCCTGCTCGAGCTTGCCCTGCTCCAAGGCCTTGGTGACCACCTGCTCGTCGTGCCATTCAATCACATTCTGGGGGCCGCCATGGGCAGGCACAAGACCTGAAAAGGTAGTGGCGATGGTGCCATCCGGACGCAGCACGACGAGATTCATGCGCTGGTCCTCGGAAACGATGCCGAGTTGGGCGATCACCGGGTTTTTGAGTCCGCCCGGCAACGTGAGGACCGGAAACTCCGGCGGTTTTTCGCCCAGTGCCGCGCGGATCGCGGCGGCCTCGCCGCCGATGACCGCGGCCACCAACTGGACGTCGTTTCCGGGCCGCGCGGCGGCGAAGCTGCCGGAATACCTCACCAATTCCCTGAAAGGGGATTTTTGGGGATCTTCCCACGGCGCAACGAAGGCAATGACCGTCCACTTGCCGGAACCGGCCTGCGGGATTCGGAATGGCTGCCCATCGAGCGTTTCGAATGCCGTTTCGAGGCGGCGCTCCGCATCGTCGGGTTCACCCCGCGACAAGAAATAATCTTCGCGGCGGCCGTATGACCAGCCGGCGCTGAAAGGGACCTGAAACAGCCAGTAGCGGTGATGTCGGTCGAGCAGGAAGGCATTGAAAACCCACATCATCGGATTCCCGGCGTGCGCCTTGAGGATACGCCCCCGGTAGCGCTCGAAGCCCCGGCGGTCCGCCGCGTCGAGACACAGCATCGCCGCTGCGGCCAAGGCGGGACCGGACGCCTCCCCGGAGCCGGTTGGCTCCAGCCATTTTCCGACGACCGCCTGCGGGACCGCATCGGGCTGGCGCAGCGCATCGCGGGCCAGGACAAAGCGCGGGATGACATCGCAGCCCGGCGGGCAGCCGGCCTCGAGGGCGGCTTGCGCCACCGCCACGGCCTCCTCGAAAGGGGCGAGGTCGGCGTCGGTCTTCCACAATCCCAGCAGGGCGACGACCAACCGGTTGCGCACGATCCAGAGATCGGGTGCCTGCGGGTGGGCGGCGATGGCCTGCCGGCAAAGGGCCGCGGCCTTGGCGTAAGCCGACCGCGCCTCGGCGTGTGACATCCGGTAGCGTTGCGGGCCGGGAATGAAGCATTCCTGGATGGCCCGCAGGGTTTCCTCCGGGACGGCATTCGCACCACGTGGCAGCGGAGCCGCCTCTCCCCCGGTGAGGGCTTTCCACTCCGGCGGGCGTGCGGGATCGATGCCACCCATCGGATCAAGCACGAGGAAATCGCCCGCCGTCAGCGAGGCGAATTGCATCACGTAGCGTGGCTCGGTCCACTGCTTTGCGAGATTGGATTGGAAGATGCGCGTGTAGTCCGCGCTGTCCCCGATGCTGTCGGTCTTGCGTGTTGAGCCGGACATGACCATGGCGGCCTGCCCGGTCGGGCTGACTGTGAACCATCGCGGGTCCGACCGGACATAGGCGTCATAGGTCGGGCTTTTTCTCCCTCCGGGCAAGTGCAGCGCCTGCCATTCCGCCCCGAGTCCGCGCAGGATCGACTCGCCGGCGTCGGGCAGCTCGTCGAGGTTGAAGCTGATGATCTCAAGACGGCCGGCCATGTCGTCTTTCCTTGCAGCAGCCGCGGCGGCGAGTTGTTTGATCAACTCCGGGCCGCCGTCCTCCTTCGACCAGAAAAGGCACATCGTCGAGCGCCCGAGGGTGTCCATGGGAAAGCGCACAAGCTTGCCGTCCGAACGCTTGAAGGCCCCGGAGAACGGCGCGCCGAAGACCTGGCCGCCGAGCTTGTCGCGCTGGAAGGCGATCATCTCGAGGTCCGCGGCGAAGCGTTGCTCGATCATCCCCCGGAGGTGATTGACGAGCCGGGTGTCGCCGAGCTCGAGGGCCATCACCATCGCGATGCGCACCACCTTGGCACCGGCCGGGGTTTCGATGTAGCGAGCGACGAACGGACGCAGGGCCTCCGCGCGGGCGGCGGCATCGGCGCCCTGCTTGGCAAGCTCCGCTTGGGAAAGCAGCAGGTCGGCCTCAACCCGGAGCCCGGCTTGTTCGTCGGGTGCCTTCACCAGCTCGCGGGCGGTTTCCAAGAGCGCCATGCGGTGTTGCGTGTCGTCATCGACCGCCACCAGCCGCTGGCGGGCGCGGAACAGGAATTCGAGGACCGGGAAGCGGTCCGGCGAGCCGGCGAGGGGTGCCAGCAGTTCCTCGGCGTCGCGGATCACGCGGCGCATCGCCAGCCGTTGGCGCGCCGGCGACGAGGCCCCGGCGGCGGCGGCCAGCGCCTGGTCGAGATCGGCAATGGGCGGGTTGGCAGCGGCCGGTGAAATACGCTCTTCAGCGGCCAGCGGCGCGGAAAATCCGAACGCCGCAAGACAGAGCAAACCGAGGCAAGCCACACGTTTTGTGATGAATTTCATAGCGATTATCAATTGAGGCGAATCTCCGGTAAAGCACCTCCAAACCCGCGCAATCTTACCATCCCATTCGCAGTTCCCGATCGTTGCTCATTTCACCGGCTTGAGCTGCCAGTGCCGCCAGCAACATGATCGCGGCGGGTGATGGATGAAGGTTCATGATCGGTTGATGTTATTCCTGATAGACCGGGATGTAGCGGTGGGGTGTGCCGAGGATGATGATGGCCATAGGGGTTTTGTGGGGGTAGGTCTCGGGTTTTTCGGCGGTGCCTTCGTTCCATGACCCGTCGGGTTTCTGGATGGCAATGAGTGAGTCGCGGATTTGCGGATACCACTTGGCGTAGTGTTCGTCGCCGGCCTGCACCATGGCCTGGATGGCATAGTAATGGGCATAGTAATAGTAGCCGATCTCCGCGCGATTGAAGACCTTCGGGCTGTTTTCGAGATATCGGATGGCGGCCTGCACCCACTCGGTGTCGCGCATGCCGCAGAGCTGTGCCGCGTATGCGCCGCCGGCGGTGCAGGCGAGGGTGGTGCCTTTTCCCGTATAACCGAAGCCCCCGGTCTCCTCGGTCCAGACCTGGTCGCGCAGGTAGCTGACCACGCGGTCGATGGTTTCCGTGGGCACGAGGATGCCGGCCTGGCGTGCGGAGGCGAGCGAGACGAAGACCATGGCGGTGACCGAGGTGTCCTGCCCGGCATCGGGGCGGGCGGCGTAGCGCCAGCCGCCGAGCGGACTCTGGGCGCGGAGGATCACCTGTACGGCACGTTCGAGGGCGGTCTGGATTTTCTTGTTGTCCTCGGGGTTGCGGGTCATCCCCCACAGCTCGGAGAGGGCGAGGGTGTAGAGCCCGTGCTCATACATCCCGCCGACCACGCCGGTGGAGGATTCCTCGGCTTTCTTGAGCAGGAAATCCTTGGCGCGATCGAGCGCCGGACCGTGGCGGCCGAAGCCGGGGAAATGCCCCTTCACCATGAAGGCCATGAGCCCGAGCGAAGTGCCGGCGATAGATCGGAAGAG
>JBMTCD010000081.1:0-14354 GCA_049430545.1 Luteolibacter sp.
CGGGATGGAAAAGGGGCAGGTGATTCTCCAGCACCCCAACGGCAGCAACCAAAAGGTGCCGCTGGAACGGTTCGCCAAGGAAGACCGCGACTACATCGCCGCGCGGGAGGCGAAGCATGCCGGTGCCGCCAAGGCGGTGAACGAGGCGCTCGGCTTTCCGGCCTTCAGTGACGGTCACTTCACCACCCGCCAGGCCGGGGAGATCGCCGCGGCGATGCAACTGCCGCTCGAGAGCGAATCCCCCGTCGGCAACAGCTGGCGGCTCTATGCGGCCGTGCGCAAGTCCGGCTACAAGCTCTTTGGCGCGGTGCCCTACTCGGTGGCCCTTTACTCGAATGCGGAAGGCATGGCGGACTCGCTCTCCATCGTTTTCGCCAACAAGGGCGACTACGGCAGCAAGGCCGGCTTCGCCACCGAGCACTTCAACCACAAGGACGGACCCGACGAACCGACCAGCCTGGCCGATGCCATGCAGCGCGACCACGATTTGATCGAAAAAGCGCTCACCACGGCCTTGGGCGAGGGGGAAAAACAGCGCTTCGGCGACACCGGCACCCGCCGCACCGCGCTGCGCTGGGATTGGAACGACCACTCGTTCCTGCTCGCCCTCGTCGAGGGCGAATACGTCTCGGTGCAGGTGGTGGCCAGCTCGCACGCCGACGCAGGCGGACGCAGCGGCCGGATATCCGACGCGGATCTGCGCGCGCGCCTGGAAGCGAGTGTCCGCCGTAAGGACAACGGCGACGTCTGGGTGAGCGGCATTCCGATGGTGGACCAGGGGCCCAAGGGCTATTGCGTGCCGGCCACCTTCGAGCGCGCGATGCGCCACATGGGGGTGGAGGCGGACATGTATCTGCTGGCAATGGTCGGCGAGTCCTCTGCCGGCGGCGGCACTGTGGTCGAGTGGCTCATCGAGAACCTCCGCTCGCAGGTTTATCGCAAGGGCCGGCGGTTGCGCGACATCGCTGCACAAGACCTCCGGATCCGCGATTTGCAGCGGCACGTTGATGCCGGCATCCCGCTGCTCTGGCGCATGTGCTCGATGCCGGAATACAACGAGATCGCCGATAAGAACACCGGCACCCGCGGCGGCGAGGGCCATGCCGAATGGCTGGCATCCGTGCGCAAGGACTTCGCAAAACGCGGGAAACCCGCTGAGAACCACCACCTCTGCATGATCATCGGCTACAACGAAAAAACCGGTGAGGTGGCCGTCTCGGACTCCTGGGGCAAGCGCTTCGAGCTGCGCTGGGTGCCCATTGAGCTGGCCAACTGGGTGAACAACGGCGACCTCATCCTCATCCAGCCGTGACCCGCAGCGATGGGTTGATTTTCCCCGGCAAGGCGTCTCCATTGACGGCATGAAACTCCTGCTCATCGGCCACGGATACCTCGGATGTGAAGTGGCGCGGCAATTCACCGCCGCCGGCTGGCACGTCACCGCCTGTTCGCTGTCCGGCGGCGATGGCGCGCTGGCCTGCGATGTGGGCCACCCCGCGGATGTTGCGCGGCTGCCGGCCGCGGATTTCATCGTCCACTGCGCGGCCTCGGGCCGCGGCGGTGCGGAGGCCTACCGGCGCATCTATGTCGATGGCTGCCGGTATCTGCTGGAAAGCCAGCCGGGCGTTCCGCTGCTGTTCACCTCCAGCACCTCGGTTTACGCGCAATGCGATGGCTCGCTGGTCACCGAACAAAGCCCGGCGCAACCGGATCGCGAAACCGGCAGGCTGCTGCTCGAGGCGGAGAACCTCACCCTTGCCGCCGGCGGCATCGTCGCGCGGCTCTCCGGCATTTACGGCCCGCATCGCAGCGTGATCCTGAAAAAGTTTCTCGCCGGCACGGCAGTGATCGAGGAGGACGGCGGGCGATACCTCAACCAGATCCATCGCGACGACGCCGCGCGCGCCATTCTCCAGCTGGCCACCTGCGGCGTCCGCGCGGATGTGTTCAACGTCTGCGATTCCACACCGCTGTCGCAGTTGGAATGCTATCAGGCGCTTGCCCGCATCTTCGAGCGCCCGCTGCCGCCCGCAGGCCCGCGCGACCTCGACCGCAAGCGTGGCTGGACGCACAAGCGCGTCTCAAATGCCAAACTGGCCGCCACTGGCTGGCGGCCGCGATTTCCCTGCTTTCTCGACGCCGTTCGCGAAATCGTCCCGACATTGGATGCCGCTTGAGCCTCGCCCGCCCCGGCGCGGATTTCAGGGTGTTTCGAGCGGTTCGACGCCGGGCGCGTCCACGGCCAGCCAGTGGCAGGCGATGACCTCGGTGATCTCGAACTTGCGTTGCATGTCCTGTTCGAAGCGGCGCACCTTGGCGCGGATGCGGATCATGCCGTCGGGATTGATATCTTCAAGCCGGCTGCTGAAGATGCCGCCCCCCTCGCGGGAGAGCTTGAAGGCGGCACCGAGCAGCCGGCCGGAGGGCGAGTCGCGCGCGACGAGGAACTCGGGCGATTGGAAGCCGGCCTCGCGCGGGTTGCCGAAGCGCGGTGAGTAGAGGACCAGGCTGATGGTGGGCTCGGACTGGCGTTCTTCCGCCAAGCGCTCGCGGGCGAGCAGCCGGAACTCGCCCTCGTCCGGCCCGGAGCCGGCGATGAAAAGCGCCCACGGGTAATCGCTGTAGCGTGCGAAGTGGTCCCAATCGAGCCGCCACTCGTCGTTTTCGCGGCGGAATACGGCGTCGTAGATATGGCCGTCCTGGGACTTCCAGCGGGCCTCGTAGGCATTTCCGTCCGGCAGGCGCAGGATGCCGCCGTTCATGGCCTCGAGCTTCTCGGCGGAGATGGCGGGCATGGGGTTCAAGCTGTAGAAGCGCGCCATGCGCGAAACCGTCTCGACGGGGGAAAGCACGTATTGGTTGCGTTGTTCGGGAGTGCCGGCGGCGAGGAATGCCTGGAACAGGGTTCCGCATTCCTGGCCGGCGGTCTGCATCATTTCCGCCTCCGCTTCACTGAGCACCATGGTGTCCGCAGTCATGGCGGGCGCTTGATCGGACGCTTCCGGTTGGTGCCAGAGCTTGCGTGCGCCGATGACGATGAGCGCCAGCAAAAGCGTCCAGCCGAGGATGAGCTTGAGCATCAGATGGCGGTGCTTCGGCTTGCGGTTGCCACGGCTGGCGCTTTTCCCGCGCGCGGGTTGTGGCGCGGGAACGCCCGCGGCGGCGGCTTCCCGCGCGGGCGGGCACGGGTCCGCGCCGCAGGCCGCGCAGACGCGTTCCTCGCCCAGGCCTGGCTCGGCTTGGAACAAGGTGCCGCAGCGGCCGCAGTGGAACCAGAACAGCTTGGTTTCGCTCACAGGGGATTTCAGTAAGGGGCGATCCACTCCTTGTGAAGCAATTCCACCAGAAGCCATTGATTCGGCATGGCACCTTCCGGCGGCGGGGCAAGGCGCAGGGTCGCTTTTTTCTTTTCATTGTGGCCGGCGAGGATTTGCCCGCCGCGCAGCCATGGTTCGAGTGCTTGCGCCGCCTCGCCATCCACCGCGGCGTAAACCCACAAGGCTTCCATTTCATCCGGCGAGAGCAGGCGGTAGGCGCGGTATCCGTTTTCCGGAAACGAGAGGGTGTAAAAATCCGCAGGGCTGATCCAGCCGCGGATCTCGCAAGGGTCGCCGCGGCCCTCGGCAAGCTCCCCGAACTCCGCAGCGCCGTAAGCGGTGGTCGCTTTCCAATCGATGCGCAACTCGCCCGCCACATCAACAAAATAGGCTTGGAATTTCGAGTGGTCCACCCGCATGCCATCGAGGATGCCATGGATCACGCCATCCTCGTCCTTCGCATTCCAATTGTGACCCGACTCCGCAGGCGGTGCCAAGATGCCCGGGATGGAGTGGCGCACCAACGGTTCCACGGAGTCGGGCTGGTGCAGCAGCGGCAGCAGTTCTTCCACGCTGTGTGCACCGGTGAATGCCCGATAGAGTTCCAAGGCCTCCGCTTGGCGCTGGAGCATCGCGGCGACCAGCCGCGGGCCTTCGTCCGCCACAATGCGGTCGATCACCAGCTCGGTGCCGCCGGGTTGGGACTGGATCGCATTGGCGCGGTTCACACGCGGCAGCAGGACCATGGCTCCCACCACCAAGCCGACGATGACGCTACCCGCTCCGCATACCCAGAGCAGCGACTGGCGAGGCGGCCGACGCCCCCATTCTCCGGTTTCGCCGCCAGGACGTTTTTTCCCGCTGCCCGGTCCGCGGGCCTGGAAGGTGAAGCGCCGCGGCATGCGCTCCAAGGGGGGCAATTCCGGCGCGAGACGCAGGACCTTGCCATTGATTTCCTGCACTTCCAATCCGCCCTGCGCTGGATCCTCCGTGGCGAGTTCGCGCGGGCGCTGGCTTGAATCGATTCTCAGTGCGCCATTCTCGCCCGGTGGTTCGTTTGCCGACCGGCTTTTTCGCGGCCGTTTGGCGGGAAGGGCGACCGATGCGGTGTTTTCGGCCGAGAGGCACGCCGGATCGTCCCACTCGTCATCCGGTCCGACATCCGGTGGCGATGAATCTCGATCGCGCGGTGCGGTCTTCATGGGCGGGTTTTCCCCCGGCGCACATGGTCGGGGAGGAAATATGAGCATGTCACGCCATCGGCTGCGATGCAAGGCGTGAAACCATGGCCGACCCGGACGGCAGTAGCATCAAATGCAGGTCGTGGACTGAGCCGAAGGGATTGGAATGGGCGACGCATGAATGCCCATGGGACCGGGAAACCCATTCAATGTTGGGAACGCCAGTGGTCGAGGCGTTCACGGATGCGTTTTTCGAGGCCTTGGTCGCCGGGCTGGTAATAAACACGGCCTTCCGGGAGATACGCCTGGGGAACGTAGGCCCCCTCGAAGTCATGCGCATAAAGATAGCGCATGGCGGCCTCGTTTTCGCCGGAGGCGGACGCCAGTTTCTTGCGGGTGGGGGTGCGGAGGTGCGGCGGCACGGCGAGCGTGCGGCCGGATTCCACGTCCTGCATGGCGCGGCCGAGCGCGGCGTAGGCGGTGTTGGATTTTGGCGCGGTGGCCAGGTAGACGGTGGCGTGGGCGAGGGGAATCCGGCCCTCGGGCATGCCGATGAATTCCAGCGCGTGGTGGGCGTCGATGGCGACCCGCAGTGCGCCGGAATCCGCCAGGCCGATGTCCTCGCTGGCGGCGATGACGAGCCGGCGCGAGATGAAGCGAGGGTCTTCGCCGGCGTGGAGCATTTTCGCCAGCCAGTAGAGCGCGGCATCGGGGTCGGAGCCGCGGATCGATTTGATGAAGGCGGAAATCGTGTCGTAATGCGCGTCGCCATCCGCGTCATAGACGACCGCCTTGCGCTGGATCGACTCCTCGGCCACGGCGAGTGTGAGCTGGACGGTCCCATCCGCATCGGGCGGAGTGGTCAGAACGGCAAGCTCCAAGGCGGTGAGAGCCTTGCGGACGTCGCCGTCGGATTTTTCCGCGAGGTGGCGGAGGGCCTCTGTTTCGCTTGTGGCCTTGGTGGAACCGAGGCCGCGTTCGTGGTCGGTCAGGGCGCGTTGCAGCACGGTGATGATGTCGTCCACCGGCACGGGTTCGAGTTGGAAAATCTGTGAGCGCGAGACCAGCGGCGAGTTGACGTGGAAGCAGGGGTTGTGGGTGGTGGCACCGATGAAACGGACCACGCCGCGCTCGATGTGCGGCAGCAGGACGTCCTGCTGGGCCTTGTTGAAGCGATGGATTTCGTCGATGAAGAGAATGGTCGTTTCACCGCGCAGTTCGCGCCAGCTGCGGGCCTGGTCGATTTTCGCGCGGATTTCGGCGACGTTGGATTCCACGCCGTTGAGCGACTCGAAGCGTGAGCCGGTGCTGCGGGCGATCAAGCTGGCGAGGGTGGTTTTGCCGGTGCCGGGCGGGCCGTGGAAGATGAGCGAGGTGTAGCGGTCGCTTTCGATCGCGCGGCGCAGCAATTTTCCCGGCGCGAGGATGTGCGATTGTCCGGCCACCTCGTCGAGCGAGCGCGGGCGCATGCGCGCGGCCAGCGGCTCGTTGGCATGTGGCTTGCGCGCCAGCGCGGCAGGCGTGGTGAAGAGGTCGGACACGGGCCAAGCCTCGCGTTTCAAGTGGCCGGATGCCAGAGGATTCGCGGGTTGCATCAGGCGCCGGCGCATCAAACTGCATTGGATTCACCGCCAAGAGACCATCGGACTCAATGCCTGCCAGCGCGTCCGGCTCATGCGCGCCTGAACGCGACATCCGGTCCACCCCGGCACCGCGCTTTCCGGCAGAATCATATGCACGCTTCACGGATGCGTTTTTTTCGGAATGATTCCGCCGCACCACTCTCCCAAGGACCGTCATGCGATTTTTCCAGTTTGTTCGCCCGCTCGTCTGGCTCGTTGTTCCGTTTTCCGCCGCTCCTTCGGCCCACGGTCAGTTCGCCTTCAACACTGCCGCGGCATCATCGAGCGAGGCGCGATTGATCGCGGAAGTGAAATCCATTGCACCGGGCGTGCCCTTCTCGGTGGCACTTGAGCTCGATCATCCCGAGGCTTGGCACAGCTATTACCGGAACTCCGGCGGCGTCGAGCTCCCGCCGGCCATCGCTTGGACCCTGCCCGATGGCTTCTCCGCCGGTGAAATCCAATGGCCGGTTCCGACGGTCAAGGATGGCTTCGCCGGCAAGAGTTTCATCTACGAGGGAGCGCCGGTTTTCCTGATCGAAATCACCCCGCCCGATGCGCTCGTTCCCGGGCAATCGGTGACGCTCACCGCCGCTGCCGAGTGGCAGATTTGCGAGGAATCCTGCCTCAATGAGGAGAAAACCCTCACTCTCAGCCTGCCCGTCGCGGCAACCGCGGAGCCGGATCCCGCCGCGGCCGCACTGTTTGCCCGCGCCCGCGCCAGCCAGCCTGCGGAACCTGCGGGCTGGAAATTCCACGCCACCGGCCACGACGCGGCAATCGTCCTGCGCGTCGAGGCCGAAGCGGCGGATCTGGAATTCACCGATTTCGTTCCCGACCAGCCGTTTGTAAAATCCGCCGGCGACGGCGGCTCGATCGCTCGCGAGGGCGACGCCTGGGTCGTGCGGCTCCAGCGGGCCACCGTGGATGCCTTCGACAACGAGATCGAACAGGGCGATTCCTTTTCCGGAATCCTGCTGGGTAGCCGGCCGCTCAAGGTGCCGCTCACGACCATTGCCGCGCCACCGCCGGAACCCGCGCCGCTTGGCAAATTCCTGCCCATCCTCGGCGGCATGTTGCTCGGCGGGCTGATCCTCAATCTGATGCCCTGCGTGTTTCCGGTCATCGGCCTGAAAATCATGGGCTTTGTCCAACAAGCGGGAGCGGACCGGAGGAAAATCGCGCTCCACGGGCTCACCTTCACCGCCGGCGTGCTCGTCTCCTTCGGCGTGCTCAGCGGCATCCTGTTCGCCGCCCGCGCCGCGGCCGGCCGCGCCCTCGGCTGGGGGTACCAGCTTCAGGAACCATGGGTTGTCTTCGCGCTCATGCTGCTGATGTTCGTGCTGGCGCTGAATTTGTTCGGCGTGTTTGAAATCGGAGCCTCGGCCACTTCGGTCGGTGGTTCCCTGCAATCAAAGCACGGATTCGCCGGTTCGTTTTTCTCCGGCGTGCTTGCCACGGTGGTCGCCACGCCTTGTTCCGCCCCCTTTCTCGGTGCGGCGATCGGCGCCGCCATCGCCCTGCCGGCCACCCAGTTCTTCGCTGCTTTCGCCGCGATGGCCATCGGCCTCTCGCTGCCCTATCTGGTGCTTTCGGTGTTCCCGAAGCTGATCGATTTCCTGCCGCGTCCCGGCGCGTGGATGGAGAGTTTCAAGCAGGGGATGTCGTTCCTGCTCTTCGCCACTGCCGGATACCTGCTCTGGATCTACGGCGGCCTCATCGATCTGGAAAACCTGCTCGATCCGTTGTTCGGCTTGAGCTGCATCGCCATCGCCGCCTGGACCCACGGCCGCTGGTGCCTGCCGCACCGCAAAAACAACGTCCGCCGCGCCGCGCTCGCCGCCGCCGGCTTCCTGCTCGCCAAGCCACCCAAGCCTTCCGCGCTCGAATGGCAGCCCTGGTCGGCCGAAACCCAGCAACAACTCCTCGACGACGGCACGCCCGTTTACATCGACTTCACCGCCAAGTGGTGCGCCACCTGCCAGGTGAACAAGAAACGCGCCTACACCGCCGAGGTCATCAAGCGGATGAAGGAAAAAGGCGTGGTCGCCCTCAAGGCTGACAAAACCAAGCCCGATCCCGAAATCGAGAAGGCACTCCGCGGCTACGGCCGCAGCGCCATTCCGGTCAACGTCCTGCTCGCGCCGGGCCGCGATCCCGTCATCCTGCCCGAACTGCTGGCCCCGGACGATGTGATCCAGGCGCTGGAAAGGCTCTGACCGGATCGTCCCGCGAGGAAAAATTCGACAAGATTCTGCTTGGCAAGACAGGCGCGATCTTCCAAGTTCCGCGCCCGCCCGATTCCGGGCGTGAGCCAACGAGATTCACCATGTCCGTTTCCATCCGTCTCAACCGCAAGGGCACCAAAGACCGCCCGTATTACAAAATCGTGGCCGTGGACAGCCGCAAGCGCCGCGATGGCCGCTACATCGAGCAGCTCGGCACCTACGATCCGCTCAAGGAGGGCACCAATTTCACCATCGATCTCGCGCTGGCAGACAAGTGGCTCGCTGTCGGTGCCAAGCCGTCGGACACCGTCAAGAGCATGATCCGCAAGGCCCGCACCGCCGGTGCCGCCAGCTGAGGCTGAACCGCCATCCGTTATTTTCACTTCAACCGCGTTCCGCAGGGAACGCGGTTGATTTGTTTGGCAGGCGCGGGAACGTCACCAGTCCGTCCCCAGCCCGTAACGGCCGGCGAGTTCCAACAGGTCGGCGCGCATCGGCCATTCGTCCGGCCGCGCGCTGCTCGCGTGGCGCTTGCTCGCCCCCTTCAGCATCATGCAGCCCGTGTTGTCGCCGATGCACCGGATTTGCTCCACTTCCTCCGGTGTGAAGCGCGCCTCAGGCAGCGCGGCGAACTCGCGGATCTTTTCCTCGATCAGCCGCGCACCTTCGCCGGACTCCTGGATGAAGGTCGGAACGACGCTCTCCACCGCCGGGTGACTCAGGTTCCAAATACTGGCGAATTGCAGCAAACTCAGCCCGTATTTCTCCGCCAGCGGCCGCATCCGATTGGCTTTTTCCATCCCATGTTCCACCCATCCTTCCGGTCGGTATGTCCGATGGTCGCCGGGCTTGAACTGGTGGCCGGAGCGGCCGAGATCGTCGTGAAACACGCCGCCGTGATCGACCACGCGAGTCATCACCTTGACGCCGTGCTGTTCGCAGGCGGGCAGTGTGAGTCCCACCGGCCAGGGTTCGAGCGGATTGAGGATGAGCATCGCCCAGTCGATGAGCTCGCCGAAGCGCTCGAAGGAGCCGACCAGATCGAGCGAGAACCCATTGGCTGGACCCGGCGCGATGCCTAGCAGGCGGGTGAGTCCTTCGTCCTTGGCACCCTTGAGCGCGTTCCAGACGGCCTCGCTGGTGTAGCCGAGTTCGTCCGGATTGTGGAGCATGAGCAGATCGAAGTGGTCGGTGCCGCAGCGTTCGAGTTCCTTCGCGGCGGCCATGCGCACGAATCCGGAAAAGCCCTCGGGCCCGCGCAGCGCCGGATCGGTGAAACGCGGGTAGCCGCGCGCTCCTTGACGCTCGCCGTCGTAAAAATCGTGGCCGATCATACCGACCAGACTGTAAGTTTTTCGATCCACGCCTTTGAGTGCGCGGCCGAGCAGTTCATCGGCCTTGCCGTTGCCATAGACGTCGGAGGTGACGAAGGTGCGGATGCCGGCCGTGTAGGCGGTTTCGATGCAGCCGATGAAGCGGTCCTCGGGCAGGGTCTCGCCGAAGTGCATGAAGCGTCCGCCGCTCCAGGTGCCGTATGCCGTGGTGGTGGGGTCCATAGTGTGAGGCGGATGGGGTAGCGGCACGACGCGGGCGGGTCAATGCGACATGCTCAACTCCCGCGTTGCCGGTTCCGGTTCGCGAGGCGGACGCGTGTCATGCGTTCGCGCCGGCCACCTTGTTCGATGAACTCGTTTTCGAGGGTCTTCAACTGTTGGTTTTTCATGTCTGAGCACTATCTTCCTGCTCCATTTCCTGCAACTCCTCACTCTCCACATACCGCCCCAGCGGCCTGACCAGGTTGGTGGGCAGGGGGAACACGCGCTCGTGGATGCCCGGTGCGATTTCCTGCGATTGCTGGTAGGCGTCGCGGACCATTTCGAGTTTGGCGTCGAGGTTGTCGATGTAGTGCAGCGCGATGGCCTCGGGCGTGCGCGGCAGGACGGGCGAGCCGAACTGGTGTTCGCCGTGGTGGCTGCCGATGAGATGAAGCAGGTGCAGGCGGACCTCGTTGGATGAGGGCGAGAGATCGCTCCAGGCCTCCGCCTCGGGAGTGGCCATGGTTTCGTGCCACAGGCGGTTGGCCAGTTCGATGCCGAGCGGAATGTGACCCATCATTTCGCCGTAGAGGCTGAGGGTTTGGGTGAAGCCGTGCTCGGGGTAGGAGTTTTCCCACAGCTTGCCGCAATCGTGGAACAGCACACCGGCGAGCAGCAGATCGCGGTTGAGTTCCTGATAAACGCGGCACAGCGCGTCGGCCGAGCGCATCATCTGGGCGACGTGCTCGACCAAGCCGCCGCGGCGCGCGTGGTGGTTGCGCTTGGCGGCGGCGGTGCGGCGGAAGTGGTCGCCGTGGGTTCCCAGGAACTGCTGGCAAAGCCCGTGCAAACGGGGATCGGCGATGCTGTCGCAGAGAAGCCGGATTTCGGCGAAATCGCGGTCCTGTTTTTCGCGCAGTTCGGGATCGCCGGCGAAGAAATCGTCAAGCGCCTGATCGTCGGGGGCGTGGAATTCCAAATCGCGCGCCTCGATGCCGAACGAGCCCTGCGTCCACTTCGCCTCGATACGGAAGACCTTGCCGACCTCGAGCGCCTCGGTCTGCTGCCAGACCGGCGAGTCCGACCAGATCTTGAGCGTGAAATGGCCGGTGGCGTCGGCGAGCGCGAGTTCGAGATAAGGTTTGCCGTTCTTGGTCGTGCGGCTGGCGCGCGTCTGGAGCTGGGCGTGAACGGCGGCAAGCAACGGTTTTTCCCCGGCTTGTTCCTTGAGGGCGGCGATGGTGATGGGACTCACGCCGCCAGCATGCGGAAGGAGTGGACCGCGGGTCAAAGCAGATATTTCGACGCCTGTTCCACGTCCTTGTCGCCGCGGCCTGATAGATTTGCGATCAGGATGGCGCTCTTGGGCAGACTGCCGGCGATCTTCGAAATGTAGGCCATCGCGTGGGCGCTTTCGAGCGCCGGAATGATGCCTTCGCAATGCGCCAGTTCCTTGAAGGCGGCGAGCGCCTCGGCATCGGTGGCGTAGGTGTATTCGACGCGGCCGATGTCGTGCAGATACGCATGCTCGGGGCCGATCGCGGCGTAGTCGAGCCCGGCGGAAACCGAGTGGGTCAATTCGATCTGGCCGTCGTGGTTGGCGAGCAGCCAGGTCTTGGTGCCTTGCAGCACGCCGAGCTTGCCGCCCTGGAAACGCGCGGCATGGCGCTCGGGCATGATGCCGTCGCCGCCGGCCTCCACGCCGACCATGCGGACGTTTTCATCGCCGAGAAACGGATGGAACAGGCCGATGGCGTTCGATCCGCCGCCGACACATGCGACCAGCAGATCGGGCAGGCGGCCTTCCTTTTCCAGAATCTGCCGCCGCGCCTCGATGCCGATGACGCGGTGGAAATCGCGCACGATCATCGGAAACGGATGCGAGCCGAGCGCCGAGCCGAGGATGTAGTGGGTGTGATCGACGCTGGCCACCCAGTCGCGCATCGCCTCGTTGACGGCTTCCTTGAGCGTGGCTTGCCCGGCGGTGACGGCGCGGACCTCCGCGCCCATCAGGCGCATGCGGGCGACGTTGAGCGCCTGGCGTTCCATGTCCACCTTGCCCATGTAAACGACGCATTCCATGCCGAAGCGCGCGCAGACGGTGGCGGTGGCCACGCCGTGCTGGCCGGCACCGGTCTCGGCGATGATGCGTTTTTTCCCGAGGCGCTTGGCGAGCAGGATCTGGCCGAGCGCGTTGTTGATCTTGTGCGCGCCGGTGTGCAGCAGATCCTCGCGCTTGAGGTAGATTTTTGCGCCGCCGAGTTGATCGGTCCAGCGCTCGGCGAGATACAGCGGAGTCGGCCGGCCGACGTAGTCGTGAAGCAGGGCATTCAACTCCGCATGGAAAGCGGGGTCGTTTTTCGCCGACTCATAGGCGGCGGCGAGTTCCTGCAACGGGGCCATCAGGGTTTCCGGCACGAACATGCCGCCGTATGGGCCGAAATGGCCGGCGGAATCCGGAACGGTGGCGGTGGGAGCGGGTGAGTTTGCCATGGGCGGGCGGCACTCTCCGGCGGGACCGGCCCGGATTCAAGGGGGAATCCAGCGGGCTTGCCGACGCATCGAAAAGATTGGATTCACCGCCAAGACGCCAAGTGCGCCAAGTTTCAAAGAGATGATTGCCGACAAAATGCAATCCCAGCAGGACTTTCTCCCTCCCATTCGTTCGGGATTTTCAAGATTTCTTTGAAGGCATGAAGTCATTCAGCAACCGGCGCTGGGCGGACCGTCAGGTTTGGTTCAACGTCCCTTGCGGAACCCGTGAGTGCTTGCAACATGCACGGGTGGCCGAAGGTCCAAGGGTTCGGTAAGACGCATGAGGTAACTCCTCCATTCTTTGATTGAACCTTGGCGGAAAGCACCATCGTGGGGCGTCAAGACCCCGAATGCCTGACTGCAACCTTCCGTCAGTGACCAGACAAGACGGCCGCCCGCGCCGGTTGCCTCCACCCTTAACCGGGCCATCGGAGAAAACCATGAAAAAGACAACCAACAACACAACAAAACAACCACCTCCCGGAGAAGGCCGGTTGGAGCAAGGTGAGATCTACCACGCGCCCCCGCCGCCTTCCAGAGGAAGGATCATCGGCTTGGACTGCCACCCGGACACCTTCACTGCGGCGGTTTTCCGAGGCACTACCCCGCACGACGCAGTCAAACTCGCCACTCGCCCCGACATGAGCCTGCAAAGGCTTCTGGACTGGGCGGCTCGTGAGTGCACCAAGGACGACTTGTTCCTGATGGAGGCGAGCGGCAACAGCTTTGAAATCCACCGCCGCCTGCTCGCCCTCGGATTGCGCGCCCTGGTGCTGGAGAGCTGCCATGTGGGCAAACACGCCAAGACCTACGCCGACAACGACAAGATGGCCGCCGCCCGCATCGTGTTGGTGTATCTTCAAGGCAATGCCCCCTGCGTTTGGGTGCCCGATGCGCGCACCTGCGAGCGCCGCGAACTGCTTCACGCCTACAACAAGGCTGTGGAGGATCGCACCGCGGCGATCAACTCCCTTAAAAGCTACCTCAACCAGTTCGCCATCCGCACCGGCCGACAGACACTCGAAGGCGAAAAGGCCGAGAAGTGGATCCTGCAGCAACGGGACTGGACGCCGCTGCAACGCGAACTGCTCGCCGGATACCTCGCCAACCTCCGGACACAAAGCGGGCGCCGCAAAGCCCTGCAACGCCTTATCGGTCGCGAGATCTGCGCCGAGCCACTCATGCTGCGTTGCATGAAACTGCTCGGCATCGGCCAGATCAACGCGTTTGCCCTGCTGGCCATCATCGGTGACGTGCGCCGCTTCGAGCGGCCTGAAAAACTCGTCGCCTACATCGGTCTCAACCCCGGCCAGCGCGAAAGCGGCCGCGGCAAGAACATCAAACTTGGAGTCGGCAAGCGCGGCCGCGGGGACATGCGCCGGTTGCTCATCCAAGGAGCCCACGCGGTGCTGCGCATGGGCAGGGACACCCCGCTGGGCCAATGGGGCTGGAAGTTGTTCGCGCGCAAGGGGCAGCGCAACATCGCGGTGGTGGCCATCGCCCGCAAGCTGCTCGTCCAAGTCTGGCACCTGCTCTACGGCAATCCGCCCGAGGCGGTCGAGACGGACAAAAGCCTCGGTGTCAAGCTCGCCAAGCTCGCCACCCTGCTGGGCAAGAACCTTCGGAGCCAAATGTCACTGCCACCGCGCCTTGATGACTGCGTGGATCACCTACGCAAACATCTAACCCAAATTCCTGCCGCCAGCGGCTGAACAAGCCATCAACCCTATGCAACGGCATTGCACAGCAACCGACGTCCGGAAAGTTGCCCACAAGAACCCGTGGCTCCGACGAGCTCGTCAGCGGCCCATTCTCGCCCCGGAACCTTGTGGGCAACTTTCCTCCAAGCCCGCTCCCACTGTAATACCACATGAAATTCGCCAAAAAATACATTTCCCCTAAAGAAACAGCTTGAATGACTACATGCCGGCGTCTT
>JBMTCD010000082.1:0-14317 GCA_049430545.1 Luteolibacter sp.
TAAATCGTTCTTTCAGGCCCCAAGTGTAGCCTATGCTAAGGACTAGTCAGTATGGACAAAAATACTGCCATTTTATGAGAGCAAATCCTTCATCAGAGAAAGCCTTTCAAACATCATGTGCAAGTAGCTGTCCGTTCCCTTTCCCCACATGTCGCGGTAGGCGACCATTTCCAGGGTGGACTGGTCTTTTTCAATCGTCTCTTTGCCGTCGCCGATGGGCACGTTCATCGTGAAGTCGGCACCGACGTCGAAAGGCGGGTCGATATACATCAGGTCGATCTTGCCTTTGAACTCGCTGAGCAGGCTGGCAAGGACAAGCTTGTTGTCACCCCAGTAAAGGCGGTTGCGGAAGTCGTCGCGTTTTCGGCCGGCGAGTTGTTCCTCGAACATGGTGAGCTGGCCATGGGCTTCGGCGCGTTGGCGGGGTTCATCGACGGTTTCGATTTTCTGGAGCGGCATCGCGAGGGATGCGGCATCGACGGTGCGGCGGCGGCCGTATTCGTCGTATTTCCCGTCCCACACCAGTTCGGTGCGCATGAGGGAGAGCGGGTGGGGATTGGTGGGTCCCCAATGGAAGTCGTGAGTGGTGGGCGCGGCGGTGCCGCCGGATGGTTTCGCGGGCATGAGGGTGCGTGTGCGCGCGCGCAGCCTCAGTGCTTCGGCGGTGTGTTCTGTTCCGGGGTCGATTCCGTGCCTGGGATGAAAAAGAGGGACGTGCCTGCACACGTCCCGAATCAGGCACTGGAATGCCCGGAAAAGAACGCGGAGACACGTCCCAATCCGGGGCGTGTGCTCAGCGCTGCCTTTTCCTTGAATTTTCCAGTTTCGATTCGGATCAGCAGCCGAAGCGACGCGAAATCGCTTTGGTTTCAGGTGATGTGATGAATGAGATTCTCTATGGCATGATTGCTTCGTATCAGCAGGGACAAGATGGCTTTTTCCGAATTCGGGTCAATACAGGATTGCCCAGGGGTGGCGAATCAAAATGCCATCTTCGAGTCATCTTCTGAATCACCACACCATGCGAAACTCGCCGTCGGAGCCGCCGCCACGCTGGCCATCTTTCACTTTGAAACCCACGAGCAGACGAAATGAGCGCCATGGGAAATTTCCCCGCTGCGGGCTTGCCAAGGCTCATTTAATGTTGTAATTCTTACTTCAGAAGTCGGATATGCAACAAAAAATCGCTCGTCAATCCCTCTTGGATGCCATCCAAGTGCGGCTGGAGGAATCTCCGGTGGTGGCGTTATTGGGAGCGCGCCAGGTGGGCAAGACGACCCTGGCGGAGCAGGTGGCCGCAGTTTGGGAGGGGCGCTGGACCTTGTTCGACTTGGAAAAGAGCGAGGCGCTGGAGGCCCTGCGGCGCACCCCGCAGCAGACGCTCTCCGGGCTGGAGGGGTTGGTCATCCTCGATGAAGTGCAGCGCATGCCGGAATTGTTCACATTGTTGCGTCCTCTGTGCGATGACCGCAAGCGGCGCTGTGTCTATCTGCTGCTCGGCAGCGCTTCGTGGGACTTGGTGAAAGGTGTTTCAGAGTCCTTGGCCGGACGCATTCAGTTTGTGGATGTTTCCGGCATTTCACTGGCGGAGGCGGGGCAGGACGCGCAGGATTCGTTGTGGATGCGGGGAGGCTTTCCGCAACCCTTTCTATCGGCCAGTGCGGCGGCCTGGGAGCGGTGGATGGAAAGTTTCACCCGCACCTTCCTGGAGCGGGACATTCCCGGCTTGGGGTCCAAGGTGTCGCCTGCCGCACTGGGAAGATTTTGGCGCATGCTGGCCCATTATCACGGACAAACCTGGAATGCCACAGAGCTTGCCCGATCCATGGATGTCAGTGTGACGGCGGTGAATCACTACCGGGATCTGCTCACGGGAACGTTCATGGCGCGGGTGCTGCCCCCATGGTTTGAGAACCTGGGGAAGCGTTTGGTCAAATCCCCCAAAGTCTACCTGCGCGACAGTGGCGTGCTGCATCACCTCCTGGGGATCAGCAGCATGGAGGAACTGCGGATGCATCCGCGCTATGGCGCGAGCTGGGAGGGCTTCGCACTTGAGCAGACCCTGATCGCCCATGGCCAGCGCGACGCCTATTTCTACGGCACCCAGCGGGGAGCGGAGCTGGATCTGCTGCTGCTCCGACGCGGACGGCGCTGGGGATTTGAATTCAAATGCACGGATGCCCCTGCCACCACCAAATCCATGCATGTCGCCTTGGGGGACCTGAAGCTTGAGCACTTGTGGGTGGTCTATCCCGGCACGCTTCGCTATCCCATGACCGAAAAAATCACCGCTCTGCCACTGCGCGAGATTCATCAAATCGAACTGAAACCCGCGCCATGAGCAAACCCCGTTCAAACCAGCGGCACGTTACCCTCAATCGTGGCTCCAGGAAATGAGTGCCGGGAGATGTCATTCTTCTGAATTTTGCTTGAAAATCTAAAAATGAACTTTAGGATTTCAATAAATGCTCCTCGCCCGAAAAAGCTATCTTGCCACCATTCGTTCCCGGCTGGAGGAGAATTCCGTGGTTGCCTTGGCCGGGCCACGGCAGACAGGGAAAACGACCTTGGCACGGATGTTGACGGAGACCTCTCCCGGCACGGAGATTCACCACTTTGATCTTGAGTCGCCATCCGATCTGGCACGTCTCAGTCATCCGGAGTTGGCGCTCTCCCGGCTGCGCGGCTTGGTCATCCTTGATGAGATCCAGCGGATGCCCGAGCTGTATCCCGTGCTCCGCGTGCTCGCGGATCGGCCCGGTTTTCCGGCGCGGTTTCTGATTCTCGGCAGTGCCTCACCCGACTTGGTCAAAGGGGTAAGCGAGACCTTGGCGGGGCGGATTTCCTTCATTGACGTGTCCGGGTTTTCGCTCGCGGAGGTGGGTGATGAGCATCTGTCGAGGCGTTGGTGGCGGGGCGGCTTTCCTCGCGCCTACCTTGCCCGCGACGACAAGGCTGCCCGCCAATGGCATGAGGACTTTATCCGCACCTTCCTGGAGCAGGACATCCCGCAGTTCGGCATCCGCATTCCTGCGACGACGCTGCGCCGCTTTTGGACGATGGTCGCGCATTACCACGGGCAAATCCTTCAGGTGTCGGAGCTGGCACGCTCTCTTGGCACCAGCGAACCCACCGCACGTCGCTATCTCGACATCCTCAGCGGAACCTATGTGGTGCGGCAATTGCCACCGTGGTTCGAGAACCTGAAAAAGCGACAGGTCAAGGCACCCAAAGTCTACATCCGGGATACCGGAGTCCTTCACACCCTGCTGAACATCAACGATGTCGCCGCGCTGGAATCCCACCCGAAACTGGGGGCCTCGTGGGAGGGTTTCGCGATCGAGCAGATCCTTTCGGCCACGGGAGACCGGGATGCCTATTTTTGGGCCACGCATGCGGGGGCCGAGTTGGATCTTCTCATTCTCCATCAGGGACGTCGGATTGGCTTCGAGTTCAAATACAGCGAAAAGCCGGCGACCACCAAATCAATGCGGATCGCGGAATCCGATCTGGGACTCGACCACCTCTATGTGGTCCACCCCGGAAAGCATACCTTTCCCCTCGCCGAAACCATCACTGCAGCCACTCTGCCGGATGCTCTCAGCACCCTCTAAACCAGCGAAAAACCATGTCCTTTTTCCCGCGTTGGGGCCAATACGGGATTGCCCAGGGCCGACGCATCGGAATACCTTGGAAACGCTCCTCCCCATGCGCGACTCCACCTCGAACCTGCTGATGCTGCTCACGCTGGCCGCGGCGGCGGGCATGGTGGGATATGTGCTGTGGCGGGAAACCGAGGAAGCGCCGGGCGGGAAGATCGGCTTCCAGGATGCGGACTCGCCATTGACCATGCCAGCTGCGGGTGCGCCGGACCATCGGCTCCAGATGCTGCCGGCCTGGCAGGCCGCGCGGGTGCCCACCGCATTGCGTTTCGACCCACCGATGGGCTCCGAGCACGGCGCACTCACCTACAACGCCCAGAAATTCTGGGAAATGAACGAAAAACGCGGCGGTCATCACACCGGCGACGACCTCAACGGCATTGGCGGGATGGACAGCGACCTCGGCGATCCCGTTTTCTCGGTGGCCGACGGCTTGGTCATCTACGCCGGCGAGCCATCCAGCGGCTGGGGCAACACCCTCATCATCGCCCATCGTGCTGCCGACGGACGCATGCTGCACTCGATGTATTCCCATCTCGACCGCATCGAGGTAGCGCGCAATCAAATCGTTTCGCGTGGCAAGCGGATCGGCACGGTGGGCACCGGAAACGGCAACTATCCGGCCCATTTGCATTTCGAGATCCGTGAAAGCCATGGCGTGGACATCGGCGCGGGCTACACGCTTCATCCACTCAATCACCTCGATCCAAGCGCGGTCATTGCCGCATTGCGCGGCGCGGACGCGAGTGACTTGTCCCCCTCCCCGCTGGCCGTCGCGCTCACAGCCGCCATGCCATGGACCTCGCTGGAAATCCGCGGCGCGGAAAAATTCACCGGGCTGCCTGCTGAACCCGAGTGACCCAATACCGACAAAGCCGGCACCGGGAAAACCTATCTCGCGATGGCGAACACGCGCTCACTCGCTTGCCACGACCGCGATCATCGAGCCGAACAGGTTGCTTGGTTTTTCCAAATCCTTGCCCGACCTCATCTGGCTCAAGTCGCCGGAGTGATATGACTATGGTTTTCACCGGTTCAATGCCGCATCGAGGTTGAGCAAGGTGTTGGCGACAAGGACAAGCGCGGCGGTTTCCGGGTTGGAGTCCGGAGCGAGCGAGGCGGCGAGCTTGGGATCGGCGCGGTATTCGGCGGTGGCGTCGCGGAGGAGGGCGGCGAGTTCGGTGAGCATCGCATCGTCCGCTTCACGCTGGGTGACGAGGCGGACGCCGTGGGCGAGACGCTCGGCGGGCTCGGCGGAATGCTCCGCCATGCGTGCGGCGAGGCCTTGGGCGGCCTCGATGTGGGCGGGGTCGTTGAGAGTGACGAGCGCTTGGAGCGGGGTGTTGCTGGCGATGCGGCGGGCGGAGCAGGCGTCGCGGGCGGGCGCATCGAAAGTGATGAAGGCGGGGTGGGCGCTGGTCCGTTTGTGATACGTATAGATCGCGCGGCGCAGGCGGTCCTCGCCCTCGGATTCCTTCCATTTCGCACCGCTGTAAACGCTCTTCCACACGCCATCCGGCTGCGGCGGGAAAACCGACGGGCCGAACTGCTTGGGTGAGAGCAGGCCGGCGGCGGCGAGCGCCTGGTCGCGGATCATCTCGGCCTTGAGGCGGACGCGCGGGCCGCGGGCCAGCAGGCGGTTTTCCGGATCACGCTCGGCGAGGCCGGCGGGCACGCGTTGCGTCTGGCCGTAGGTGGCGGAGAGCACGATCTCGCGCAACATCGACTTGATCGACCATTGATGGTGGTCGCGCAGGCGCAGTGCAAGGTGGTCCAATAATTCCGGATGCGTTGGCGATTCGCCGGAGCTGCCGAAGTCCTCCAGCGAGCGGACGATGCCGGTGCCGAACAATTCCGCCCACAGGCGGTTGGCGAGCACGCGCGCGGCCAGCGGATTGTCGGGGCCGACGAGCCAGCGCGCCATGTCGAGGCGGGTGGCGAACTCCGGTTTTTTCCCGCCGAGGAAAAGAGCCGGCATGCCGGGTGAAACGGCGTTCTCCTTCGACAAGCGGTTGCCGCGGGCGAAGAGGCGCGTCTCGCGCGGCGCGGGGCCGGGACGCTCGACCATCACCGGAACCAGTGTTCCGGGGATCGCCTGGTATTGTTTTCGCAAGTCCGCGAGTTCGGCATGGCGTGCAGCGCGGCCGGAGTCAGCGGCAAGCGCGGTCCAGCGCGGATCGTTGGAGAAGCCGATGGCATAATTGCGCAGCGGCGTGGCCTGCGCACCGGTGGTGGCGGCGTGCTGCTTGAGATGAATGGCGAGTCTCGATCCGGCGGCGGGAGCGATCGGTTCGGCAGGCACGAAGACCGCCCAGCGCGGGCCTTCGAGTTTGGGATAACCGCCGACGTTTCCGGCCGGCGTCGGCTCTTTCGGGCCATCGATGCGGTCCACGAAGACTTCCTTCATTTGCACCGGCACGGTTTTGCCGCCTGGCTCCATCAATCTGACTTCCAACTGCGTGACAAAGGACCCGCGTTCGGGCCATTTCGTCGGATCATCGGAATCCGGCAGGATGCGCAGGCGGACGGCGCTGAATGGCACGGCTGAACCTTCCAGATCGTGGTGGCTTCTGGTCGGCTGGGTGCCGGTGAAACGAATGACCCCGCCGTCATCCGATGCCAGTGCGCCGTGGGCCGGCTTGAGGACATCGGGCCGGAACGGCTGCCAATCCACATCGGCGAGACCGCCATCGCGATTGAGCGAGTCGCGAAGTTCGCGGATGCGGATTTCCAGCGACGATGCGGATTCGCGCTGCGCGGGATCATTGGCGATTTTCATCCGCGGGAAATCGTCATCCTGGTCGCAGTCGAGCGTGTTGTTGAAGAAGGCGGTGAATTGATAGAACTCCTCGTGCGAAACGCCCTCATACGGATGGGCGTGGCACTGGATGCAGCCGAAGGTGAATCCCTGCCAAGCGGTCCAGGTGGTGGCGACGCGATCGAGCACGGCGGCCACTCGGAACTCCTCGTCGTCGGTGCCGCCCTCGGTGTTGTTCATCGTGTTGCGGTGAAAGGCGGGGGCGAGCCGTTGGTCGGCGGTGGCGTTTGGCAGTAGATCGCCGGCGAGTTGCTCGATGGTGAATTGATCATATGGCATGTCCGCGTTGAACGCGCGGATCACCCAATCGCGCCACGGCCAGATGTTGCGGTGCGGGTCCTTCTCAAAGCCATAGGTGTCCGAGTAGCGCGCGAGGTCCAGCCACACGGCGGCCCAGCGCTCGCCATAGGCGGGTGAGGCGAGCAACCGATCGGCCGCCTGGCCGCGCGCCTTTGCCGGATCGGCGGCGTGTTGCTTGAGAAACGCGGACAACTCGGCGGGCGACGGTGGCAGGCCCGTGAGATCGAAGCTGGCACGGCGCAGCCATTCCTCCGGCGGCGCTGCGGGCGAGGGTGCGAGTTTCTCCTTTTTCAGCCGGGCGAGCACGAAATGGTCCATCGGTGCCATGGGCCATGCCTTGTCCGCCACAGCGGGAAGCTCCGGTTCGACGGGTTTTTCAAAGGCCCAGTGCTCGCGCCACTGCGCGCCTTCGCGGATCCAGCGCTCGATCATGTCCGCCTCCACGGTGGCGAGCGGCGGGCCGTGCTTCGGCTGGGGCATCACTTCCTCGGGATCCGTGCTGCGGATCCGGCGCAGCATTTCGGAATTCGCCGGATCGCCCGGAACGATCGCGCGCTTGCCGGAATCGCCGGTGCCGAGCGCGAGATCGCGCGAGAGAAACGACAGCCCGCCCGCCTGCTTCACTCCGCCGTGGCAGGCGGTGCAGTGCTTGGTGAGGATCGGGCGGATGTCGCGGTTGAAATCGACCGGTGTCTCGGCCAGCGCGGCGGCGATCGGCGCGATCCAGAGCAACGAAGCGGCAGTGGTTCTCATGCGTCAGACAAATAGTTCCTTCACCACCTTGGCGGGCTCGACGCCGGTGAGGCGTTGGTCGAGGCCCTGGAACTTGTAATTGAGACGTTCGTGCTCGAGGCCGAGGGCGTGGAGGATGGTGGCGTGGAGATCGCGGATGTGGACGGGTTTGTCGGTGATGTTGTAGGACATCTCGTCGGTTTCGCCATGAACTTGACCACCTTTGACGCCGCCGCCGGCCATCCACATGCTGAAGCAGCGCGGGTGGTGGTCGCGGCCGTAGTCGGTCTCGGTGAGCCTGCCCTGGCAATAGACGGTGCGGCCGAACTCGCCGCCCCAGATGACGAGTGTGTCTTCGAGCATGCCGCGGCGCTTGAGATCCTGGATCAGGCCGTAGCAGCCCTGGTCCACGTCCTTGCACTGCGAGGCGAGGTCGCGCGGCAGTGAACCGTGCTGGTCCCAGCCGCGGTGGAAGATCTGGACGAAGCGGACGCCGCGTTCGAGCAGGCGGCGGGCCATCAGCGCGGAGTTGGCGAAGGTGCCGCGCTTCTTGCTGTCCTCGCCGTAAAGGTTGTAAGTGGCATCGCTTTCGCCCGAGAGATCGGTGAGTTCCGGCACGGAGGCCTGCATGCGGAAGGCCATTTCGTATTGCTGCATGCGCAGCTCGATTTCCGGATCGCCGACGTCGGCGAACGAGCGCTGGTTGAGCTTGTTCAGGCCATCGATCATCGTGCGGCGCGTCTCGCGGTCGATGCCGGGAGTGTCCTTGAGGAAAAGCACCGGATCACCGAGCGAGCGCAGCGCCACGCCCGAGTGGCGGCCGGGCAGGAAGCCGGCGCTCCACAGCCGCGACGAGATCGCCTGCACGTTGGCGTGTGGCGAGCTGTGAGTGGCATGCAGCACGACGAACGACGGCAGCTCCTCGTTCATCGAGCCGAGGCCGTAGGACAGCCACGAGCCGATCGAGGCCTTGCCGTTTTGCATCGAGCCGGTGTAGATGAGCTGGTTGGCGGGCTCGTGGTTGATGGCGTCGGTGTGCATCGACTTGATGATGCAGAGGTCGTCCACCATCTTCGCATGCCATGGCAGCAACTCGCTGACCCACGCGCCGGACTGGCCGTGTTGCGCGAACTTGAAAATCGAGGGCGCGAGAGGGAACGCGGCCTGGCCGGAGGTCATGCCGGTGAGGCGCTCGCCCTGCTCCGCAAGCCAGGTTTTGAGGTCCTCCTTGAAACGCTTCTGCAACTCCGGCTTGTAATCGAACAAGTCGATCTGCGAGGGCGCGCCGATCAATGAAATGTAAATCGCGCGTTTCGCCTTGGGCGCGACGTGTGGCAATGGGTTGCCGAACGCGGCCAGGCTTTCGCCGAGGCTCTGGCGGCCCAGCAAGCTGCCGAGCGCGGCCATGCCGAGCCCCATGCCGGACTTGCGGAAAAACTGCCGGCGCGTGTAAGCGGTGTTGTGGTATTCGATCAGCGGGTTCATCGGAGTCAGGGGTCAGGACAAAGATTTCAGCATTCAAATTTTCAGCATTTCAGCTTCTGCCTCTCAGCGGGTGACGGTTTCGTCGAGGTTGAAGATCTTGCTGGCGATGAGGGTCCAGGCGGCGAGTTCGGGTGGATCGATGCCTTCGGGAACTGGTGATTCGCCGGTGGCGATGAGCTTGGCAGCTTCCTCGGGTTTTTCGCGGTAGGTTTTGCCCACGGTGGCCAGGGTTTCGCGAACGATGGCGCGCTCGTCTGGATCGAGCGTGCGTGCGAGCAGGCGCCTGGTGATGAAGTCGATGCGAGCTTCCGCGTCGGAAGACTCGCGGATGGCGCGCGCGGCGAGTTCGCGCGAGGTCTCGACGAACTGCGGATCGTTCATCAATGCCAGCGCCTGCAGCGGCGTGTTGGTGCGCTCGCGGCGGACGCAGAATTTCTCGCGGCTCGGCGCATTGAGGATTTCCATGGTGGCCGGAGGCGCGGTGCGTTTCCAGAAGGTGTAAATCGAGCGGCGATAGAGCGCCTCGCCGCTGTCCTGTTTGTAGTGGCGGGTGTTGGACTGCGGCATGGCCACCGCTTCCCAGATGCCTTCCGGCTGATAGGGTTTCACCGGTGGACCGCCGACCTTGCCCGACAGCATTCCGGAGGCGGCGAGCGCGAGGTCGCGCAGCGGCTCGGCATCCAACCGCACGCGTGGCGCGCGGGACAGCAGCCGGTTGTGGACATCGCGCTCGAGTTTCTCCGGCGTGACATCGGCGGACTGGCGATAAGTCGCGGAGGTCACCATCAGCTTCACCATGTGGCGGTGGTTCCATTTCGAATCGATAAACTCGGAGGCCAGCCAGTCGAGCAACAACGGATGGCTGGGACGCGCGCCCATGATGCCGAAGTCGTCATTGGTCTCGACGATGCCGGTGCCGAAAATCTGGTACCACACGCGGTTCATCGTCACGCGCGCCGGCAGCGGGTTGGCGGGATCGTTGAGCCACTTGGCCAGGCTGAGGCGATTCTTGGGCGCAGCATCCGGCATCGGCGGCAAGACGGCCGGCGTGTCGGGTGTGACGCGCCTGCCCTTGTCGGAATAGACGCCGCGGTTGAGCACGTGGGCGAATGGCTCGCTGTCCTTTTCATCCATGACCAGCGAGACGGAT
The DNA here is from genome assembly GCA_049430545.1 of Luteolibacter sp. Taxonomy (GTDB): domain Bacteria; phylum Verrucomicrobiota; class Verrucomicrobiia; order Verrucomicrobiales; family Akkermansiaceae; genus Luteolibacter. The sequence goes on from JBMTCD010000082.1 coordinate 10,148, forward strand.
CCGCGGGCGCGCAGTTGCGATTGCTCGGTCTTCGAGAGATCGAGCTTCGCCGCGAGCTCGCGCGACACGCCGTCGATGTTGGCGATGAAATACTGATAGAGCGTATCGTCCTGCGGTTTGCTGCGCTGATCCGCGGGCAGCGAGACGATGTGGTTGAGCATCGCGGTTTCGGAAAGCGTCTTGATTTCCTCCGGCTTGAGCAGCCGGCGGTAAAAGCGGAAATCCTGCAGCGCGACCTTGCCGCCGGTGAGCATGAACTCGCCGTTCTCGCGCGAGCCGATCCGGAGCGGCGCGGCGGTCTCGATGTTGCCACCGACCGTGTTGGGGGCGGTCGCGTGGGCCACTTGTTTGCCATCGATATAGATGTTGTGCGCCTGATGTCCGGAAATCGAGCCGTCGAAAGTGACCATGACATGCTGCCATTTCCCGTGTTCGAGGGAATTCGAGGCAGTGGCCTTGTTGGCCGCCTTGTCCCAGGAGTCGATCACATGGCTGCCGGGGTGGCCGCCTTCGAGGAACAGGTCCCAGCCGCGGCGCGCATCGCCGGACGTCATCCGCGCCACCACCGCACCGGTCGGCCGCCCCTCGATGCGGATGAAGCAGCCGTATGTCACGCGGTCACTGCGGGAAAACGAGCCGATGTCCCCGAGATCGATGGATGCACCGGTGATGTCCCGAGCCTTGCCGAAAGGCGCGTCGATGAACGGAAGTTTCACATCCCACTCGCGTGGCTGGCCGTTCACGGTGCCACGAATCGGCCCATCGGCCCGGGCGAGCGGCAAGTGAATCGACAGCGTCGAGTCGATCTCGCGTGAAGCTGCCACACTGGCATTGGCAAGCCAGCTCTCGAAATCGCCGCGGGCATTCGTCCTGCGGTCGGCGGCTTGCTTTTCAAGATTGGCGATTTCCTTTTCCAACTCGCTCCAGCGCGAGCGGTCCTCGGGCAGCGGGACGAACACATTCGGCGGATGATCGGCTTTGTTGCCGTCCATCGCCCTCATGCTCGTGTTGCGGAAAAACGCGGTAAGCGAGTAAAACTCATCGATCGAGACCGGATCGAACTTGTGGTCATGGCAGGCCGCACAACTGGTGGTGAGGCCGAGCCAGATGGCGGAGACGGTTTCCACGCGGTCCTGGGCATAGATCATCTCGTATTCCTCGGCGATCGCCCCGCCCTCGCCGGTGGTGGCAAGACAGCGCGAGAATCCGGTGGCCACCAGTTGGTCGAGCGTGCGGTCGGGCAGCATGTCGCCGGCGATTTGCTCGAGCGTGAACTGGTCCCATGGCATGTTCGCATGGAACGCGCGCACCACCCAATCGCGATACGGCCAGATCGCGCGGTAGTTGTCGATGTGGATGCCATGCGTGTCGGCATAGCGCGCGGCATCCAGCCAGAAGCGCGCGAAATGCTCGGCACCCGCCATCGATGCGAGCAATTCATCGGCCGCCTCGGAAACCGCAGCGTCGGGATCGGCGGCGTGCTTTTGCACGAATGCCTCGACGTCCTCCGGCGAGGGCGGCAAGCCGGTCAGATCGAGATGCAGCCGCCGGAAAAACCGCCGCGGCTCTTCCGGTGGATTCGGCGCGAGACCGGCTTCATCGAGTTCGGCGGCGATGAAACGATCGATCGGATTCGCGGCCCAGCCATCGCCGGCGGCGGGCGGCTCGGGGCGCTTGATTGGCATGAACGACCAATGCGGCTCGTATTCCGCGCCCTGCTTGATCCAGCGCCGGATCACCTCGATTTCCTCCGGCTTCATCGTCTTGTGGCTGGCCGGCGGTGGCATCACCACGTCCGGGTCCTTGGTCAGCATCAGCTTCAAGACCAGCGATTCGTCCGGCTTGCCCTTGACGATCGCCGGGATGCCGTTTTCACGCGGCATGAAAGCGTCCTCGGGCCGGTCGAGCCGCAGCGGCGCATCCTTTGGCTCGCGCGTCCCGGAGTCCGGGCCGTGGCAATGATAGCAGTATTCCGAGAGGATCGGCTGGACGTGATCGTTGAATGACACGATCTCGGGCAAGACGTCCTTCGCCGCGTATTTCGCATCCGGATCATTAGAGACGGAGGCCGCGCCGGGAACCAATGCCTGCGGTGAATCGCAGGCCGCCAAGGCGAAGCAACTCAAGAGGATTGCGTGAAATCGATTCAGTTTCTTAGCGGACATCAGATAATTTTTACGCTAGCGCGCGGATTTTCCTTTCGCAAGGAGACAGGGCAGGCTGCGGAATTTTGGCCCAAGGCTTCGCCCATCGCGTGAAAAGAACCTGCTCCCGATCGCGTATCGTGCGATCTCCATGACCGCAACCACAACATCCCGCAGCCAAACCGCCTGGCGCATCCTGCTCAGCTTGGCGGTTCTCGCAGTCATCGCCGCACTGGGCGCGCTCCCTACCCTGATCGGTCCGCCATCGGAAAACGGCCTGCTCGACCTGGCGAAATTCACCGGCCGCTTCCACCCGGTGGTGCTTCACTTGCCGATCGGCATCCTGATCTGGGTGCTGGTGCACGAATGCCTGGTCGCCTTCGGCTTGAGGCAAGGCAGCTCGCGCACCGCGATGGGGTTGGCGGCCGGCACCGCGCTGATCGCCTCGCTGCTTGGCACCCTGCTTTACTACAGCATGCCGGAATACGATGCGGAGCTCGCCCAGCGCCACATGGACCGCGGCATCGCCTTCACCTGCCTCGCGCTCGCCGCATGGCTGGTGAAAATCTGGGTGGATGCCGCCGCCGGCCGCGGCGCCTTCATTTACCGCGGCCTGTTGCTTGGCAGCGCGGGCGTGATGACCGTGGCCAGCCACGATGGCGCCTCGCTCACCCACGGCAGCACCTATCTCACCGAATACGCCCCCGCGCCGCTTCGGAAACTTCTCGGCATGCCGGAAAAATCCTCCGCCGCGCCGGAGCCCGGCGATCTTGAGATGCAGCCGGTCTATCAGGCCGTGATCGCGCCGATCTTCGAGGCGAAATGCTATCAATGCCACAATGCCGACCGTCAGCGCGGCAAATACCGCATGGATGGATACGAGCTGCTGCTCGCCGGCGGCAACGACGGTGCCGCCATCACCCCGGGCGACTCTGCGGCCAGCAATCTGGTCAAGCGCATCGAACTGCCCGAAGAGGACGAACTGCACATGCCGCCGGAGGGGAAAAAAGACCTCGCCGCGCACGAGGTGACACTCATCAAATGGTGGATCGACCAAGGCGCGTCCGCCGATGCGCCGCTCAACTCGCTGACCGCGGACGATGAAGTCCTCGCCGCACTCGCCATGGTGAGCGATGCGGCCCCTGCCGTGGCGAAGGGAGGAGCGCCAGTGAAGCCCGACGCCTCAGCCATGAACGATGCGATCAAAGCCGCGTTCGAGCGCTTGCGCGAGGAGTTTCCCGCGGCTTTGAATTACGAGTCGCAGTCATCCTCCGGCCTGACCTTCACGGCGGCAGGCTTGCGCGCCTCGTTCGGCGATGCCGACCTCGCCAAGCTGGAGCCCGTGTTGCCGGCCATCGTTTCCATGGACCTTGCCGCCACCTCGCTCACCGATGACGGCGCCAAACTGCTCGCCAAGGCCACTGCGCTCAAATCGCTGCGGCTTTCGGAGACCGCCGTCACCGAGGCCTCGCTCGACACGCTCGTCAAACTCACCGAACTCGAATCGCTCAACCTCTACGGCACGCAGATCGGCAGCCCCGCCGTGCTCAAGCTCGGCTCGCTGCAAAAGCTGAAAAAACTCTACCTGTGGCGCACCCAGGTGGATGCCGCCGGCGTGCTGCAACTTCAGGAAAAACTGCCCGGCTGCGAAATCGTCATGGGGCTGTGACCGCCATGGGTTCGTGACCCCTTCCGCGAAACGTAAAATCGGCGGGTGATCCGAAGATCCCCCGCCGATGTTTCGATCGACTGCCGGAACCGGGAAGGGCGGCCTGATGGCCGCGCCAGCTTGGGTTCCAACTGTGTTTTGCCAGGACGGATTGCTATTTTTTCGCGGCCTTCTTGGCGGCCTTCTTCGCCGCTTTTTTCGCTACTGTTTTCTTGGCGGCTTTCTTGGCCACCTTGGCGCTTTTCGCCACTTTCTTCACGGTTTTCTTCGCAGCCTTCTTGGCAGGTGCCTTCTTGGCTGGCGCCTTCTTCGCAGGTGCCTTCTTCGCAGGTGCCTTCTTGGCGGGTGCCTTCTTGG
>JBMTCD010000083.1:0-14061 GCA_049430545.1 Luteolibacter sp.
GTTTCATCCCCGTGCTCCATGGCTCGCTGGGCGTGCTCGGAGCCACTCTTGTCGGCATGTCGCCGGGTGGTGCCGCCGTGCTCGGGGCCATGGCGGGCAGCGCGTCCTACATCGCCGCGCCGGCTGCCGTCCGTGTCGCGCTGCCGCGCGCCAATCCCGCCTATTACCTCACGCTCTCGCTCGGCATCACCTTCCCGTTCAACCTCGCCATCGGCATCCCGCTCTATCAAAAAACCGCCAACCTCCTCCAGTCATGGCTGTGACCATCCACCTCCGCAAAGTGACCATCATCGCCGAGCGCGTGCTGCGCGACGACATTATCGGACTGCTCAAGCGCCACGGCGCCAGCGGCTGGACCATGACCGCCGTGGAAGGTGAGGGGACGCGCGGCATCCGCGCCTCGGAATGGGAGGGGCGCAGCGTGCAGATCGACACGCTCGTTTCACCGCAGGCCGCCGAGGGCATCATGCTCGAAGTGGGCGACACCTACTTCGCCGATTGGTCGGTGATCGTCTATGCCGCGGATGTCGAGGTGCTCCGCGCGGAGAAATACATGGGCTGAGCCGCGGCCGCGGCGCTCACAATGCCAGCAGGCGCTGCTTGAGCTGGTCCTTGGTCACGCCGGCGCCGACGATCTGGTCCTTGACCTCGCCGTTCTTGAAGAAAAGCAGCAGCGGGATCGAGCGGACATTGAATTTCACCGCGAGGTCGCGCGCTTCGTCCACATTCACCTTGCCCACTTTCGCCTGGCCGGAGACTTCGTTGGAAAGTTCGTCGAGGATCGGGCCGATCATCTTGCAGGGACCGCACCACTCGGCCCAGAAGTCCACGAGCACGGGCAGGTCGGAGTCGATCACTTCGGATTGGAAATTGCTTTCGGTGAGTTGGAGTGCCATGCGCGGAGCATGGAGGCGGCATCCCGATACGTCAAGAGCCGCCCGGCACGAATGCACGGGGCGGCTCTTGTGAAGGCGGGCGCGCGGCTCAGAGGCCGGTCGGCAGGTTGCCGGCGCTGTAAGCGATGAAAGTCACAAGTGCTGCGAGCACGATGTTGATGATGGGCAGGACCATGAATTCAGGTGGGTTGGGGTTTCAGTGGCGGCTCATTCGATGATCTGGGACCAATCGCCTTTGCGCGGGTTGTCCTCGCTGTTGATCCAGACCCCGGCGAGCGAAATTTGGAAAATGAACAGCAGGACCGCGGCGGCCAGACCCAAGCCCGAGAGCACCTTGAGAAGGCCTTCGTGGCGCTCGCCGCCCTCCTCGTCGTCGTCCTCGATGCGGAAGGTGGCGGCTTGGGATGGGGAAGCAACGGCACCAATGGGCGCGGTGGGCGCTTGAAGCTGGACGGTCGCCTTGGGAAGCGTCGGCGCGGCACCCGCAGGTTTGAGGGCTGGTGAGGTCGGCGGCAGCGGCGTGGGCGTGGGGGCCAGGTTGATGGTCGGCTGCGCGGGGGGGCCGGCCGCGGCGGGTGCCCTGAGCGGGACGGTGGGAGCGGGCGGCTTGGGAGCGCCACCCGGCACCGGCGGGCGGACTGGCGGCGCGAGCGGCACGCTGGAGGTGGGGACCTTGGGAGCGTCAGCCGCCTGGAGTGTCACTCGGACGGTCTCTTTTTTCAGCGGCACGCTGGAAGTTTGTTTCGAGGGGGCGGGCGGTTGGTTTTCGTTTTCGCTCATTCGCGCAGGGGTTTGATTTTGTTGACCCTGCTAGTAAGGCAAGCGGCACTCCGGCTGTCAAACCCCCAGCACGGGAAATTTCCGGCTTTTTTCCGCAACTTCCCCCGTATCCGCCCGAATCCCGGGATGACCTGTCGACCCGAGTCTGTGGGAACAATGGATTTCAAAGGGCAAACCTGAAGGCAAACTGCTGCATCGTCTTCAGATTTCCCATCGGGAAATCTCCAATCCCAGTTCGAAGTTGAACCCCGGACGAAACTGCAGCCCACTCCCCGGCGTGAACATCCACCATCTCGAACTGTTCTACCACGTCGTGAAGCATGAGGGCATCACCGCCGCCATCCACAAGATGCCCTTCGGCATCCAGCAACCCGCCGTCAGCGGCCAGCTCCTCCAGTTGGAGCGCGGCCTCGGAGTGAGGCTCTTCAACCGCCGTCCCTTCGCCCTGACGCCGGCGGGCGAGGAGCTGTATGCTTTCGTGCAGCCCTTCTTTTCGCGGCTCGAGGAGGTGGAGGCCCGCCTGCGCGGCGAGGAGCGGAGGCATCTGCGCATTGCGGCCTCGGCTTCCGTGCTTCGCCACCACCTTCCCGATTTGCTCGCCGAGATGCGCGTCGAGGAACCCGGCTTGCGTTTGACGCTCCGCGAGGTGGAGCCGTCCCAGCTGCATGGCCTGATCGCCAGTCAACAGGTGGACCTCGCCGTGGGCATCCTCCACGGCCGTCTCGGCGAGGGACTCAAGGCGGTGGAGTTGCTCCAGCTGCCATTGGTCCTGCTGGTTCCCGATTCATGGCCGGTCCGGCGTTTTTCCGACCTCTTGCAGGACGATCCGCAGGGCCGTGGAAAGCGCCCGAAATACCCGCTCGTCGGCTTGACTCCGGACGACGTGGTCAGCCGGATTTTCCAAGAGGCGCTCGAGGCGCGCGGTGTGAACTGGCAACCGGCTGTCGAGGCCACCGCACTGGACATCATCGAGGAATACGCGGTGCGCGGCTTCGGTGTCGGGCTCTCGGTGGCCATCCCGGGCAGAAAACCCGCGCCGGGCCTGCGGGTGGTGAAGCTCACGGGATTTCCGCCGGTCGTGGTTGGCGCGCTCTATCAGGGAACACTCAAGCCGCTCGCCGCGTCCTTCCTCGACAAGGCACGCGAGCGGGCGAGAACCTTGGGCGGGAAAACGGTCAAGTGAGGGAGGTCGGAGCGCGCCTTGACGCAAATCTGCAAAAATAAACATCGATCCAATCGATGTTTTTGGAAACTTTTTCGATTATGGAAATACCACGGACTGCTCCATGATGCGACCGCACGTCCGGAACGCCACCAACGGCTGGCGGTGTTCCATTTCATCAACGACCAAGGACACCATGAGCACGAACGCACCTCTCATCATTGCGCCGGCGGCCTTTTTCGGGCAACCGAAGCGCATACGGAGCATATCGATCCTGCGAACCCTTTGTCTCTTTTTCATCCCATTGGCCGCCTGCGGCGGATTTGCTTCCTGCACGGGCTGGCAAATGGACTACGGCAAACCCGCCGCGCAGTTCCATCAGGAGGGCTTGGCGGCAAAAGGACAGCCCTACATCGGCAAAAAAATCACCGTCAAAGGCAAGGTTGCGCGTGTCGATACCAGCAATCCCGAGGTCGCATGGGTTTGGCTGGAAGGAGGTATTCGCTGCAATTTCCAGGAATTCGATCTCATGGCCAAGGCCAACAAGGTCGGCGAAACGGTCTATGTGGACGGCTTTCTTCGCCGCTGCGAACCCGGCGACATCCTCATCGAGCCGGCGCTCAATCGGGATCCCGCCGCACCGTTCACGCCCCAATGATTCGACGGGGCATTCATCGCATCATGAAACAATCCAGACCGCTCCCGTCCGCGGCATCGTTGGCAACAACCTTGATCACCGCATGCGCGCTGAACACGGCCGTGGATGCCGTGGAACAAACGCCGGCCCGTGTGGTCTTTGTCCACGGCATTTTCCAGGGCGGCCGCATGTTCGCTCCCGTCGTCCGCATGCTCGAGGCGCGGGGCTGCGAGTGTCTCGTGCCCAAAATGACGCCTGCCGACGCGCGGCATGGCCTCGAACCACTCGCCGCCCAGCTCAAGGTGGCCATCGACCAACGTTGGGCTGACGCAGGGAAAATCCACCTCGTCGCCCACAGCATGGGCGGGCTGGTCAGCCGCCAATACCTCCAACACCTGGGTGGTCACGCGCGCTGCCACTCGCTCACCACTCTTGCCACCCCTCACCACGGCACCCTCGCGGCATGGTGTTATCCCGGCAAAGGCGCGATGCAAATGCGGCACGGCAGCGTGTTCCTGGCCAAATTGAAAGCCACCGAAGATCGTTTGCGCGGCATCCGGCTGCATTCGTATTACACTCCGATGGATCTGATCATCCTTCCCTACACGAGTTCCGAATGGGGAATGGCGCACAACCGGATCGTCCGCGCCCCGGCCCATCCGCTGGTGCTCTTCGCGCCCTCCGTGGTCCGCCATATCGTGGAAGTGACATCCCAACCGGTGCTTGCCAAATGACAGCCGCGTCCATCGAAACCTGACTCGCTTGAAATTATCATCGCAAATTCCCGGCATGGCGGATAGAGGGGAGTCGAAAAACCCGTTATCCAAACATGCCACGCGTCATCATCACCGTCCCAGGCACCAACCCGCAGCCCTATTTGTTCCAACTCGACCGCAAGTCGGTCACGCTCGGACGGGGCAGCATGAATGACATCGTTGTCGATTGCGGCTCGGTTTCGGTGAAGCACGCCGAGATGCGGCGCGTGGAGGGCGGCTACGAACTGCGTGACCTCGGCTCCACCAACGGTCTGAAAGTGCACGGCCAAACGCGCGAGTTGGTGCCGCTGCACGACGGTGACACCGTGCGGATCGGCGATGTGGCCTTTGAATTCCGACTCAGCGCGGACGAGCTCGAGGTGATCAGCCGCGAGCGGCCGTTGCAGGAATCCCCGATCATCCGCGAGCCGGTGGAACCGATGGCGGCGGAACCCTTGGAATCGGAGACCGGAGCGTCTCCGGAACCGGGGCCGGCGCAGGTCCCGGATTCCAAACGCAAAACGTCCAAGCACAAACCGCAACCGGCCAAGACAGGACTGCCCGAGGGCAATCAATTCGGCTGTGTCTGGCTTTTCTGGACACTCCTCATCGCGGCGATCGCCTTCGGCGCCGGCATGATGCTGCGCTACGAGCGGGGCACCGGCGAATCATGGCTGAAGTCGGTGAAGGAACGCTTCATGCCCACGCCGCCGTCCTCTCCCGCACCCCCGCAAGCGGACTGAAGTCCGCGCTCCACAAGCGCCAGCCTTTGGGATTGAGTTGTGCAGGGACAAAGTTATGGTCCCGCGCGTTTCCCCACTGATGCACCGGTTTCTGAGCATGTTTTTTGTTTTTCCCGCATGGCTGGCTGTAGGCCTGATGCACGCCGCCGCGCAGGATGAGAGTGTGATGGTGGTGGAGGCGCACTCGGGGCGTATTCTCGTCGCCGCGAATGCCGCCGAGAAACGCCCGGTCGCCAGCCTCACCAAGATCGCCACCGGTGCCGTCGCCGTCGATTGGGCGCTCGCCACCGGCACCGATCTCGGCGAGGTGAGCTTGGTCGCGCCGCAGACGATTGCCATGGTCGGCGGCCCGAACCCGATGAATCTCCAGCCCGGCGACCGCCTGACGCTGCGCGACGCGCTCTACTCGGCGCTGCTCGGTTCGGACAACCTGGCGGCGCTCAGCGTGGCGGATCACATCGGCCGCGAAATGCTCCAACGCCGTGGCAAAAACGGCGACCCGGTGGCTGAATTCGTCGCCGAGATGAACCGGCTTGCCAAGGCGCTCGGCATGAGCCGGACGCGCTTTGCCAATCCGCACGGGCTCGACCGCAAGGGCGTGCGGCAGTATTCCACCGCGGCGGACATGGCACGGCTCTCGGTCTATGCCATGCGCCGCAATGCATTCAACTTCATCGTTCGTCAACCCGACCGCACGGTCAAGGTGACAGGTCCTGCCGGAGTGCGCAGCTACCGCGTCCGCAACACCAACGAACTGATCGGCCGCGAGGGCGTCCTCGGCGTCAAAACCGGCACCACGCAGGCCGCCGGCCCCTGCCTCGCCACCTGCATGGACCGCGAACCCTTGGTGCGCGAGAAGGCGGATGGAACCAAGGGCGTCACCCCGCGCCGATTGATCGTGGTGGTGCTCAACAGCCCGGATCGATTCAACCGCACGCTCGGACTGCTCTCGCAAGGTTGGGCGGTTTACGATACCTGGCTGGCCGCCGGCGCGCCATTTGACAAGCGAAGCAGCGAATTTCTCAGCGTTCCCGAGCTGGGCTCGTGAGCGGGTCCGCGGCGGTATTGACAGTTCATTGCATTCCCACACCATTCATCATGTCCACCGACCCATTGCTGCAATTGCTGCGCCGCAAGGCGCGTGTCCCACACCAGGAACTTGCCGAACTGCTATCGCTGGACCGCGAGGCCGTGGCCCGACGTGTGGCGGAGTGGGAGAATGACGGCACCATTCGCGGCTACCATGCGGTGATCGATCCGGAGATCGCCGGCGACACCTCGGTGAGCGCCTTCATCGAGGTGAAACTCACGCCGGAACGCGGCGGCGGCTTCGACCGCCTTGCGATGCGCATCGCCCGCTTCGACCAAGTGGTTTCCTGCTATCTCGCCAGCGGTGGCTACGACCTGATGGTGGTGGTCGAGGGTGCGGACCTGCGGGAGGTGGCCAGGTTCGTTTCGGAAAAACTCAGCTCGCTTGAGGGCGTGCTTTCCACCGCCACGCACTTCCGCCTGAAGACCTACAAGGAAAACGGCTTCCTTTTTGAGCACGAAGGCGAGCCGGAACGTCTTGCGGTGGCTCCGTGATCCTGCGCTTGAGGCATCAGAGGCTTGTCGCGTGCGCGCGGCTCACCTGGCACCGTCCTCCTTGAGGCGGGCGATGGCTTCTTCGAGTCGCTGGCGGGTGCGGGCGAGTTCGGCGTCGAGGGTTTCGATGCGATCGTCGCGTTGGGCGACGGCCTTTTCCCAGGCGGCGAGCTGTTCGCGGGCGGCGGCGAGTTCGGCGGAGAGGGTTTGGTTGATTTTTTCCTGTTCCAAGAGCGCGGTGGCGAATTTTTCGGCATCGGCGGCGGATTTTTCGGCAGCGAGCTGGGTGGTTTCGAGAGACTCCTTGAGCAGTGCGATGTCGCGCTCGAGGGCGGCGCGGTGCTTGGCGTCCTCGGCAGCCTTGGTTTCGGCGGCGGCGATTTGTTTGCGGAGGCCTTGGTTGACGAGGTGTGACTGGTGTTCGATGCGCCACTGCACGGCCACAAGCACCGTGAGGGCGATGCAGCCCACGGCATTGAGGAGCGGCAGCAGGCGGGCTTTCATGGCTCCCGGGTCTCGAAGTTGATTTTCTCGACGCCGGCGGCGCGCACGGCGTTGAGCACGGCGAGCACGTGTTTGTGGCGCGCCTCCTCATCGGCGGAGATCATGACGCGCGTTTCTGCGGGCGAGGCGAGGGTTTGGAGCCTGGCGGTGATTTCCAAGGGCGTGACGATGACGCTTTCCCAAGTGATCACGCCGGTGGAGTCCACCGCGATCTGGACCGGCGGCGTCTTGGATTCCGGAATACCGGTGGACGCTTCCGGAACATTGATCGGCACCCGCTGCATGTGCGTCATGCTCAGGCTCACCAGCATGAAGGCGGCGAGCAGGAAAAACATGATGTCGATGAGCGGGATGACCTCGATGCGGGCTTCGTCGCCCTCCTCGCCGCCGACGTGGGATGTGAGCTTTACGGGCATGGATGTCAGAAACCGGAGACCAGAGTCCGGAGTGCAGAGATTGGCGGGCGGCAGCCGGTATGCTGAATGGAAGTTCGAAACATGTCAGGCTGGTTTCTGGCTTCCGGTCTCTGGTCTCTTGGAAGCGAAGGCTTCCAGATCGAAGCCGTGTTCTTTGGCGGAGTGGACGAGCAGTTCGCAGTGGTTGATCCAGCGTTCGAGCGAGCCTCGGAGCAGGGCGACGCGTTTGCGGAAGAAATTGTAGGGCAGCAGGCAGACGATGGCGATGCCGATGCCGGCGGCGGTGGCGATGAGCGCCTCGGCGATGCCGCCGGAGACCTTGTCCGCGGCGAGCTGCTCGTCGCCGACGAACGAGAACGATCCCATGATGCCCACCACGGTGCCGAACAGCCCGAGCAGCGGGGCAAGGGTGATCATGGTGCTGATGACCCACATGCGCGCCTCGGATTTCTCGATCAGATGGGTGGCGTCCAGCTGCATGGCGGCGAGCATCGAGGTGCGCGCGTGGCTCATGCCCTCGGCGAGGTTTTTCAGGTAGGGATCGGCGGAGGTTCGCGAAAGCCGCCAGGCGGTGTCGAAATCGCCGGTACCGAGCGCTTGGCGCGCCTCTTCCTGGAGCGTCGGGCGGACGATGGACTTGAACCGCAACCACCACACGAGCCGGTCGAGGATGACGCACAGGGCCAGGAAAAAAGTGGCGAGGATGGGCCACATGACCCAACCGCCCTCGATGAAGGTTTCTACGACAATGTTGGCGAGCACGGCGCGGTTCTAGCGGATTTCAGCGAAGTTGGAAGACGATAGGGCGCCGGAGTTTCATGATGTCGCCGGGTGGGAATTTCCATTTGCGCACGGTGCGCACGGCCTCGTGGTCGAGCAGCGGCCACGGCGAGGGCTCTGCGGCATGGGCGGAGATCACGCGGCCGGAGCGGTCGATGGTGAACTCGACGACCACGGTGCCGGTCTGGCCCTTGCGGCGGCAGGTGGCGGGGTAGTTGGGCGCGGGCATGCGGCCGGCGGCGAGGCGGGCGCTGGCGGACATTCCGCCACCGCTGCTGGAGGCGGATGACGCACCGCTGCGACTGCCGGTGGAAGCGGACGAGGCGCGGCTGGTGGTGGCACCGCCGGAGCGACGGGTGGATGCGGTGGCACCCGGCGTGTCGCTCTCCTGACTGCGGGTGACGGGGGCCGGTTTTGGCAGATCGGGGATTTCCGGCAGCGGTGAAAATTCCGCAAGCTCCGGCAATTCTGGCGGGTTGGGCAGGGTTTCCGGAGGGGTCTCGATGGCTTCCGGCATCGCGGCCGCACCACCGCCATCGCCGGTGCCCTCGGGCTGGCTGGCATCTGCCATATCGCCAAGGCTGAAATCGGCATCGGCAATGAGGGTTTCCTCAATGGCCGGCGCGGCGGGTTGCGGGCGATCGTGATGCGGGACCACCACGCCCACGGTGCCGAAACCGGCGACGCTCAGCCAGGTGGCGAGTGTGCCGATGTTCAGGGTGTGGATGATGGATTGCATGTCTTGGGACGCGAAGTGGCCGGTGCAAGATGCCCCGGTGATGTTTTACTGGCAACCGATGGATGACATTTCTCAGAAGCTGGCTTCGAAGCCGCCGAAGATCATGCGCGGGGCGTTGGCCCGCGAGCCGAGCGGCGCGCGGCTGATGACGCCGCGTTCGTCGAAAACGTTTTGGATGCCGCCGACCAGCCGCAAGTTCTCGTTGAGCTGGTAGTGGCCGGTGAGGTCGAAGATGAGGAGCGGGTCGATTTTGCCGTCGATGGCGCTGGGATTGCCAGTGCGGACATCGTCGTTGTAACCGGTGCCCCAGGAGGAGGAAACATAGGAAACATCGAGGTTGACGCCCCAATTTTCCATGTTGAGCGAGATGCCGGTGGCGAATTTCCACTCGGGAATGTAGGGGATTTCGTTGCCATTGCGGCCGCCGGCGAAGGTGCCCGCGCCATTGGCGAGCTTGCCGGACATGCCCGCGAATTCCGCGTGGGTGTAGGTGAGACTGGCGTAGAACGGCAGGCCGAAGCCCCAGTCCGCGGCTTGGCCGTGGTCGTACTCGACCAATGACTCGATGCCCCAGACTTCCGCCGCGCCGCCATTCTGGCTGGGCAGGGTGCCCGCGCCGCCGGGGAGTTCGGGGGCGATCAGCTCGTCGAAATCGGTGAAGAATCCGACCAGTTCGGCGCGGAAGGCGTCGCGTTGGTGGCGGTAGCCGAGTTCGAAGCCGAGGCTTTTCTCGCTTTCGGTGCCCGCCGCGTAGCCGGACGGATTGGCGGGCGACATGCCGTGGTAGATTCCGCCAAAGACCCAATCGGAATCGGTCAGATCGTAGTTGGCTCCGAGTCCGCCCATCACCAGCTCCTCATCCACCGAGATGGAGGGGCCGGCGGCGGGGGAGGACTCGAGATCCAGCCACTCGTAGCGGATGCCGGGGCGCAGGGTGAGGTTGCCGATGGAAATCGTGTCTTCGATGAAGACCGCGGTGGCGAAGGCCTCTTGGCGGGTGATTTCCGCCGGTGCGCTGCGACCGGCGAAATTGAAGCCACCGGTGCCGTTGGAGGCGTAGGTGGTGGTGACATTGGTGCCGTCCTGGTGATCGTGGTGGAGGCGCAGGCCTACCGCGAGGTCGTGCTCCAGCGAGCCGGTCGCGAAGCGGATGTTCGCCTGGTTCTGCCAGCCGTAAGCCTCGTGTTCACGGAAGGCGCCGGCGTAGCGGATGTTGCCCGGGCCAAGGCCGCGCAACAGGTCGTAGCCGCCTGCGGTGAGCATGCCCTCGGCCACGTTGGTCGGCACGCCGGCCGCATCCAGGCTGCCCAGCTTGTCCCAGGTGCGATCGAAGGAGTTGTAATAAATGCCGCTCTCGATGCGCAGCGCGTCGCTCGGTTCCGCGACCCATTTCAGGTAGGTGCGCCAGTGTTCCGAATCGAACTTGTCATCGAAACTGGCGGCGTAGCGGCGGTCGGGATCAGCATCGACGTCCGCGTCGGTCAGGCCGGTGTAGGACTCGTTGGCATCGAAGCTGGTGTAGCCCACCTTGAATTCGAGGCGTTGTTTGAGCGCCGTGTCGGGTTCCCAGAACAGCTTGAGCATCGGCTCGATGAGCTTGAAGCCGGTGTCATCCGAGCTGCCATCGATGTCGCGGTAGCCATCGGTGCTTTCGGCATGGAGTTCCAAAAGGTATCCGATGCGGCCGATTTCCGTTTCCTGGCTGTCGCCAAACCATGAATGCAGGAACAGCGTGTTGTCGGTGCCGTAGGTGAAGCGGGAATAGAACCGCGGATCGCCTGCCTCCGGGAAGCGGGTGGAAAGGTAGTTCACCACGCCGCCGGTGGTCTGCGGGCCGTATTTCACCTGGCTGGAGCCCTTGAGGAATTCGATGCCCGACATGCGGGCCGCCTTCGGCGCATAGTAGGCGTTCGGTGCCGCGTAGGGCGCGGGGGCGGTCAGGATGCCGTCCTCCATCATCGTCACCTTGGGGCTGCGGTTGCCGTCCACGCCGCGAAGCGAGATGTTGGGGAAATTTCCGTAGCCATCCTCATCGCGGACGTAAACGCCGGGCACACGGGCCGCGATCTGCGCGATGTTGGTGTAGCCGCGCTCGCGGAAGAATTCCGCTGATTCGTAAGCCGCCGAACCCGGCAGCTCGAAGGCTGCCTCGCGGCTTCCAACCACGGTCATGGGCGTGAGCGTTTGCATCAGATCCTGGGCGGACAAATTTTGGGGCAGGCCGGCGATGGCGGCACCACCCGCCAGCATGGCGAAGCGATAATGTGGTTTCATTGAAGGGTAATTGCCTTTATTGAGACTCAGTCGCAATTGGCGACGCGGGAGAAAACCCGATCGTGGTCATTCGGGTCAACCCGAAAATGGGAAAAATTTACAATCTCCACTCGCTTTACTGACGTCAAAGTCCAGGCCGATTTTTTGTAAACCACAGAGGCAGAGGCATAAAGAGGACACAGAGCCGATCCGTCACAGGAGCGAGGTCCCGAATCATTCCTCAATGGTAACCGGAGAGCGGACCACGCCGTCCGCCTGCAAGACCTGCGCGGGACGGGTTGAGATGGATGTAGTCGGCGACAATCCGAAAATACCAGGCGTCGGCATCGCTGCCTGTCACCGGCACGGATACTGGACGACTTCAGGGTCTCCTGATGCCTGCCAACTGATTCGCGGCCCGCCCGCAGGACCACATTGAGATCCGCGAGACATGGATGCCAGAGCCGTCGGATCTCTGGCAAAAATGCGCGACGTGCTTTCTCGGGTGTTTACGAAAGGATGAAGAAAGCGATCTAACAGCCATGGATGCTGAAATCCAATCACTGACCCCGGTCATTACTGGAAGCAGTGGAAGCAACCCCGCACGCGTCGTCGCAACTTGTTGTCACTGGGAGCCGATCCCGCAACGGTGCACATGGCGACGCGGAGCCGCAAAGGCTATTGGCGGATGAGCCAGAATGAATACCGCGGAGCGGAATGGACAGGAGCGAACGCGACGTGCCCCGCAGGGGTGTGAGCCGTGAGGCGGCGAACATCAAATTGTGCGAAACACGCTGAACAACCGTTGGCTTGAGGAACAAGGTGTTCCGGACATGAGAGCCGTCTGGATCGTTCTTCACTACGGGCCGAAGGCCCGCGTCTGATTGGAACCGCCCTGTACGAAGCCGTACGCAGGGTGGTGTGGGACCGGGGAGCTAATCACTCCCCGGGACCCGATTCGCTTTGGTTTTAGCGTATTTCAGGACGATGCAGACGAGCCAAAGGACACTCAGAAAGACTCCAATGACGGCAAACTGCGGCTCACTGGAACCAATCGTGGGAACCCAAACAGCTGCACCGAGTAAATTCAGAATCACCCCCGCAACTGCCATTGCTGTTGCATTCAGTTTGTCTCCGATGACGAATAACGAACCTATGATGTAGATGCCGCCGCAGCTCATTGTGAGTGCTATCGCTTGACCCTCTCTAGCGCTATTGATGAATCCTGACATCATGACCAGCGCGGCACCAAGAATGATGTATCCCACAAGCGCGAATACAAAGGCGACCTTGGTGATTACGCATGCGGTGTTGAAGGCTGGCATAAATTTTGTACCGAACGTCTAGGCCATCCACGGCGGGGAGTGAAGCCCGAATTCAAAGAAGGACGTTACCCGCCGTCGGATGAGCCGGCTTGTTGAACTTTGTATTTTCGTTGTAACGAGGTGGGAAGATTGTCCCAAACGACAGACGGAACTGGCTTCGTCTCATCAACTTCAGATTCCGCTACGGTTCCGTCGGCCTTGAACTCAAACAGCTTGAAGTAGCCGATATCACTTCCGTAGCCCCAAAGCTTCGAGGAATCCTCCCAGTAGAGGAACCACCGCATCGCAGACCAGCCGATGGAATCGCTTGCAAGCTTCTTACCACTGGCGGAATCGAATACCTCAAAGTCCACGATATCCTTATCACGCGGAATGATTTCCAACCGCTTGTTGCCATCTGGGGACTTGGAAGAGCCAAAGGCTTTGATAAGGGGTCAAGGTTGCTTCTTCGCCTTTCTGTAAAGTTGCTTGCCAGACATGAGATCTTTCTCAATCAGTTTCAGATCCTTGATAAAGGTGTACGGCTCTTCGTTCTTCCAGTTCCATGTCTTGTCGACTATAAAATGCTTTACGGGTAATTCTGCAATGGCCAACGTCAGCGAATCCTTTATAGTCGAGATGACTTGTAAGCCAAACACGTCCGGCGCGCGAGAGACTCTAGATATCACCCATACTTCGTTTCCTACCTGGTAAACTTCCTCAATGGAGATTGTCCACGCTGAATCGGGAACCTTCAGCTCGACCATGATTTCTTTGTTCTCTGCCGCCGTCAAGTTTGCGCAGAGGAATAGTGTCCATAGTAGTGTGATCGTTTTCATGGTTTTCATTCTTTCTTATGACCAACGTCAGAGGTCTGGCACCGGCTACCGGCGGCGCGCCTTCGGCTGAGGGCTAAACGTTGTAATGTCGGAGATCATTTCGACTCGGAGCGGGTAGTCGGTTGTCCAGCACCGCCTTGTTCGCTTGAGAAATTTGTCGGGAATGGGCGTTTTCACCTCGGGTGCGATGGTAGTGGCGGAGGCGAAACGGGTGAGCGTGGAACGATCCGTTGGAAGAGGAGTAACAGCAAATAGACGATTCCCCAGCTAGGGAACCATCCCGCGATCAGAAAGAAAATCGGGCCGGTATCGGCGTACGCCTCTGCTGGCGCATTCGCACTACCCTGCCAGTTTCGATAGCCCGAGTCGGCAGCCATGAGCATTGCATACCAAAGAGGGAGAATCGCGGCGACGATAAGCGCCACGTGGAAGCTGCGTCGCATCCGGCGAGATGCCCAGAACGCGATCAGTGAAGAGACAGCCATGCCCCAGGCCATGTATCTCGGCTCACCGAAGCGAAACATCACCCACACGGTCTTTTCAACATGCAAAATCGCCGGCGATAAAACGGCTAGAGCGGCAATAATAACGAGGGTTCTTTGTCTCATTCCTTGAGCGAACAGTGGTATTAAGTAGCGTGCGGCATTTGCCCTGTAACAACCGCGTGCG
>JBMTCD010000084.1:0-13998 GCA_049430545.1 Luteolibacter sp.
TATTGCCTCGCGGATTGTGATTTTATCCTCAGCATCAACAGAAAATAACTTCCGTAGTCCGTTTTTTGTTTTCGTTAGCCCGATTATTGAAACAGTGACTCCTGCATTATGGCTCGCTAGATTTGACCATTTGAATGACTGATACGCAAACCGGATTGCTGTTCCCAAGGACATAATCGTCGGCCAGTGTGCCGAAACTTGAATACCTTGACATATGGAGTTTGTGGTAACAAATGAAACCTCGGCAAGTGTCTGGGCCATATATTCTGAACCCTTCATAAACCAGCCAGAAACATAATCTAGAGAAAGCATGTCTTTACATCTTCCTGCAAAAACAGATTTCAGTTCAGACTTTTGCTCATCAGTCTGATATTTCCTTCCCAAATACGGTGGGTTCCCGCAGATATACGTCTCACCGCCTTCATTCTCAAAATCAATTTCAGCTTGATCCATCGGCGTCTCAAACAAATCTTCGGAGCGATTTTTCACGCCCTTGCCCGTCGGTGGGCAGACACTCAGCCAATCCAGCCGAAGCGCATTACCGCAAGTGATCCAGTTTGCTGAATCCAGCGGAAGAAACTCGGCCAGCGCGAGCTTCTTGCCGCGATAAAGGACATCGCACTGATACTCCGCAATGATGAGCGCGAGGCGGGCGATCTCGCAGGAAAAGTGGCGGAGTTCGATTCCTCGAAAGTTGGTTTTGGGAATGTCCGAGCGGCGGTCGATTTCGCCACGGCGTCGGTTGATTTCCGCTTCGATCGCCCGCATTTCCTTGTAGGCGATGACGAGGAAGTTTCCCGAGCCGCAGGCGGGGTCGAAGACGCGGATGCGGGCGATGCGGTTGCGGAGATTCAGAAGCTTTCGGGGATTGTCTCCGGCCTCTTCCAGCTTGGCTCGCAGTTCGTCGAGGAAGAGTGGGTTCAGCACCTTTAGGATATTCGGCACACTGGTGTAGTGCATGCCGAGGGCTCCGCGCTCCTCATCATCCGCCACGGCCTGGATCATCGAGCCGAAGATGTCGGGATTGATCTTGGTCCAGTCGAGATTGCCGATGTGGAGCAGGTAGTTCCGCGCCATTTTGCTGAAGCGCGGGACCCTGGGAACGCCAACGTCCTCGTTGGCTTGAGAATGAGATGCCAGTGATGTGTCGTTCCGGCGATCCATTGGCTGACCATTCGCCTTGCCGACGGGGACGTCGGCGCTCCCGGAGAACAGCCCGCCGTTGACGTAGGGGAAGACATTCGCCCAAGTCTTGATCCTGGCGGCCTCGCGGTAGCGGTTGTCGAGTTTCCCCGCGTGGCGGACGGGGATGTTCATGGCGCGGAACAGTTCGGAAATCACCTCGTGGGTGATCTCCGGCGCGCCCTTGGTCATCTGCTCGATGGTGGCGGTGAAGAGGCTCTCGCCGTGGAAGATGGCGGTGTCCTCGGCGAAGAAGCAGAAGATCAGGCGGGCCATGAAGTGGTTGAGGTCCTCCCGGCGGGCGGCGGTGGCCCATTCCGGGTTGTCCGTGAGCAGCTCGATGTAGAGGCGGTTCAGGCGGCCGGTGGCCTTGATGTCGAAGGCGTTTTCCCGGATCTGGCGCACGGTGGAAATGCCGGCCAGCGGCAGGAAGAACCCGAAGTGATCGGCGAAGTCCGGGTAGGCGCAGGCCAGCGTTTCGCCCTCGCCATCGAGAGCCTCCGCCTGCATCTCAATGCCATCGGTGGCGAGGATGAACTTGGCTTTGTGGGAAGCGGTTTTGGGGCTTTCCCGCAGCGCCTTGAGGATGGCGGCCACCTCGCCATGCGCGCAGGTCTTGAGGTGGATGTTGCTGCGCTGGAGCATGCCGCCAATGTCGGACTGGTTGGTGTTTCCGCTTTTCAGCCGCTGGATGGTGGCGGGCTTGTTGCCGAAAGCTTCGAGGAAGGCATACGGAAATGATTCCGCATCGAACGGCTGTTCCGCGAGGCGGGAAACGGCTTCTTCGATTTCGACGGCGTTCATGAACAGGCGGCCGCTGGCTAGCGGAACTTTCCCGCAGGGGAAGCAAATCCGACTACGCTTGCGGCACGGAAGCTTGCGTAGGCGTGTTCCCGGGCAAGTCCGTCGCCGCCCTTGATGCGGTCCACACCGCACACTCGACATGGCGGGTGGATGTTTCATGCTCGCGCGCATGCCCACCGTTCATGTCGATCTCGCGGAGCGCTCATACGAAGTGATGGTCGAGGCCGGCAGTCTCGGCAAGGTGGCGGAGCTTGTCGCGCATGTCGGGCTGGCAGGACGCCGTGCCGCCGTGGTCAGCGATGAAACGGTGGCGGCACTGCATGCGGAGAAACTCGTGGCCGCGCTGGAAAGCGCCGGTTTCCGCCCCACGCTGCACACGGTGCCGGCGGGCGAGGCGTCGAAATCGATGGCCTGCGCCGAACAAGTGTGCCGGGAAATGGTCCGCGCCGGGCACGACCGCAAGTCGTTCGTGATCGCGCTCGGCGGAGGCGTGGTGGGCGATCTGGCGGGTTTCGTAGCGGCCATTTTTTTCCGCGGCCTGCCGTTCGTGCAGATTCCCACCACCATCGTCTCGCAGGTCGATTCCTCGGTGGGCGGCAAGACCGGTGTGAACGTGGCGGAAGGGAAAAACCTGTTGGGCGCGTTCCACCAGCCGCGCTTGGTGATCGTGGATCCGGAAACGCTGCGCACCCTTCCCGGCCGCGAGTTTCGCGAAGGCTTCGCGGAGGCGATCAAGCACGCCGCCATCCGCGATGCCGCGATGCTCGACGATCTCGCCGCGCTCGATTCCGCGAACCGCGAGGTGCCGGCCGATCTGATCGCGCGCAACATCGCCATCAAGGCGCGCATCGTCGAGGCCGACGAACACGAAACACTCGGCATCCGTGCGCTGCTCAACTTCGGCCACACCATCGGCCACGGCATCGAGGCCGCGGTGCCCTATGGCGAGTTGCTGCACGGCGAGGCGATCGCGCTCGGCATGCGCGCGGCGCTGTTTCTATCGGAACGCCGCGCCGGTCTCGATCCCCCGGCATCCGGGAAAATCATCGACCTGCTGGAAAAATTCGGCCTGCCGCGGGTCCTGCCGGAATCCAGATCCACCCACACCGTCATGGCGCGCCTGGCGCCCGCCACGAAATTCGCCGCCGGCGCGATCCGCTTTGTGGTGCTCGATGCGCCCGGCAGTGCTCGCGTCACCGGGGATGTCACCATGCACGACCTGCGGGCTGCCATCGAACATCTTCGAAGCCCGTGATAAGCCGGCAGCGGCCGAAAAAGATATCATTTCCCGGTGCCGCAGATGGACGCCTGCGGCACGATACTGTTGGCGGGCGGCATGGCCGTGGGCAAGCCTTGGAATCGGCTGCGAAACCGGGCCGCAGCGGTCACTGGCGGGAAACCCGGTCGAGCGCCGGGTTCGGGAAAATGGCCGAGGCTTGGCGGTGGCGGTTCATGGTTTCCACCATCCTCGCCACGCGTCCGGGCTCGCTGGCGGCAAGGTCTTCGGTTTCGCCGGGATCGCGGCCGAGATGATACAACATCGGCTTGCCGCCGCGATTCATATCATATTGCACGAGTTTCCAATCGCCCTGGAGCAGGGCACGGCGCGTGTTCTGTTCGTGGAATTCCCAGTAGAGGAAATCGTGTGTTTTCTGTTCTCCGCGGCCGGTGAGCGTGGGGAGGTATGAGATGCCCTGGATGCCCACGGGCACGGGCGCACCGGCCAGCTCGCAGGCGGTGGGCAGGAAGTCCCAGAAGGCGCCGATGTGGCCGCAGCTGCCGGGTCGCTGGATGCCGGCGGGCCAGTGGGCGATCAAGGGCACGCGGATGCCGCCGTCGTAGAGGTCGCGCTTGCCGCCGCGCAGCGGGCCGTTGGAATCGAACATCTCGGGACGGTATCCGCCTTCGAAGTGCGGGCCGTTGTCGCTGGTGAAAAGGATCAGGGTGTCGCGCGCCACGCCTTTTTCCTCCAGCGCGGCGAGCAAGCGCGCGATGTAGCCGTCCAGGGCCTCGACCATGGCGCGGTAATGGAGTTTCGGGTTTTCCACCATGGTATAGTTTCCCTGCTTGTGCTCCACGCCCGCCCCGCCCGGGACGGAGCCTTCGGGGCCGAGGACGGATGCATGGGGGATCGGGTAGGACAGCAGCAGGAAGAACGGCCCGCCGGACTCGCGGATGAAGCGCTCGGCGCGGGCGGTGTAGAGTTCGGCGTCGTAGGTTTTCCCATGGTGGAGCGCATTGCCTTCCAGTTCCACGCGCATGAGTTGGTCGTAGATGAACTTCGGATAGCGGTGATGCCCTTCCTTGTGGCTGGTGGTGCCGAAAAACACATCGAATCCCTTGTCGAGCACGCGTTGAGGATTCTGCGTGTTGCCGGAGACGCAGGACTTGCCGATCATGGCGGTGCGGTAGCCTGCTTGTTGCAGAATGCTGGCCACGGTGAGGTCCTGCGGATCGGGCCGCAGCTCGTGCCCGCCATTGCCACGCAGCCAGGTGTGGCCGGTGTCGAGACCGGTCATCAGGCAACTGCGCGCCGGCGCGCAGACGGTCGAGCCGGAGTAGTGACGGGTGAAACGGATGCCTTCCGCGGCGAGCTTGTCGAGTACCGGCGTCCGGATCGTTTGCTGGCCGTAGCAACCGAGGTCGCCATAGCCGAGGTCGTCGGCGATCACCAAAACGATGTTGGGTTTCGCAGCGGCAAGGCCCATGCCGACGAGCAGGAAAAGAATGGCACGCATGGCGGACACCTAATGGCCGCCACGCGGGCTTGTCCAGTGCGCATGCCCCGTTACGCTATCCTATTGCATGGACACGTCTCAGGGCTTGAGCTTGTGGAAATCCGCCAGCACGGCGCGCACATCGCCGATGAACACCGCGGCACGCAGCTCCAGCGGCACGCGGTCGGCATCGTCGCTGAGCCACAGGGTCGCCTCGCGGCGCAGCTTGCGGTAGGGGCGGAGCTCGAGCGTCTCGCGGTCGATTTTCCGCATCGCCACGGCCAGGCGGATCGCCGGGCGGTCCATGTGGCGCTCGCGGGCGATGACGCGCACGCGCACCAGATAGGGCGTCTTGAACGGCTGGACCACCAGCGTGATGCGGTCGCCGGGCGCGAGCTTCTGATTGCGCACGAACAACATGGCGGAAAAGATATCATATACCGGCTCGAAGCGGAACTCGCCCTGCTCGCGCGCGGTGTTCCTTTTCTTCAGGTCCCCGCTGATTTCGACGAACTCGACCTGGCGCGGCCGGTATTGCACGGCGGTGTCGATTTTCTCGCGGCGGGCGGTTTCCACCGCATGGAAAAACCGCGGGCGCAGCGTGGCGGGATACACTTCCGACCAGAAATGGCTGCGGTAGGGAAAGAGCGCGCTGGCGGCACCCGTGCTGGCGGCGTTCGAGCGCACCACCAGCATGCCCGGCTTGTCCGCGTCCTTCGGCGCGAACTCGATGCGCAGCTTGCCGGCGTCCAGCAGCCCTTTCCAGCTCACTTCGAAGTCCAATACCGATGGCGGCATGGCCCGCACGGCCGCAGGCGCGGTGGCGGCGGTGAGTTCCCCGCGCCACGCCGGCTCCGCGGCGAGGCCCGTGGCCGCAGCAAGGCAAAGGATCATGCTGAGGATCTTGTCCGTCATTTCAGCAAATCATCGGGTTGGGTTTGAGTGCGGATATATCCAGTGAAACGGATCGATGCGTGGAAACCGTGATCGGTGGCGCGTGACTCAAACCGCCAGCCGCAGGCCTTGCAGATGCCGTTGACGATCCGCAAGCCGAGTCCCAGCCCGCCGGGCGCGATGGTTTCCGGATCGCGGTCGTTGTCGATAGCGACGACCGGTTCCGCGCCGCCGCGGCAGGTGACGCACAGTTGGCTGCCTGCATAGCGGACGGCGTTTTCCATCAGGCCGTGCAATGCCTGCCGCAGCAGGTCCGCGTCGGAAACCATCACCACTCGGCCATCGGAATCGACCCTCATTTCCAATCCCCGTTCGCTGGCGAGAAGTTGATAGTTTTCCGCCACGTCGCGAACGGTTGCGGCGAGGTCGAACGTCTCGTCCACTGGCAGCAGGCTGCCTTGCTCGGCCTTCACCGCAAGCAGCGAGCGCTCGACGAAACGCGACAGCCGCGCCAGCTCGTCCTGAAGCTCCTCTTGGAGCGCGGGCGGCAATCCCGGTGGCGCGTTTTCCAGGCGCAGCCGCAGCAACATCAGCGGCGTGCGCAGCTCGTGGGCCACGCGCGATGAAAACTCCGCCATTTCCTGATAGGCGCTGCCGGCGCGGTCCAACAGGGCATTGAGATGATTCGTCAAACCCGCGATCGAGGGATCCGCCTCTGGAATCGTGAGATCGCCTCGCAGCGCATCCGGCCGCATGGCGGCGAGCTGGCGGTTCAGCTCGCGCACCGGCAGCAGCGAGCGGCGGGCGAGCAGCAGCCCGGCACCCAGCGAGAGGACGATCAGTGGAACCGCGGTCCAGATCCAGAGACGGGCCATTTCACCAAGGATTACCACGATTTCCTCTTCGCTGTGGCGGTTGCGAAGCGTCCACTCGGGATGCCGCGGATGAGTTGGGTCCTCGCGGCGCGCACGCAATTCCTCCTCAAGTTGGAAGTAGCTTGTGCAGATCATCACTCCGAGCACCAGCGCGCAGGAAACCGCCACCCATGCCGCGATGCGCAAACGGTAACTCATGGCGGCGTTTCCTCCTCCAATGCGAAACCCATCGCGTGGCCGCCGTGGGCCAGCGCCGCCAGCTGGTGGTGGCGCAGCCGCGTTTCGTCTTCGGCTACAAGGATTCGCACACAGCCAAACTGACACGGGCCTGGCGTTTTTGCAAAGCACCGAGATGCTCACACGGCGTCTCAAGAAGGAGCCCACTGCGGGCGACGATTCATCAGCCGCTCAGCCTTCGGCGTGACCATTGAAACTGCCGCCGTATCCGGGGCGGTAGAGCAAGAGCCCACTGTGTTTGGCGATTTCCTGAAAATGCGCGTCGATGGCATACAACCGCACGCCGTCATGGATGGCGATGGCGGCGATCAGCACATCGAGCCATGGAACGGTGAGGCCTTTGCCGCGAAGCCGCCATGCCAGGGCCACGGCCCTATCCCAGTCGTCCTCGCGGCACGGGCGGTAGGGGATCACCGAGAAATGCGCCCCCAGACGCGCGCGCTCCTCGATGCGTGCGCCGCCGAGCACTTCCAGCCGGACCGGCGAGCACCACTGGGCCTCGTAGGCTTCCAGCAATCCCTCGATGGCGAGTTTCACCCTCATGTCGCCGTTGCGACGGAGGCTCTCGATCCAGGCGGATGAATCCACAAGCACCATGGCGGATCAATCCGGGTAGAGGGGTGGAACCGGATTGGCAGGATCATGCCCCGCCGATTCCGCAGCTGGTGCCGGATAGTCAAATGCCCCTTCCCGGATCAGGCGCCCGAATTCCCGCGCCTGCTTGCGGCGCACGAATTCGGTGACCGCGCGCGCCACGGCCGGGCTCTTGTTCTTGTCCCCGGTGATTTTCATCAAATCGCGCAAAACGCTGTCCTCGATGTCCACGGTGATTCTCACGCCGGAAATCAACCCTCATTTTGCATCAAAGTAAACAGACATTTTCATCATTTTGATGCGCGTGATGTCCGATGAGGCATCTCAAAGCCAGCCCCCTATCCCCCACGCGGTGAAAACCACCGGATCGATCCGCAGTGGAACTCGCGCGCGGACATGGCGTCGGTTCCCGGTTCAGTGCAGGTTGAGAATGGTGCCGGCGGTGGAGAAATAGATCAGCATGCCGGAGACATCCACGGTGGACGCGAGTGACGGCGAGGAGACCACGGCGGGGTCGAGCTTCACCGCGCGCGCGCCGAGCGGCAGCATGGCGCCGAGCACGGTGGCGGAGAGCACCTGCGCGGTGATGGCGGCAGCCACGGCCAGCGCGAGGTGGGCGAAATCGAAATCCGCGCCGGTGCCGCGCTGCAGGTGCGGCAGGATGAGCGTGATGAAGGCGGCGATCGAAAGCCCCAGCGAGAGGCCGAGGAACAATCCGGTGCGCGCTTCCTTCCAAGCGATGCGCAGCGCGCTGCCGGTGTCGATCTCGCCGAGCGCCATCGCGCGGATGACCATGGTCGCCGCCTGGCCGCCGGAATTGCCGCCCGCCGCCACCACCATCGGCAGGAACAGCGAGAGCACGAAGGCCTTTTCCAAGGTTTCGCTGAAACGGAACATCACATAGCCCGAGGCGATCGAAACGAAGGCCAGGCCGACGAGCCACACCACGCGGCGGCGGTATTGCAGCATGACGCTGGTGTTGATATAGGATATCTCCGACTGCTCGCCGCTGATGGCCGCGAGTTTCTCGATGTCCTCGGTGGATTCCTCCTGCAGGATCTCCATGGCATCGTCATAGGTGAGGATCCCCAACAGGTGATGCTGCTCGTCCACCACAGGGAGCACGACGAGGTCGTATTTCGACAGCATGCGCGCGGCCTCCTCCTGGTCCTCGCTGGCGAGCGCGTATTCGTCGGCGGGCTCCATGATGTCGCGCACCGGCGTGTCCCAGGTGGCGAAGGCGAGGTCGCGCAGGCGGATTTTCCCGGCGAGGCGGCCTTGTTCGTCCACCACGAAGATGCGGGCGAGCGACTCGGCGTCCTCGCGGTCACTGCGCAGCACGTTGATCGCCTGCTTGACGGTCATGTCCGCGGTGATGCGGCCGATGCGGGTGGTCATGCGGCCGCCGGCGGTTTCCTCGCCGTATTTCAACAGGCTGCGCGTCAGTTCCTTGTCGCGCGGGCCCAGCAGGCTGAAAAACCGCACCTGCGCCTCCTTGCCGACCACTTGGAAAACGTCGACGCGGTCGTCGTCGGAGAGGTTGGCGAGCAGCACGCGCAGCTGCGCCGGCTTGAAGCGGTTGAGCGCGTCCTCGATCAGCATGTCGGGCAGCTCGGCGATGACGTCGGTGGCGAGTTCCGGCCCGATGGTGGTGAGCAGCAACTCGCGTTTTTCATCGTCGAGGTTCTCGTAAAGCGCGGCGAGGTCGGCGTAGTGGAGGTTTTCCGCGGCGGCGAGCAATGCGGAGTGGTCGCCGGCCTCCAGTGAGCGGAGCAGCTCGTCCTTGGGGTTCGACTCCAGCTCTTCGACCACGCGCCGAGGGTGGCGGCGGGCCGTGCGCCCCGCAAGGAAAACGTCGGCGCGGTCTCCGCGGGTTGTGTGGCATGGGCCACTTCCATTCGCTCGTGGAGCGCAATTCCCGTTTGCTTCCGCAGCGGTCACTTTCCATGTTCGCGCCATGTCGAAAACGAGCGATCAGAACCGGGTGCTGGTGAAGGTTTTTCTTTATGGCATCCAGCCGCAGATTTGGCGGCGGTTTTCCATTCCCAAAGAGCTGACCTTCGTGCAGTTCAGCGATGCCATCCAGGCGGCGATGGGCTGGGAAAACAAGCACCCGCACGAATTCCGCCACGGCAAGGGCAAGCGGCTGGTGGACGTGATCGGCCCGGTCGGCCTGCAGGACCAGGTGCTGGGCGACTTCCAGGACGAGGCGGTGCTCACAGTGGCCGAATTCATCGGCAAGCGCCGGCTGCCGCTCCGCATCCTCTACCGCTACGACTTCGCCGACGAGTGGATCCACGAGATCGTCTTCGAATCACGCGAGGAGGGCGCGGGCGGCCCGGAAATCCTCGATGGCGCGCGCGCCTGCCCGCCCGAGGACTTCGGCGGCACCTTCCAATACATGCAGGCGCTCCACGGCGAAATCGAGTGGGCGCATCCGGGCTACGACCCCGAAGCCTTCGATCCCAAGTCGGTGAACTTCACGCCGCGCAACAAAAAGCGGACAGCGGGGAAATCGCGCTAGCGCGGATTTCCTGCATGCTTGCGCGTGAATCGACCTCTCGCGGGTTTTGCCATCCGATCCTGTCCGATCCGCGCTTGCGGTGGGCGCGCGGCTTCCGTTCACTCGGTGCATGTCACGCCCCGATGGCCGCCAGCCCGACGAACTCCGCCCGATTTCCTTCATCCCCCACGTGGCCGCCCACGCGACCGGCTCGGTGCTGGTGTCCTTCGGTGACACGCGGGTGATTTGCTCGGCCACCATCGAGGAGGATGTGCCGCGCTGGATGCGCGCCCAGAAGGTCGAGGGCGGCTGGCTCACCGCCGAGTATTCCATGCTGCCCTACTCGACGCTCGACCGCAAACCGCGCGACATCTCGCGCGGCAAGCTCGACGGCCGCTCGTCGGAGATCCAACGGCTGATCGGCCGCTCGCTGCGCGCCGTGGTGGACCTGAAGAAAATCGGCCAGCGCACGGTGTGGGTGGATTGCGACGTGTTGCAGGCCGACGGCGGCACGCGCACCGCATCCATCACCGGCGGCTGCGTGGCGGTGGCCATCGCGCTCAACCGCCTGATGGCCGAGGGCAAATTGAAGGATTTTCCCCTGAAGAAACTCGTCGCCGCCGTCTCCGCCGGCGTCTGTCATGGCGAGCCGGTGCTCGACCTGAACTACCCCGAGGACAAGGACGCATCGGTCGATTTCAACGTGGTGATGACCGAGGCGCTCGAGTTCGTGGAACTCCAGGGCAGCGGCGAGGAGGCGGTGTTCAGCGGCGGCGAAATGACCGCGATGCTCGAACTCTCGCGCAAGGGCATCGCCGACATCGTCAGCAAGCAAAAGGCCGCCATTCTCACCGCCGACCGCGCCGCCCCCGCGGACCTCGCCTCGCTCGCCGTCGCGTTCGGGAAGCGGTAGGACGAAGCCTGTCTTGAAGAAACCGATTGTGCCATGCTATTGAAATATTATTACTCTAACATGCCCAATATGCTGGACCGGAACGGACGATACAGGATGCAGGTGCACGTATCAACAAGCTCACGAACAACCGCAAGCAGCCTGGGCAAGCGGGCACGGCCGCTTATCGCGAGTGCCTCCGATGCGATCATCCGGCAGGCCAATGCGCAGTTGGCGGCATTGAAGCCCAGGATCGAGGAGAACAAAGGCAAGGTTGGCAATGTGGAGATGGGAGCATCTAAAAATCTCAGTTTTGCCTGAGCCATATTTCCTGCAGTAATGAGAAATGATCTTGCCCGTCGCCTGCTATGCGGGAAGAGTGGTGGGGATTTCGCACCATGGGCTCGCCTCCATCCGTCAATATCGCCCGCCTGACCTATCTGCTGGTCTGCGAGGCCGCGGGTGTGGCCATCGCGCTGAGCACCAAGGGCACTCTCTTCGAAGTGCCTCTGTGGGTGGGTATCTTCGGCGGCTTGGGCGTGGCGGCGCTTTTCATATGGATCGAATCATTGATGAAAGGCTTCTCGCTGCGCGGTTTTTCCACCGCCACTTTCGGTCTGGGCGTGGGATTGCTCTGCGCCTGGTTGCTCACGAGGGTGGAGATTTCCAACCTGCTGGAGATCGCCTTCCGGGATCGTCTGGAATCCACCGAGAACAGCGATGTGCTCGTCAGCGCGCTGCGCCTTGCCATCGATGTGACCCTCTTCGCCAGCCTCGGCTTCCTCGGTGCGGTGCTCTCACTGCGGGGAAATCGCGACGATTTCGCCTTCATCATCCCCTACGTCCGCTTTCGTCAGGATGCAGCCACCGGCCAGCCGGTCTTGCTCGATGCCGAGGCGGTGATCGACGGCCGGGTGCAGGCGATCCTGCGTTCCGGGTTCCTCCACGGGCGTGTGATCGTGCCACGCTTCGTGCTCGATGAGTTGCAGGCTATGTCGCAAGGTCATGAAACCCACGTCCGCCAGCGCGGGCAGCGCGGTCTCGACGTGCTCGATGCCATGCAGAAATCCGCCGATATCCAGGTCACCGTCCACGACAGCCGCAGTTCCGCCGATACCGGGACCACACCTGCCCGGCTGATCGAGACCACGCGCCTGCTCGGCGCACGGCTGCTCACGCCGGATGAGACGCTTTCCAAACTGGCCCGCTTGCAAGGCGTGGACGTGCTCAATATCCACGAACTGGATGAGGCGCTCAAACCCGCCGTCACACCCGGACAGCGTGTGCGCATCGCACTGGTCCGCACCGGCAAGGAGGACCACCAAGGCGTGGGATACCTGCCGGACGGCACCATGATCGTGGTGAACCACGCCGTGTCCAAAATCGGCGGCACGGTGGAAGCCCTGGTGGTGAGCACCCTTCAAACCGCCGGCGGCACGATGGTGTTCGCCGAGTTGAATAGTGGAAATTGATCCCCCATCCGGCAATGGGTGCATGTTCAAAAGCCGCACACCCTCGATGCCGCCCAAGCGCGGGCGTGCGCCTGCGTCCTTGACGTCTCTGCTGCCCTGACACAGTTTGTGGAAAACCCCCGGAAAAGCAATACCATGGAAATTCAAGGAACCGTTTACGACATCCTCCAGTCCCAAGGCGGCGTGGTCCGGACGACCCGTCCGGAAGCCACCGTTTACGAGGCCATCGGACTGATGGGCGAGCACAACATCGGCGCACTCGTCGTGATTGAGAACGATGAGGTGGTGGGCGTCATCACCGAGCGCGACTACAGCCGCAAGGTGGTGCTCCAGGGCCGCACCTCCCGCGATACCCTGGTCGATGAAATCCTGAGCCGCCCCGCCATCGTCGTGGGCCCGGAGGAAAGCATCGAGTGCTGCATGAAAATCATGACCTCGCGCCGCATCCGCCACCTGCCCGTCGTCGATCGCGGCACGCTCACAGGCATCGTCTCGATGGGCGACCTCGTCAACTGGGTGATCCAGACCCAGCGCCACACCATTCTCCAGCTCCAGGGATACATCTCGGGCGAATACCCCGGCTGAGCGGCCAATGATGGACGGCTCGCTACTTCTGTTGGGCATCAACGGTCCGGAGCTGACTCCGGACGAGGCCGCGCTTTTCACGAAACTCCAGCCGGCGGGATATATCCTTTTCTCGAGAAATATCATATCCGCCGCGCAGACCCGCCGGCTCACCGATGACCTCCGCGGCCTTCACACCGACGAACCTCTTGTCGCCATCGATCAGGAAGGCGGGCGTGTCACCCGCACCGGCGCGATCGCTTCCGCCGCCCCATCGGCACCCGCCCTTGCCGCCCGGGCCGACTACCGCAAGATCGCCGATGCCGCCGCGCTCAC
The DNA here is from genome assembly GCA_049430545.1 of Luteolibacter sp. GTDB lineage: Bacteria > Verrucomicrobiota > Verrucomicrobiia > Verrucomicrobiales > Akkermansiaceae > Luteolibacter. Next base: position 13,071 of record JBMTCD010000084.1, read on the forward strand.
CGGCGAGCTGCTGCGGCTATTGGGCATCAACCTCAACCTCGCGCCCGTCCTCGATCTCGACCACTTTCCGGAGACCCGCAACGCCCTCACCGGCCGCAGTTGGGGCCGCGATCCGCAGCGCGTCATCGATTTCGCCGGGCACTGGAACCGCTGGCTGCGCAAACAACACATCGCCACCTGTGGCAAACACTTCCCGGCAGGAGGCCGCGCCGTCAGCGATCCGCACCACGATCTGCCGTTCTGCCTCGCCACCATCGAGGAATTGCTCCGCGAGGACGTGATTCCCTTCACCGCGCTGATGCCGGAACTCGATGCGATCATGCTCGCGCACATCGTTTTTCAGAACATCGATCCCGATCTCCCCGCCTCGCTTTCGCCGCGTGTGATCCGCCGCTTCCTGCGCGACCAACTCGGTTTCGACCGCCACCTCGTTCTCACCGACGACCTCGACATGCACGCCATCGCCAAGCGCCATGGCCGCGGCGAGGATGTGAAGCTCGCAATCGCCGCCGGCAACGATCTCGCACTCATCTGCCACGACACGGCCAGCGCCGAAACCGCCGCCCGCGCCATCGCCGAACTGCCGCATTGGATGACCGAGGAGGCCCGCGACCGCATCGACCGCTTCCGCCGCAAAAAACTCCACCACCCGCATCCTTGGTCGGATGCGAAGTGGGAAAAAATCCGCCGCGAGCTCGCCGTGCTCGCGGCGGAGTTCCAAGAACCCGGGGCAGCCGAATCCACCGCGCCGGAAAGCCCCGTGGCCCGCTATTGAATCGGACATATATATCACAACGGGCGAGCGCAGAGCAGCTTGGTTTGGACCGGTCTGCCGGTGCTTACGGAAAGCAGCAGGCGCCAAGCGGATCAATTCAAAAAACTTGTGAATATCACAGCTCTGAGGCGCAGTGCCCTCAGAAGAAAAAAC
>JBMTCD010000085.1:0-13953 GCA_049430545.1 Luteolibacter sp.
GGGGGGCCCCGTCGGCAACTGAAAACCGAACAAGCGTTCGATCAGAAGAAAGTGCGGAAGGCGACGAGCCAGGTCAGGGCGTCCACATCGCCGGCGGGGGTGTCGAGGTTGGTGTATTCCACGCCGCCCATCAGCTTCAGGTTGTCGCCGCAGAAGTGGTAGTTGAGACCGGCGTAGAGCGTGTGGAGCTCGTCGCCGCGGCCATCATTGACGTTCACGCCGTTGTAATCGCGGACGTAGCGGCTGTTGGTGCGGATGCCCTCGTCCTCGCTCGCTCCGGCGTATTGGTATTGGAAAACGGCCTGCAAGCGGTCTTCGACAATCCAGTAATAGGGCATCACCATCAGCGCGTGGAAATCACCGCCGCGGGCACCTGTCCCGTTGTTTTCGCCCAGAACCAGCGTGGCAATCGCGCCGTAACGGTCTTTTTCATAAATCGCGTTGAACGCGGTGGCCCAGCCATAGCCGAGATAATCGTCGGCCTTGGACTGGTCGTTGATCACGAAATCCAGCACGAAGCGCCATTCGTCACTCGTTTCATGGGCCAGCGACAGGTAATAGGCCAGTCCGTCGTTCCAGCCGCCGATGAACTTCGAGTCGTCCTCGCCGCTGAACACGCCGACGGTGCCGGACCACTTGCCGAGCGCGGCATCGAGCGTCACGCCGGTCGGGCGGTTGCTGTTGACGCCGTAGAGCATGTTGGCGATCGCCGAGCGCTCGACGGTGTAGATTTCCTTGGAGGACATGTGGACCTCCTCGGTCATGAGGAATTTGAAACGGCCGTAGTTGAGCTTGAATGAGTCGAGTCCGCCGGCACCGAAGGCCTTCGTGATGTCAAAGGTGAACACGGCCTCTTCGAAGTCCTCGTAGCCCCAGTCGAGCGTGCCACCGCCGCGGCGGGCGTCACTGACCATGTTGAGCTTGATGTTGGCGCTGAAGAAACCGAGGAAGTCGGTCTTGGTCTCGATCCGGACGCGGCGGTATTCGTCGTAGGTGTCGTTGAAATCGTCGCCATTGACGTCCTCGCCGTCGAGGTATGCGGCCTGCCATTGGAAGCGGCCGCCGATGTTGATGCCCTGCAACCACGGGTTGTCCGGGAACTTGAAGGTGCCGGGCTTGCTTTGCAGCAATTCGCACCAGTCGCCGGACCAATAGCCGGAGGTGGCTTCAGCAATGGCTGGCGGGTTTTCGCCGCCGGCGGCGGCGGGCATTTGCAGGCCGATGGCCATGGCGGCGGCGAGTTGCAGTGGGATGTTGGTGTTTCGCATATGGTTATGGATTCGGTGACGAATTCGTCACGCTGCTAGCTGTCCGAATTGTCACAGGGGGAATATTTTTGGGTGACGCTTTTGTCACATACCGAGGAAACCGGTGGTTTTGCCGGGGGCGGAAGAAACCCGAAACGGGCGATGCTGGCAAGTCGGCATGCAGCCGCCGGGCTTTTGTGACGATCATGTCACAATCGATTCTTTGCCGTGTGACGGCTCAACCCGGTTAGTCGGCGTCGTCGGCGGCAGCAATCGCCGTCCAACCCCAAACCACCCATGAAATCCACCATCCCCTGCCTCGCCGGCGCCCTGATCGCGGCGCTTCCCGTCCTCGCCGAGGAATCCCACATCGATCCGGCGCTGCCGGTTTACAAGTCGGTGAGCGGCGTTTCCGGAAACCTGAACTCGATCGGTTCCGATTCGCTCAACAACCTGATGACGCTGTGGGCGGAAGGTTTCAAGAAAGCCTACCCGAACGTGAACATCCAGATCGAGGGCAAGGGCTCCTCGACCGCGCCGCCGGCTCTGATCGAGGGCACCGCGCAGATCGGCCCGATGAGCCGGCCGATGAAGGCGGAGGAAATCGACGCCTTTGAGAAGAAATACGGCTACAAGCCCACCGAGGTGAAGCTGGCGATCGACGCGCTGGCGGTGTTCGCGCACAAGGACAACCCGATCAAAGGGGTGAGCCTGAAGCAGGTGGACGCGATGTTCTCCAGCACCCGCAAGATGGGCGGCAATGACCTCACCGAGTGGGGCCAGCTCGGGCTCGACGCATGGAAGGGCCGTGCGATTTCGCTCTTCGGCCGCAACTCGGCCTCCGGCACCTACGGGTTCTTCCAGGAAAACGGACTCGCCAAGGGTGACTTCAAGCCCACCGTCAAGGAACAACCCGGTTCCTCCGCAGTGGTCCAAGGCGTTGGCGCGGACCTGTATGCGGTCGGCTACTCCGGCATCGGCTACAAGACCTCCGGAGTGCGTGCGCTGCCCCTCGCCGGCGACGACGGCAAGTTTTACGAGGCCACCTACGACAACGCGCTGAGTGGCGACTACCCCTTGGCCCGCTTCCTGATGGTCTATGTGAACAAGAAGCCCGGCCAGCCGCTCGACACACTGACGCTCGAGTTCCTCAAGTTCGCGCTGTCCAAGGCAGGCCAGGAAATCGTCGAAAAAGACGGCTACTACCCGATGCCCGCGGAACTGGCACAAGAGGTGATTGATTCGCTTTCGAAGTAAGGAAGCAGGCACCTGAAATTCATTACCGCGGCCCGCGAAGCGAAGCTTGCCCGAACCGACGGTGGTCACCTAGTTTTCTGCGGCCCGTGTCAATGCACGGCCACTCCCGCATGCCGGACCCCACACCATTACCGGACCCGAGGCGATTCGAAGTCTCGCGAGCGACCTTGTGGTTCGACCGCCTGATGGGCTGGTTGATCCGCTTCGGCGGCATCGGCGTGATCGTGGCGGTGTTCGGGATTTTTTACTTTGTGGGCAAGGAAGTGGTGCCGCTTTTCCGTGACGCGCAGGTGGAGCCTGCCGGCAAGGTATCCGGCGGGGCCGCGCCGCGGCTGCTCGGCATGGACGAATGGGCCGAGCTGCCGTTTTTTTACGCGGGTGCAAACGAAGTGGCCTTTTCCGACATGGCCACCGGCGAGCGCCGCGTCCTGCCAGTGCCCGGCCTCGAGGACGTGGAAATCACCGCCGTTTCCCACGATCCGGTGAAACAACGCAGCGCGCTCGGCACGGCGGACGGGCGTGTCGGGTCGTTCATCGTTAATTACGAGCGTAAATTCGAAGACGGCCGCGAGCCATGGGTGGAACCGTCGATCACCGCCGAGCCGTGGTTCACAATCGAAAACGGCAGTGGCCCGGTCAGCGCGCTGGGCTACGGCGATTCCGGCAGCGGCCGCGTGATCGTCGCCAAACGCGGCGAGGGGCCGTCGTCCACCGTCTCGGTGCTGCGCCTGGCGATGAAAAAAGGCCTCATCGGCAAGGGCAAACTCAGCCTGGCCGGCGAAACCGACATCACCGGCGAACTGGACGGCGAGGCCCGCATCGTCCGCGCCTCGCAGAACGGCGCGATGGTCCTGGTGGCCACCCGCAGCGGGAAAATCAACTATTTCCTCGCCTCTTCCGACGGCGTCGCCAAGCGCCAGAGTTTCGCACCGTTTGAAAACACCGCTCCGGCGCGCATGGATTTCCTCTTCGGCGGCGTGTCAATCATCGTGATCGCGCCCGACGGCCGGCAGCAGCAGTGGAGCCTGTTCCGGCGCGATGGCGAGGGCGAGCGGTTGTTTGGCATTACCAAGGAGTTCCCCAAACTGCCGCAGGGCGATCTCCACTTCGCCGCCAGCCAGCGCAACCGGTCGTTCCTGACCACCGCGGGGCGCTTCCTCACCATCCGCCACAGCACCTCGGGCGCGGTCCGCTGGGAGGGCGAGGCGGACATCGATCCCGCCGCGGTGGCGCTCGATGCCAAGGGCGAGCATTTCCTGGTGGCAGCGGCGGATGGCACGGCGCGCAAGTTCTCGATCCACGACCCGCACCCGGAGGCCGGTTGGCGCGCGTTCTTCGGCAAGGTCTGGTATGAAGGCGGCCCGGAGCCGGTCTATCAGTGGCAATCGACCGGCGGCTCGGACGATTTCGAACCGAAGCTCTCGATGATGCCGTTGATCTTCGGCTCGCTGAAGGGCACGGCCTATGCCTTGTTGTTTTCCGTTCCCGTGGCATTGCTGGCCGCGGTGTTTTCCGCCGCGTTCCTGCCGCACTCGGTGAAGCGGGTGGTGAAACCGGCGATGGAAATCATGTCCTCGCTGCCCTCCGTGGTGCTCGGTTTCCTCGCCGGCCTGTGGCTGGCGCCGATCCTCGAAACACGCGTGCCCTCAGTGATGTTGATGATCGCGGCGGTGCCGCTTTCGGCGCTGCTGTTGGGATATATCTGGTGCCGGCTGCCGATCGTTTTCCGCAACCGCTTCGAGGGCGGCTCGGAGTGGATCATCGTGCTGCCCTTCCTTGCGCTCGCCGGCTGGCTGGGCTGGACGCTGGGCCCGGTGATCGAGTCCTGGCTGTTCGTTTACAAGGATCCGTCCACCGGCCGCGAGATCGCGGACTTCCGCCTGTGGTGGCCACAGGCGACCGGCATTCCCTTCGAGCAGCGCAACTCGCTGGTGCTCGGCTTCATGATGGGTTTCGCGGTGATCCCGGTGATTTTCACCATCGCCGAAGACTCGCTGTCCAACGTCCCCAAGCCACTCACCGCCGCCGCCGCCGCGCTCGGTGCGAACCGCTGGCAGGTCGTCTGGACCGTCATGCTGCCGGTCGCCGCAGCGGGCATTTTCTCGGCGCTGATGATCGGATTCGGCCGCGCCGTCGGCGAAACGATGATCATGGTGATGGCCACCGGCAACACGCCCATCACCGAGTGGAACCTGTTCAGCGGCATGCGCACGCTCTCCGCCAACATCGCCGTCGAGCTGCCCGAGGCCCCCGTCGGCTCCACCCATTACCGCGCGCTGTTCCTTGGCGCGGTGGTCCTTTTCGCCATGACTTTCGTCATGAACACAATCGCCGAGCTGCTCCGCCAGCGGCTGCGCGAACGCAACAAGATCGTCTGACCGATGACCCCCGCCCCAGCCAGCACGCCATTCGCCACCACCGGCCGCTCCCGCAAGGGCGAGCCGTGGGTCTGGCTCACCGCCGCCGGCCTCGCCGTGGGCGTGGTCATGGCCATGGCGCTGATCCTGCTCATCCTCGTCAAGGGCACCGCGTCGTTCTGGCCGCGCCAGGTCGAGCTGATGGAAGTGAAAACCGGCGAGACCGTGGAAAAAATCGCCGGCTACGTCACCGAGGAACGCCAGCGCCGCGACAGCGCCGGAGTGGTGCACAAGGAAATCCAGATCTTTCGCGGCAACCGGGACCTTTATGGCGAGGGATTCAAATTCATCGACCGTTCCAACATCGCGGCAAGCACCCGGCCCGACGATCTCCTGCTGGTCGAGCGCATGGAATACGGCCCGGCGATCGTGCGCGCCATCGCCATGGAAACGCCCGCCGGCCGCATCCCCGCCGGTGATCCAGGATTCGACAAGGCGCTCGCGGAAACCATCAAGCACGCCGAACATGACCGCGCGCGCATGCTGCACATCGAGCGCAAGCAAATCGGTGCCAACAGCCGCGAACTCACCGAACTCGACCGCGCCGAACGCGCCGCCAGGATCGATCCGCAAACCGCGGCCCAGCGGCGCGCGGTGCTGCAGGAGGAATTCACGCGCCTCCAATCCCAGGCCCAGGCGATCCGGGAAAAACTCAATCTCCGTCGTTTCATCGCCGAATCCGTGGATGGACGCGAAATGGTGTTCCCGGCGGAAAAACTGATCCATGTTTTCCCTGCCAACGAGGCCGGATTGATGGCCCGTCTCGGCGAAATGTTCCGCCGCGTCGGGGCCTTCCTCAGCGAGGATCCCCGCGAGGCGAACACGGAAGGCGGCGTCTATCCCGCCATCTTCGGCACCGTCATCATGACGCTCGCCATGAGCCTGTTCGTCACCCCCTTCGGCGTGATCTGCGCGATCTACCTGCGCGAGTATGCGAAACAAGGCCAGCTCGTCCGGATCGTCCGCATCTCGGTCAACAACCTCGCCGGCGTGCCATCCATCGTCTTCGGCGTCTTCGGCCTCGCCTTCTTCGTTTACACCGTGGGCGGTGGCATCGACCGCATGTTCTTCTCCGACAAACTGCCCACGCCCACCTACGGCACGCCCGGCATCTTTTGGGCCTCGCTCACGCTGGCCCTGCTCACGCTGCCTGTCGTCATCGTCGCCACCGAGGAGGCGCTTTCCGCCGTCCCGCGCGGCGTCCGCGAGGCCGCCCTCGCCTGCGGCGCATCGAAGTGGCAGACGATCCAGCGCGTCGTCCTGCCCGCCTCTTTGCCCGGCATCCTCACCGGCATCATTCTCGCCATGGCGCGCGGTGCCGGCGAGGTCGCACCGCTCATGCTCGTCGGCGTGGTGAAACTCGCGCCCTCCTTGCCCATCGACGACATCGCGCCCTTCGTCCACCCCGAGCGCAAGTTCATGCACCTCGGTTTCCATATCTACGACCTCGGTTTCCAATCGCCCGACGCCGAAGCCGCCAAGCCGATGGTCTATGCCACCGCGCTGCTGCTCATCGTCGTGGTGGTCACCCTCAACCTCGCCGCCATCCACATCCGCAACCGGCTCAGGAAACGCTTCGCCGTCAGCAGCTTCTGACATGCCCACTCCCGCTCCAGCGCCCCGTCCCGATTTCATCCGCGTGGAAAAATTCAGTTTCCACTACGGTGACAACCAGGCCCTGTTCGATATCGACATGGCCATCCCCGAGCGCCGGGTCACCGCGCTCATCGGCCCGTCCGGCTGCGGCAAGTCCACCTTGCTGCGCAACATGAACCGCATGAACGACCTGATCGATGGCGTGCGCCACGAGGGCGACATCCGGCTCAACGGCACCAGCCTCTACGACCCCTCGGTCGAGGTCATCTCGCTGCGCAAGCGTGTCGGCATGGTGTTCCAGAAATACAATCCCTTCGCCAAGTCGATCTACGAAAACGTCGTCTTCAGCCTGCGCGTGGCCGGACGTTCGCGGAAAAAGGAACTTGATGAAACCGTCGAGCGCTCGCTCAAGGCCGCCGCGCTGTGGGACGAGGTGAAGGACCGGCTGCACGACTCCGCCTTCGGCCTTTCAGGCGGCCAGCAGCAGCGCCTGTGCATCGCGCGCGCCATCGCCAACCAGCCGGAAATCCTGCTGATGGACGAGCCCTGCGCCGCGCTCGACCCGCTCGCCACGCTCAAGATCGAGCAGCTCATCACCAAGCTCAGCGAGAGCTACACCATCGTCATCGTCACCCACAACATGGAGCAGGCCACGCGCTGCTCGCACCGCACCGCCTTCCTCTACATGGGCCGCCTGATCGAATACGGCGAGACCGTGCAGGTGTTCGAAAAGCCCGCCCACCCGGAGACCGAGGCCTACATCACCGGCCGTTTCAGTTGAGATATGTCTTCCAACGCCACAAGTCCCCCGCCCCACGCCATCGAGGTCCGCGACATGGACTTCAGCTATGGCACGTCCGTGGCATTGAAAAACCTGAATCTCGACATCCCGCGCAACAAGATCACCGCCTTCATCGGGCCCTCCGGCTGCGGCAAGTCCACCCTGCTGCGCTGCTTCAACCGCATGAACGACTTCATCCCCGGTGCGCGCGTCACCCGTGGCGAAATCCGCATCGACGGCACCGAGATCCACAGCCCGGAGATCGACGCCGTGGAACTCCGCCGCCGCGTCGGCATGGTGTTCCAAAAATCCAATCCGTTTCCGCGCAGCATCTACGAGAACATCGCCTACGGCCCGCGCATCCTCGGCGAAAAAAGGAAGGCCGTGCTCGATCAAACCGTCGAAAAGGCCCTCCGCGGCGCGGCGCTTTGGGACGAAGTCAAGGACCGCCTCCACGAGAGCGCCTTCGGCCTGTCCGGCGGACAGCAACAGCGCCTGTGCATCGCCCGAACCTGCGCCGTCGATCCCGAGATCATCCTGATGGACGAGCCCTGCTCGGCGCTCGATCCCATCGCCACCGCCCGCGTCGAGGAACTCATCCTTGAACTGCGCGCAAGTTATACGATCGTGATCGTCACCCACAACATGCAGCAGGCCTCGCGCGTTTCCGACCGCACCGCCTTCTTCTATCTCGGCGACCTCATCGAATGCGACCTCACCTCCAGGATCTTCTCCAACCCCGCCCAGAGGCGCACCGAAGAATACATCACCGGCCGATTCGGCTGACACCGCCATGCACACGCCCCACATCCTCCAAGACTTCGACCAGGCGATCTCGGCGCTTCGCGGCGAGGTGATCTCCATGGCCGGCAAAGCCCGCCACAACCTCGAACGCGCCGTGCATGCCTTGCTCGAACGCAACGCCGAACTCGCCAACGCGGTCATTGCGGACGACGACGAGGTGGACGAGCACGAGCGCCGCATCGACCAGCTCGGCATGGAAATCCTGGTCCGTTTCCACCCGATGGCCACCGATCTCCGGCTGGTCATTTCATCGATGAAAATCTCGATGAACCTCGAGCGCATATCGGACCACGCCACCAGCATCGCCAAGCGCGCCCGCAAGATGAGCGACAGTCCGGAACTGCCGGAAATCACGCTGATCGAGCCGCTTTACACGCTGGCCGATCACCTGCTGCGCGACGCCATTTCCGCCTACACCGACCACAACGCAACGCTCGGCGCGGCGCTCCACGCCCGCGACAAGGAACTCGACCGCCTGCACAAGGAGGCCAATGCCACCTTCAGCGCACGGCTCGAACAAAACAAGGGCCGCAGCGAGGACTACCTCCACCTCATCCTGGTGAACCGCTCGCTGGAACGAGTCGGCGACCTGGCCGTGAACATCGGCGAGGATTCGGTGTTTCTCGAAGCCGCCCGGGACCTCCGCCACGAAAGCAAACGCGAACTCGGCTGAATGCCTGCCCCGCGTGCCGCGGAATCATGGCGCGAGCGCGTCCCAATCCGCCCCGGTGGCCAGGCCTTTCTGGTATTCCATCATCGTCTGCCACGCGCCGTCGCGTTTCAGCAAGAGCACCTCGAAGTGAATGTATTCGATCTGCTCCGGCTCGTCGCCATTGCGTGAGATGTATCGGAAAATCCCGGCTTCGTGGGCGGTGGTGGCATCGCCGAAGCGGTGGGAAAAGCGGAATGCCACTTCCGGCCGGGTGAGGCCTGCCTTGGCGTCGTCGAATTCGCGCTTCCATCGCAGCAACGCCTGGCCGAGTGGATAGCTGGTGCGCTTGGTGCCAGTGACCAGCACACCGTCCGGATGGCAAGTGGCCTTGTATGCGGCGAAGTCCCCTTCCCTGACACTGCGCGAGACCTCGGCCCAGTAGGCATCGAGTTCCGCGAGCCGGGAGGTTTCCAGATCGGGCAGCGGCGTGACCTTGAACGAACGGATCGCGACCGGTCCGTGATCGCCCTGGATGGCGATCGGGCCTGTTGCGGCATCGCCCTCGAAGGGTGCCGAGCGCGTGTGCCCGGAAGTTGCCACATTGTCCTGCACCAGCACGTCGTTGACATGGACTGACTCGAACACGGCGTCGCGCGCCTTGACGCCATTGCCGAGGAAACGCGGCGCGCGGAACACGATGGTCATCGTTTGCCACTCGCCAGGTGCCTCTGCGGCGTTGTGGAGCGGCGCGATCCCGGCGAAGCCCTGGTGGTCCTTGGGCCGGGACGCATCGTATTGCTGATAGATCCCCCCGAGGTCGTCGAAGCCGGGACGCTCACGGCCAAAGCTGTCGAGAATCTGCACCTCATAGCGGCCCATCACGTAAACCCCGGAGTTCGAGCGGTGCGGGACCATGAATTCCAGATCGATCCGCACATCGCCGAATTCCTGCTTCGTGAGCAGGTAGGGCACCTTGTCGCCACGCTTGTCGGTGTTGACCAGGATTTTGCCCTCGCCTTGCAAGTTCAGCGCGGTTTCGCCGGCCACCGCGCCGGCCTCCGCCACGCCACGCCAGCCGGTGACCGGGCGGAAGGCGACGAGCGGGCCGTCCTTTAGCAGATCGAGCGTTTCGGCTGCGGCGGCGGCCGTTGTGACTGCCATCAAGCAAGCCCCGGCCATTGGCATGATTCGTGGTTTCGTCATGCCGGATAGGCCAAGGCATTCCAGCCGTGGCCGCAATCCCAAAGAAACGTGCCGTCACGCCGGGCGGTCTTTTTGGAAACGCTTTTTCCACTCCGGCACCTTCGGCCTGTAGGTCGAGGGCGGGAGTTCGTCGTCGAACTCGAAGCGTTGGCCGATCCCGCGGAGCAGCGAGCTGATTTCCTTGGCCTCGGCCATCAGTTCGGCGAGGCGTTCCGGGGTGAGACCGGGTTGTTTGAGGGCGGCCTTCACCGAGGCGTCGCGGCGTTGCAGGACGGTGCCGGAAAGCAGTGCCAGCGAGTGCTCGGCGGCGAGCATGCCATCTTCCGGTGACCCTTCGAGCACCGCCACCCGCGCCAGCGCAAGGCGGTCGGCCTCGGGCAGCCCGGCGAGGAACGCATTCACCGCAGCGCTCGATCCCGGATCCGGGGCGGCACTCAGGATCGATTCCAACAACGGCACACCCTCGATCCATGGCGCGGCCTCGTGCAGGGTCTCGAACTGCTCGGCGAGCAGGTGCTGGGCGGCACTGGACGAGAGCGCGAGATGGCACATGAAGGCGACGATCCGGTGCATGCGCGTCGGCTCAACCGATGCGGCCCCGCCGTCATCGCCGGGCAAATCGCCGCGCTGCCGTCCCTGCGGGCGAGCCTTGAGCCGAGCGATTTCCTGGCGCAACGCGGTGACGGAAGTCTGCAAGCGCCCCGCAACGATGTTGATCTGGTTTTCCCGGTCGGCGAAATCGCCCATCGCGCCGAGGAGTTCGGCGCACTCGGCGAGCAGGTCGGCGCGTCGCGCGGCGCTGTCGAGCGCGCCGGTGTCGCGGGCCATGTCGAGCTTGAAGTCGAAGAACGAACGCGCCTCGTCGAGGAGTTTGCGGAATCCCGCGGCTCCGTGTTTGCCAAGATAGGAATCCGGGTCCTCGCCGGCCGGCATGCGCGCCACGCGCACCGCCAGGCCCTCGGGCGAGAGTTCGCGGAACGCCCGCTTGGTGGCCGCCAGACCGGCGGCGTCGGCGTCATAACAGATCACCATGTCCTTGGTGTAGCGCTTGAGCAGCTTGGCGTGGTCGCGCGTGAAGGCGGTGCCGAGCGGCGCGAGCGCGTGGTCGATGCCGGCTTCGTGGCAGGCGATCGCATCGAGTTGCCCCTCGCACAGCAAGGCCGCCTTCTCACGCAGGATGGGCTTGCGGGCGCGGTCGAGCGCGAACAGCACGCGCGACTTGCGGAACAGGATCGTTTCCGGCGAGTTGACATATTTGCCGCTGTTCGGGTCCTCGCGCAATTGACGGCCGCTGAAGGCGATCACGTCGCCGATCTCGTTGCGGATCGGAAACATCAGGCGGTCGCGGAAGCGCACGCGGATGCCGGACTTCGGGTTTCCCTCCTCGCGCAGGTAACAGATGCCGGAATCCACCAGCTCGCGGCCGCTGAATTTCCTGTCGCGCGCCCAATCGAGGAACGCGCGGGCGTTTTCGGGCATCCAGCCGACCTGCCAATTGACAGCCATTTCGCGGCCGAAGCCGCGCGACTTGATGTAGGCCCGCGCGTGCTCCGCCTCCGGCGCGGTGAGCAGCTGCTGGTGGAAAAACGCCGCCGCCTCGCGGTGCAGATCGAGCAGACGCCCCTTGCCGCGGCGTCGGCGCTCCTCATCCGGATCGACCTCCTCCTCGCGCACCTGCACGCCGGCACGCTGCGCCAGCTTACGCACCGCATCCACAAAGGGCAGATTCTCGTATTCGCGCACGAACGAGATCACATCCCCTCCCTTGCCGCAGCCGAAACAGTGGAAACTCTGCCGCGCCGGGTTCACGTAGAACGACGGCGTCTTCTCGTTGTGGAACGGGCAATTCGCCCGGAACTGCGTGCCCGCCCGCTTCAAGGGCACATACGAGTTCACCAGATCGACAATGTCTGTCGCGCTGAGAACCTGCTCGATGTTTTCCTTGGAAATCTGGGCCACTGAATCGTTGGCCTGCTACCTTAGCTGCCCGCCCTCCTCACGACAATCCCCGTGCCGCGAAAAAAACACCGCATCCGCCCACGGCACCCGGCCATCAGCCCGCGGCACCCGGCAATTCCGCTTCGAGCCAATCGAGCGCCGCCATCAGGCGGTCATGGCCATCGGCCGGCCCCGTATACGGGTTTTGCAAGGCAGAGGCCGTCGCCAACGCGTGAAAATGCCAGGAGGCTTGCAAGCGCGCCCATGCGTCGAGCGCCTCCACATCGCCACTGGCATGGACGCGCTTTTCCATTTCGTGCACACGTTCCATGATGCTGACCTGCAATTCATTGCCCTCCCACGGCCCGCGCTGCCCGTCGGGTCCACCCCATGAAGTCAGCCTCGGACAAGGATGTTCCCGCAGCGCTTGATAAAGATCCACCGCTTCCGCGGGAGTGACCCACTGCAAACCAGAATCTCGAACGATCGTTGGAAACGATTGCCAGAAATCTAGTTTTAAAACATTGATCCCATCCACGCCGGCCAGCGATTCGTAGCGCAGAAGCAGCACCAGCAGATCGCCATGACATTCCATCAAAAGACGAGAGAAATGGGTGGAATTGTATTTGTTTCCAGCGAGTTCCGTTGATAAATAAGTGTTTCTTGGCAATGTCTTGATGCGCGCGGTGTCGGGAGCGCGGAGCAATTCACAGGCCTCCCCGCCATCGGCCATGACGCCATCGAAGCCCATGGTTTCCGCCTTGGCGGCGATGGCGTCGTTGTAGATCAGGTCGCTGTTGAGGAAAACGCGCGGCCGGACGTGGAAGATCCGGTCCATTTCCTGGAGGTGGAGGTCCACCTGGCGGTCGAACTCGCGGTTGGAATGGAGAAAGGCGAGCGAGTGGTGCCATGGCTCGGCGAGCAGTTCCACGCCGCCGGTGGCGACCAGTTGGCGGAAAGATTCGAGCACATCCGGGCGGTGGTGGCGCATGCGCTCGATTGCCGCGCCGCCGATGGACAGCGCGATGCGGAAGCGCCCGCCATTTTCATCGATCGCCTGGCGCAGGATCCGGTTGGCGGGCAGGTAGCAGGATTCCGCCAGCCGGTCCAATACCGCGTCGGCAGCGGCGTGGTCCTCAAAACAGAACCTGCCACGCGCACCCATGGCATCCTGCGGCAAGAGATGGACCGGCAGATGGACCTGGAGGCAAAGACAGAGATCCGGCATGGGTTTGCGGCGCTGGCTGAAGATCGCCACGCATCCCACAGCAGCAGACGGGCCAGAATCGCCGATTCCGCCATTCCGCACGGTTCACTCCGGTGCGTGCTCGTGGACGAAGTGCGGCGGCTCGGTGTGCTCTTGTTTTTGCTCGCCGATGATTTCGCCGTCGTCCATGCGGGCGATGCGGTCGGCGTAGGAGAAGATGCGGTTGTCGTGGGTGACGATGATGACGGCGCGGTCGGCCGAGCGGGCGACGTTGCGGAAAAGTTCGAGAACGATCTCGCCGTTGTGGGAGTCGAGCGCGGCGGTGGGTTCGTCGCAGATGACGAGCGGCGGCTCGTGGACCAGCGCGCGGGCGATCGCGACGCGCTGTTGCTGGCCGCCGGAGAGTTTGTTGGGGCGTTCCTTCCAACGGTCGCCGAGGTCCACGGCATCGAGCGTGGCGCGCGCGCGGCGGATCGCCTGGGAGTGCGGCACGCCCTGGATGAGCAGCGGGATGCCGACGTTTTCCGCCACGCTGAGGGCGGGGATCAGGTTGAACTGCTGGAAGATGAAGCCGATGTGCGCGGCGCGGAAGCGGGTGAGCGCACCGCCGGACATGCGGTGCAGCGGCTTGCCGAAGACATCGATTTCCCCGCTCTCGACGCGCAGTGTGCCAGCGATGGCGCTGAGTAGGGTGGTTTTCCCGCAACCGGACGGTCCCACCAGCATCAGGATTTCGCCGGCGAAGGCCTGGAGGTTCACCTGTTTGAGCGCGTGGATGCGCTCCGCGCCCTCGCCGAAGTGTTTCTCGGCGCCGCGCACGTCCACCACGAGTTTGCCGTTGCTTGGAGCGG
>JBMTCD010000086.1:0-13817 GCA_049430545.1 Luteolibacter sp.
AAGAGCTCTATCCTGCAACAAGAGCCGCCCATTCTGAACACATCCACTCCGTCTCACCCGTGATGCAATTATTGCACGTGTTGGGCGCGATTTCGCTTCTTTCGGTTTCCATCCGCTCGCCACTTGCACCATATTAGGGCTGTCTTGCACGCAGCCCGGCTTTCGGGAAGATTTCCGTCCAGTGCTTTCCGGGGGGATGGCCTGGACGGGCGGGGGATACCCCAAACACAGCCAGCGGAGAGACCCCATTCCGGGGGAATTGGAGAGTCTCTCCGCTGTGCTTACCCCATCCCCCTGATTCTCAGTTTTTTTTATCCCGGGAGCCCTTCAATCCGTAGCGGTTGATCATGTTGTAAACCGTCCTGAGGCTCACTTTGAGGCGCTCCGCAGCAAGGCGGCGATTGCCATTGCAGGCGTCCAGCGCGGCCACCAAGGCGACCTTGGTGATTTCATCGATACTTGATGCGGGCATTGGGACGGGTCCGGACTTCTCCGGCCCACCGGACTTCATCCCCAGATCCGCCAGGTTGGATGGGCTGATGAGTCCATCACCAGTGGTGGCGACCGCGTGTTCGAGCGCACTTTGCAACTCGGCGAGATTGCCCGGCCAGCTGTGTCGGGTGATGGTTTCGAGTGCCTTGCGAGTGAGCGTGGGCCTGCGCAGGTGCCGGCTCACACAGATCGATGTGATGATTTCCTCGCAAAGTTGAGGGATGTCCTCGACCCGCTCGGCCAGACTGGGTAACGGGATTCGATGGATGGAGAGTGCATACCACAAATCGCTGCGGAATTTTCCTGTGGAAACGAGCGCCTGCATGTCCGCGGATGTCGTGGCGATGAGTCGGGGAGTGGCAATTTCCGGCAGGGCTTCGCTGGAGCCTGCCAACCGTTGCAGGAGCGCGAACTGTGCGCAGGGGCGCAGCATCTCGATGTGGGCCAGATACACGGTGCCCTTGCCGGAGCGATTCAGGCGGCCTTTCGTTCCAACGCAGGGCTTTTCGCATCCCGTAAGATCCACTCCGAACAACTCGATCTCCGCTTGTCTGGGGGTGCGTGCCGCCAGATCCACGCAAACGAATGGGTCGGCGGCGCACTTGCTCTGGGAATGGATGAAACGCGCAAGGGCACCTTTGCCCGAATGGGAGGGCCCGGTCAGGATGACCGGCCGGTCTGTCAGGGCGGCACGGCAGGCCTGATCGTACACGTTTTTCATGGCCGCCGATTTCCACCGGCCATGCACCGCCGCGAGGTAATCCAACCGCTCGCTTTCCTTCTGACCCGAAACCATGGCCATGGCACCACGCAAGGCGGAGACAAGCCTGGCAATATCAATGGGCTTGGTGAAGTAATCGTCCGCACCGGCCTTCATGGCATTGACCGCTGATTCCGCCTGGTCCCGTGCCGTGAGGATGAAGCAGGGCAACCTGGGCGAGATGCGCCGCACCTCGCGGAGCAGTTCGATGCCATCCATGTCGGGCAACGTCAGGTCGATGAGCATCGCCCCGTGGCGTCGTCCGCTTCGCAGTTCGCGCAAGGCGTCGCAACCGTGTGAGTGGGATGACACCGCGATGCCTTGGTTTTCCAGCGCTCGTAGGATGATTCCGGCGGCAATGGGATCATCGTCAACCATGATGACCGACATGTCAGGCATGTTCGTGAAGGCTGGGTTTCATGCTCTCTGAAGCAAGTGACTTGTATTTCATGATGAACATTACCCCGGTCAACCATGAAAACAAACCGCCGCTGTCAGTGTTTGAAAGTGCATTTTTGATTGGGCGCATATCCGGCCGGAAGCACCGCGAGCCAGTCAGGAACTTTGATTTTCAGTGCCGGCCAGCATCGCGCAAAGCGACTCTGCGAATGTGACTCCCGATGGGGTGATCTTGATTGCGGTGTGCCTGCGGTCACCCGGGTAAGCGCTGCGGCGGGCGAAGCCCAGCAATTCAATGCTGTCAGCCACGTTCGTGACAGCCGCCGTTGTGATTCCCAGACGCGCGGCCAGATCCTTGAGGCTCAGATCCTCTCCCCGTGTCAGGTAAAGGCTCAGAACCGCCTGCAGTGTGCTGAGGGAGATACGGCGGGACCTCAGTGTGGAAAGAACCATGGTCGCCCGCAAAACCGCGCCGTATGCCGCAGGCCGGTGTGCGCCGAGCTGGCTGAGCGATTTCGCCGCAGGTTCGTTTTCCGGGCTTTCAAGCGGGATGGAATCAATCGGAGCTTTCATGATTTGGGTTTGTCCTGAAGCATGAGACGATAGGCCGTGGGGAACAAAAATCGGACAAACGATCGATTGACCCAGGAATTCAATATGGTCAAAAAAAACAGATTATCAAATAGTGTAAATTTTGCATGCCCGGCCAGGGCGGTGTTACAAGGGAGGCAGGTGTGCCCGCAGATTCTCGGCTGCGGCCGCATATTCGGAAGCAAGCGCTAGGCCGCAGGACGCGGCCGCGGCAACCAAACTCCGGTGGTCGGCGGCCTTCAGCGCTTCCTGTTCGATCATGCCGCAAAGCGCGGCCAGGCGTTTTGCTCCCATCGATGCCGCGGATCCCTTGACCGTATGTGCGATCCTGGCACTTGACTTCAAGTCGCCACGGGCCATGGCATCGCCAAGCTCGGCGACGCTCTTGGAGACATCCACTTGGAATAAGTCCAGGAGCCGTTGCGTGAGGCCGGGGCTGTCCTTGAATTGGGTTTTCAACGAATCAAGCAGCGAGAGATCGATTGCAGGGGTCGATTCCGGCAATTCCGCCGTCCACGATCCGGCACCGGAT
Source organism: Luteolibacter sp. (assembly GCA_049430545.1). Classification (GTDB taxonomy): domain Bacteria; phylum Verrucomicrobiota; class Verrucomicrobiia; order Verrucomicrobiales; family Akkermansiaceae; genus Luteolibacter. The sequence goes on from JBMTCD010000086.1 coordinate 2,775, forward strand.
GGCGCCGCCGGCTGTATTTGCGGTGCCCCGAGCGGCAGACTTGAAAGCACGCGAACAAGATCCTCCCGTGTGTATGGCTTGACAAGAACCGCGTACATTCCCGCCGCGAGACATTCGAAAATGGCGCGCTCGGAGCCGTTTGTGGAGCAGCCGATGATCACCGGCGGACTGTTTTCGTCATGGCGGGAGAGAATCCTCCGTGTCGCCTCGAGTCCGTCCAGCACCGGCATCGTGCAGTCCATCAAGACGATGTCGAATGACTCCCGGGCGCATTGGATCAAGGCTTGCTCTCCATTGGGCACCGTTGAGATCGTGCAGCCGAGGGATTGGAGGTGTTCGCGGGCAAGAGTGACGTTGATGGCGTTGTCTTCCGCAACCAAGACGCGAAGGCCGGCAAGGCGACCCGCCGCAGCCATAGGGGCCGCCAGCTGTCGGTCGGCCGCCGCCGTTTTCATATCATCGTTGAACGGAATCACGACATTGACCCGTGTGCCGGCACCCGGCGAGCTCTGCATGTGAAAGCGGCCACCCATGAGCCGAACGATTTCATGGACGATCGCCAGCCCCAAGCCGCTGCCGCCAGCCCCCCTCGATCTGGCGCTATCCAGCTGCACGAAAGGATGGAGCAGCTTGGGAATCTCGTGATCCGGAATGCCGATGCCGGTGTCTGAAACCGTGAGACTCATGCCGTGCCGGGCGTGCAGGCTCTTGTGCATTGGTATCAGACAGCGGACGATCTCAATCGCAATCCTGCCTTCATCGGTGAACTTGATGGCGTTGGATAGCAGATTGCCGAGAATCTGGCGCAGGCGCAATTCGTCCGTCAGGATGGTGTCGGGCAGATCGCTTGATATCTCCGCCTCGATCCGGAGCCCCTTTGCCAGCGCGTCCTTCTCAAACATCTGCATCACGCTCTCGACGGTCGGTCGAATCGCGATGTCCGATATCGAGAGGCTGAGGAGGCCTCTTTCGATTTTGGTGACGTCTAGGATGTCGTCCAGCAACCTGAGCAACGAGCTTGCGGAGGCATGGGCATCTTTCGCGTATCTGTCCATTTTTGTGTCCAGGCTGCCGGATTCCATCATCAGTTCCAGCATGCCAAGCACTCCATGCATCGGCGTGCGCAGCTCGTGGCTGAGATTGGAGAGATAGAGTGTTTTCGCCTCGCTGGCGTCCTCGGCCTTGATCTTTGCCGCGATCAGATTTTCTTCCCACCGGTGTTCCGCGGTGACATCGATGAGCGAGATAAGCGTTCCGGCGGCAGTGCCATGCTCGCTGCCGAGCCGCCTGCGGAAAACCGACAAATGCAGGGTTTCGCCGTTGAAGGCCTTCATGCGGACCACATAGCGTTGGTTTTCCATGCCGGTGACAACCATTCCGCGGCGGCGGTGTTCCCCTATCGCATCCCGTGGATCCAGCAAGTCCACAAGACGGAGGCCGATGGCGGAATGGACAGGCCTGCCGGTGACCGCCATCCATGCCTGATTGATGAAAGTGATCCTGTCGTCGTCGTCGGTCAGAAGGACGATTTCATTGAGGCTGTTGAGGATGGCGCGGTGAAGCCGTTCGCTGTGGTGGATGGTCAATTCCGCGCGCGATCGCGCCAGCGCGCCCGCGAAAACCGCGGCACAGGTGCGGAGAAGTTCAAGATCAGAAGTGGACCATGCGCGGCGGGGGAGGGTGGATTCCACGCCGATGAAGCCCTCGAGTTTCCCGCCAATCAACAACGGCGCGGAAGCAAGCGAGCGGATGCCCTGCGATAGCAGGTGGGCTTTGACGGGCAGGTCTCCACTCAGCTCCATCACGTCCGGAATGGCGATCACCTCGCCTGCCGCCAGTTTGGGAAAAACCGCGGGGTCCAGATCCAAGGGAATGTTCTGGGACGCGGATTTCTGCGGAGCCACCTGGTCATCGCACCATTCATATATGTTGTTCATCACGCCGCGGCGGTGGTCCAGCAGGAAGAAATCCGCCCGGCATGCGCCGCTGAAGCGGCCTATGTCCCGAAGCCCGGCATCGACCGAGCTTGCGAACGAATTTGAATCCACAAAACGCGAGGAAATCTTGCTGAGACATCGTTCCATTTCGATCCGGCGCAGGGCATCGGCGCGGGCGCGGACGGTTTCCGAGTTGTCAACGGTCCCTCCGGAGAGCCTGATTTCGCCGGATGTGTGCTCCTCTTCGACAATCCACCAAGTGCGTAGCGGCAGCCAGCCCTTGGCAGGGTGGCGAAAACGGAACTCCGCCGAATAGGAATTACCCCGCAGCATCAGGCTGGTTGAGAGTGCCTCATCAAAGACCTGGGCGTCTTCCTGATTCAGGCAGCCGAGGAATTCATCCTTCTGGATCCATTTTCCGTCCCAGTCCGTGCCGGTGAGACGATGCCATCCAGAAACCATGCGGACCCGCGTGCTGTCCCAACTGGTTTCCCAGATGGCGGTGCCCGTGGCCTCGAGTGCTTTTTTCATCAACCGCTCGGCGGATTCCGCCCGCTGGCGTGATTTCTCGATATTCCATGCCTTGCGCCTGCTGATTTCAGCATTGGTGAAGAGTTCGGCCAACATCCTCAACAGCGTGAGATCCCGGCCCGTCCATTCCTTGGGTTTGCGCACCGCATCGAAGCCGACAAAACCAAGGCATTGGTCTTCGTATTTGAGCGGGACGGCCACCAGCGTGACGATGGCCTGCGGTTCGAGAAGATCCCTCAACGCGCTGCCCATGGGAAGACCCGAGACCAATGGCACATGGACGATATCTCCACGCTGGTGCACGCTGATCCAATCCTCCACCAGTCCATCCATTGGAACATCCCGGAGGTGCTCGATCATCGGCTCGATGCCCTCGGCACACCATTCATGGGTGTTTTCAATCGAGTGGCGGTCGAAGTGGTAGAGCATCAGGTAGCTGCGATCCACGCCGGTGAATTCCCCGGTGATGGCGAGTGCACGGTTGATGCCCTCGTCCGCCCGCAAGGACGGGATTTTGACGAAATCGATCGCGAGTTGCATCAGCAAATGCTCGAAGTCCTCAGGCCGCTTCCGGTTGGCATCTTCTTTCATCGGCCTAGCTTCTTGTTTTCTGCGCGCGCAGGCTGTCAAGCGACGATTGAAGTGAATCCAACGGGCAAGGGGGCCCAAGCGATGGGCACGATCCGATCTTTGCCGAAGCCGCGCATGCTGAAGTCCGCACTGCATCGTTGTGGATGGCGATGCGCTTTTCTGTGGCACTTCATCCGCTTTCCGGTGCAGGCAATGCGGTGTGTGAACTCAAGCGGGCGCTTTTCCCGGCAAGTCGAAATGGCTGCAGGGCAACGCCCGAGGCCAGCCTGTCCGCCCGGGTCTTGCCGCTTGACGCTCTTCCCCGGCTGGTCCTAGCGTGCGCGGCAGTGTGCGCCCCGTGGCGCGACCCGCACCCATCCCAACCTCCAACCTGCCAGCACCGTGGACCTCCAAGAAATCCGTCGCATCGTCGAGCTCATGAATGAACACGGGCTCACCACCTTCGATCTCACCAAGAAGGACTTTCATCTCAAGTTGAAAAAGGGAACCGATGCGGACGACCTCCGCTCTTTGTTGGCCAATCTCCCGGCACCCGCGCCCGTGCATGCTGCGGCCCTGCCGGCCGCTCCCGCACTTTCCGCCGCCGCGGATCCGGTCACACCCGCCGCGGAAGGAACCGAAGTCACTTCGCCGATGGTCGGCACCTTCTACCGCAAGCCGGCTCCGGACTCGCCGTTCTTCGTGGATGTCGGTTCGACCGTGTCGGTGGGACAAACGATTTGCATCATCGAGGCGATGAAGGTGATGAACGAGATCAAGGCGGAAAAAGCCGGCACCATCTGCGCCGTGGTGGCCGAGGACGGCTCGCCCGTCCAGTTCGGCGACGTCCTGTTCCGCATCAAGTAAGGATTCCACCTTCCCCGATCCACCACCCACGATTCCTTCCATGTTCAAGCGCCTCCTGGTCGCCAACCGCGGCGAAATCGCCCTCCGCATCATTCGCGCCTGCCGCGAACTCGATGTCGAATCCGTCGCCGTTTATTCCGAGGCGGACGTCGATTCGATGCACGTCCAGCTCGCCGATGAGGCGGTCTGCATCGGGCCGAGTTCGAGCAAGGAATCGTATCTGAAAATGGACCGGATCATGGCGGCCGCGGAAATCACCGGCGTCGATGCCATCCATCCCGGCTACGGATTTCTCTCGGAAAACGCCCGCTTTGCGGAAATCTGCGAGTCCTCCGGCATCGTGTTCATCGGCCCTTCCGCAAAAGTCATTTCGATGATGGGCGACAAGGCCACCGCCCGTGCCACCGCGGTGGCCAACGGCGTGCCCATCACGCCCGGGTCCGACATCATGCCGGATGCGGAGACCGCGCTCGAGGAAGCGAGAAAAATCGGTTTCCCGGTCATGATCAAGGCCACCGCCGGCGGCGGCGGACGAGGCATGCGCCCGTGCTTCAAGGAGGAGGACTTCATCCAGCTTTTCCAGGCCGCCTCCAGCGAGGCGATCGTCTGCTTCGGCAACGGCAGTTGCTATCTCGAGAAACTCGTGCTCAAACCGCACCACGTCGAGATCCAGGTGATCGGGGATTCGCACGGCAACTACATCCACCTCGGCGAGCGCGATTGCTCGATGCAGCGCCGCAACCAGAAGATCATCGAGGAATGCCCGTCGCCGCTGCTCACACCCGAGCTGCGCCAGCGCATGGGCGACGCCTCCGCCAACCTGATCCGCGCCATCGGCTATCAGAACGCCGGCACCATCGAGTATCTTGTGGATGAAAAGGGCGAGGATTTCTATTTCATGGAAATGAACACGCGGATCCAGGTCGAGCACCCGGTCACCGAGGAGGTGATGGGCTGTGAACTGATCAAGGAACAGATCCGCGTCGCCGCCGGCGAGCCGCTTTCCAGCCACGTGCTCGAAGCCACCCCGCGCGGCCATTCCATCGAGTGCCGTATCAACGCCGAGGACCCCTACAACAACTTCGCGCCCAGCCCCGGCACCATCGATCTCTGGTATGCGCCCGGCGGCAAGGGCGTGCGTGTGGACACCCATGTTTACAGCGGCTACACCGTGCCGCCGCACTACGATTCGATGATCGCCAAGCTCATCGTCACCGCCTCGACCCGCGAGATTGCCATCGCCCGCATGAAGCGCGCGCTCGGCGAGTTCATCATCCGCGGCATCAAGACCACCATTCCGTTCCAGCAGGAAATCATCAGCCACCCGGATTTCATTGCCGGAAACTACGACATCGGCTGGGTGGCGAGGTTTCTGGAAGAACGAAAGTCCGGCTAGTCAGACATGTCCGACTAGATCCAATGCACCACGCCCGCCTCTACGCCATCCTCGACCTCGGCTACGTCTCTGCGGAAAACGCCGCCGCCACCGCCAAGTTGCTGTTGGAGGGCGGCGCGGATCTGCTTCAACTCCGCGCGAAGTCCCACGACCCCGCCACCATCCGTCGCGTGGCGGAGGAGTTGCTGCCGCTTTGCCGCGCCGCCGGCGTGCCGTTCATTCTGAACGATTTCCCCGCACTTGCCGCGGATCTCGGCGCGGACGGCGTGCACATCGGCCAGGACGACGGCTCGCTGGCTGCCGCGCGGGAAATCGTCGGCCCCGGCAAGATCGTCGGCCGCTCGACGCACTCGCTGGCGCAGGCCCGCGCAGCGCTGGAGGAAGGTTTCGACTACATCGGCTTCGGTCCGCTGTTTCCCACCCCCACCAAGCTCGGCCGGCCGGGCATCGGTTTGCAGGACATCGCCGCAATGGAACGCGAGGTCGGCGCGAAAATCCCCGCGTTCTGCATCGGTGGCATCAAGCGCGCGAACCTGCCGGAAGTGATCGCGGCTGGCGCGCGGCGGGTGGTGGTCGTCTCGGAATTGCTGACCGCGCCGGAAGTTTCCGCGGCCACCCGCGAGGCGCGTGGAATCCTGCTTGGACTCTCGGGCTGAAACTGCTTGGCTTCGCGCGTGATGAAAACCATGGCCCGCATATCCGCATTGATCGTCTTGACGTGCTCGCCGCTGCTGGCGGCTGAAGTGCTCACCGTTCGTCCGCTTTTCAATGGCAAGGACCTCACCGGCTGGAAAGGCGAGGGCTACGTGGTCGAGGACGGCTGCATCGTCTGCACCCCCAAAGGCCGGGCGCTGATGACCGAACAGACCTTCGCCAACTACGTGCTCGATTTCGAATTCCTGCTGCAACCCGGCTCCAACAACGGTCTCGGCATCCACTATCCCGGCCATGGCGACGGTGCCTACACCGGGATGGAAATCCAGATCCTCGAGGACTCCCACCCGAAATACAAGGACCTCAAGGACTACCAGTTCCACGGCTCGCTCTACACCCTCGCCGCCGCCAAGCGCGGCGCTTTGAAACCGCCGGGCGAGTGGAACAAGCAACGCGTCACGGTGGTCGGCCCGCTCGTGAAGGTGGAGGTCAATGACCAGCTCATCCTCGACGCCAACCTCGACGAACTCGCCGCCAGGCACCTGAAACATGAAGGCGTGAAACGCCGCGCCGGCCACATCGCGTTCCTCGGCCATGGCGACCGCGTCGCCTTCCGCAAGATCCATATCGGTGAGCTGCCGCCGGTGGCCAACGAAGACGAGGTCAAGGCAGCCGGCTACACCCGCATCTTCGACGGCAAATCGCTCACGGGCTGGAAACACACGCCGGACACCACCAACTGGTTCGCCACCCAGGGCATCCTCAAGCACAACGGCCAAAAGGGTGCCATCAACGACCTCTGGTCCGAGAAATCCTACCGCGATTTCACCCTCGTCTTCGATTGGCGCTGGAGCGGCCGCGGACCGATGAAACAACAACCCGTCGTCCAGCCCGACGGCTCCGAGCAAGGCCGGGCCGAGATCGAGGAACACGACAGCGGCATCTACCTGCGCGGCAACACCAAGAGCCAGGTCAACCTCTGGAACTGGACGGTCGGTTCCGGTGAGGTTTACGGCTACCGCAAGGATGGCAACATGCCGCCCGAAGTCCGCGCCGGGGTCACGCCCAAGGCGCACGCCGACCGCCCGCTCGGCGAATGGAACCGGATGATGGTCACCCTCAAGGGCGAGCGGCTCACCGTTTCGCTCAACGGCCGTGTCGTCATCGACAATGCCGAACTCCCCGGCATCCCGGCCGAAGGCCCCATCGGCCTGCAACACCACGGCAGTTCGATCGATTTCGCCAATATCTGGATCAAAGAGTTGGAATGACGCGCCGGACCACCCAGGCCGCCACCATCAGCGCCGCCCCGGCCAGCACGACCGCCGCGCCCAGGTTGCAATCCGCCCAGGTGGCGAGATAAAGCCCGGCCACGGCCGAAACCGCGCTGTGCGCCGCCACCAGCACCAGCACCCGCGGCAGCCGCCGGGAAAGTGCCAGCGCGCTGGCCGCCGGCAGCACCAGCAATGCCACCGACATCACCGCGCCCACCGTTTGGAACGCGGCCACCACCACCGCGGCGGTGAGGCCCAACAGCAACGACTGCACCAAACCCGGTGACAAGCCGGCCAGCGCGGCCTGCGTGGCATCGAACGACGAAGCGAGCAGCCGGTGATACATCAGCGCGGTGAAAACGAGCGCCAGCAGCGCCGCGCCGCCAGTGGTCAACACGATGTTCGGCACCCGCGTCCCGCCGATTTCCATGCCCGCGCCATGGATCGCGGTTTCCAGATTTCCGAACAACACGCAGTCGGGATCGAGGTCCACGCGCGTGGCGACCATGCGCATCAAGACCACGCCCAACGCGAACATCGCGGTGAACACCACCCCGGTGGCCGCATCTTCACGCACGCCACCGCGCCGACACAGCGCCTCGATCCACATCACCGCCAGCCAGCCGGATAACGCCGCGCCGGCCAACAACAGCGGCGAATCGAGCGAGCCGGAAAACACAAACCCGATCACGATGCCCGGCAGCACGCTGTGGCCGATCGCGTCGCCTGTGAGCGACATCCGCCGCAACACCAGGAAGGTTCCGGGAATACCACAAGCCAGTGCCGTGAACGCGGCGGTGACGACCAGCCAGACGCCGCTCAGCGACCGCCACGGGTCGAGCCAGAAATCGATGCTCATCGCGCCACCTCCGTTTCATCCGGTGGGATCGGGCTGCCGTGCGGGTCCTCGGTCGGCTGGCCGAGTTGTTCGGCGAGCAGCCGCCGGCGCGGCTCGTCGATCCAATGTTCGAGCCGCTCGGCGGTGTCGTGGACGTGGTCGGTCTTGTAGGCCGCGCGCTCTGTCAGATAGCGTTCCCACAGCCGGTGCGCGCGGACAAGTTCGGTGGCGCGTTGGTGTCCGCTGCCGGTGAGTCGCACGAGCCCGCCCTCGCGTTCCAGAAGGCCCAACGCGGTGAAGCGCCGCAGCGCGCGGCGGCTGGCCCCGAACACGCCGGCAAGTTCTTCCAGTGTCCGCTCGGCGGGCGCGCCGATGTTTTCCTCGATCTGCCAGAGATGCTTGAGAATATCCTCGCCGCGGATGCGGATGCGTTCACGGCGGCGTCGAAGGAGTTGCGGCAGCCAGCCATGCCGAGGCCCGAGCAGCGCGCTCAGCGCGAAAATCGCGGTCACCGCCAGCGCCATCAGCGGACCGGTTGGCAGGCCGTCGCGCAGCGTGGAAACCCACACGCCCGCGACCCCGCCGGCGGCCCCGAACACACAGGCCAGCGCCGCCATCACGGACAACGAGCGCGTGAAATACCGCGCCGCCGCCGCAGGCGTCACCAGCATCGCCGTCACCAGCACCACGCCCACCGCCTGCATCGCGATCACGATGGTCGCTGTGAGAAGGACATAAAACACCGTTTCCACCGCGCGCACCGGCAGGCCGATGATGCGGCTGAACATCGGATCGAACGACACCATCCGCAGCAGGTGGAATCCTGCCGGCACGGCCACCACCGTGAGCAGTCCGGCGCTGAGCAGCAGTTTGAGGTCGTTGCGGTCGATGGCCGCCACCTGTCCGTAGAGGAAGGCCTGCACGCCCGATGGCTGGAGCCGCGAGATCATCGCGATGCCGAGCGCGAAAAACACCGCGAGCACCAGGGCCAGCGCCGCGTCCGGCTTGAGCCGCGTGTGGCGGAGGATCGCCGCGAAGGCCGCGCTTCCCGCCACGCCCGCCGCCAACGCGCAGGCCAGCACCACCAGCGGATTGCGCGTTTCGCTCCAAGCCAGTCCGGCCACCACGCCCGGCAGCACGGCATGTGATATCATATCTCCGGTGAGCGCCATCCGCCGCACCACCACGATGGTGCCGAGCAGGCCACACGACACACCCAACAGCAATGCCGCCACCACGGCCGATGCCAGCGACGGCGCGAGCCAGTCGTTCATTGCGCCTCGCCTCCTTCCCCGCGGGCGGCGCGGGCGGCGATCTCACCGAGCAGCGTGAGCCTGCCGCCATAGGTTTGCTCGAGGATTTCCTCGCGGAAAACCCGCTCCACGGGTCCGTGCGCCACCACCCGGCCGTTCAGCAGGAGCAGGCGGTCGAAGTAACGCGCGGCGGTGCGCAGGTCGTGATGCACCACGAGCACCGTTTTCCCCGCATCGCGCATTTTGCCCAAAAGACTCACGATCGCCCGCTCGGTGGCCGCGTCCACGCCGGCGAACGGCTCGTCCATCAGATAGATCTCGGCGTCTTGAGCCAGCGCCCGGGCGAGGAAGGTCCGCTGCTGTTGGCCGCCGCTCAACTCGCCGATCTGGCGGTGCGCCAGTTCGCGGATGCCGGTTTGTTCCAGCGCCTCGAGCGAGCGCTTGCGGCCCGCCTTGCCCGGGCGGGCGAACCATCCCCGGAGGTTGGCATAGGTGCCCATCAGCGCCACATCCGCCACGGTCACCGGGAAATCCCAGTCCACGGCCTCACGCTGCGGCACGTAGCCCACCCGCCCGGTCACCGCGCGCAGCGGCTTGCCGAGGATTTTCACCCAGCCGTTGTCGGCCGGCAGCACGCCCATGATCGCCTTGAGCAGGGTGGATTTTCCCGCACCGTTCGGCCCCATGATGCCGGTGAGCGAGCCGCGCGGCACCTCGATGTCCACGCCATGCAGGACCGGCTTCCCCAGATAGGATACGGAGAGGTCATGGGTCTCGAGCGCGGGTGCGTCCATTGCTGTGACTCAAAAGCGGAACATGATGATTTGCGCAACCGGGAAGTCTTGCGCGGCTTTCATTCCAATCCTTTCACGATGGTGTTGACGTTGTGCTTGAGCATGCCGGTGTAGGTGCCGCGGTCGTAGGACTCGCCGTCCACGGTCGCCACATCGCCGGGCTCGCCCAGCGCGTCGGAAAACAAGGGTTCGGGCGAGAGTTTCACCCCCGCCTCGCGGGCCACGGCGGCAATGCCCTTCTCGTTGATCGAGGTTTCGGCAAAAACCGTCGGAACACCCTGCGAACGGAGGAATTCCACCAAACCCGAACGGTCGCGCAATCCCGCCTCGGCCGCCGTCGAGACGCCCTGCAAGCCGCGCACCCCGAAGCCATAGGCGCGGCCGAAATAAAAGAACGCATCATGGCTGGTGACCAGCACCCGCCGATCCTCCGGCACGCGCGCAAGTTTCTCGCGCGCCCAACGGTCCAGTTCCGCCAGTTCCGCGCGGTAGGCCTCGCCGCGTTGCACGATTGCCTCCGCATCGTCCGGCGCGATTTTCCGGAGCGCATCGACCACCGGTGCCACCGCCAGCGACCACAATTGCGGGTCGCCCCAGAAATGCGGGTCCTTGGTGCCCTTGAAGTCCTCCTGCGGGGCCAGCAAGCGCTCATCCGGCACCCCCGCGCTCACCGCCAACACATTCCGGCCCCTCTCGGCCATCGCCTCCAGCGTCGATTGGAACCGCCCTTCCAAATGCAGCCCGCTGTAAAGCACCAGATCCGCCTCCTCCAACAAGCGCGTGTCGCTCATGCGCGGCACGTAGTTGTGCGGATCCACCCCCGGACCCATCAGGCCGACCACCCGCACCGCATCGCCCCCGAGCTGCTCCGTGAGATCGCGCACCATCGCCGTGGTCGCCACCACCAGCGGCCGGCCGTCGTCCGCCAC
>JBMTCD010000087.1:0-13641 GCA_049430545.1 Luteolibacter sp.
GGGACTGCTAACCAACGTCGCCACCGGCGGCTGGAAAAAGGATCTTTCCCTGCTCACCGAGAATTGGGACAGGCAGCCCGGCACCGGATTGGAGTTTTTCAAAATCAGCCCGACCGAGCATCTGAAATACACCCGGCCGGCAAACGCGGCGGATTATCAGCCGGCCAATAGCATGCTCTATCATTGGGCCGACTACCGCGCTTCGGGTCTGCGGGAGTTCTGGGCCAGGCGTGGCCCGATCGCAAGCTGGGCGAAAATCAGGAGCTACGCGACACTCTACAAGCGGATGACGGCCACGTCCTCACCTTCGCGCGCGCCGAACATCAACCACCAGAGCTGGGTGGATGACGGCACCCCGGGAAATGCCGCGCTGACGTTCCATGATATCCGGCTCCTGCCCCAGATGGCCAGGATTCAAATCATTGCCTCCCATTACGCCACCACCCAGGGAGCGGGGCGTGGAAGGTATCGCCCGGCGGTCCTCTACACCCCCCTCGTCACCGTATGGAATCCCTACAATACAAGAATCACCCTCGACGGCACGCTGATCATCAATCCGGCCTATGCCCTGCCGCTGGCTCTGAGGCACAAGTTTTCAGGGGCCGGTGCGCCGGCTTTGCCGGAGGAATACTACGCCGTCCAGGGTGGCAGCAGCCTGACTTCCTATCAGACCAATTCCATCGGCACGGACAATCATTTCCACCAGGACCTCAGAATCCATCTGAACCAGAATCCGATGATACTGGAACCCGGGGAAACACGTATTTTCAGCCCACCCGCAGGATCCTTGCAGGATGTGACGGCAACCCGCAGGGTGACCCTCAATCTGTCTCCGGGGGTCCGGACGGGCGTGGGAATCTTCTTCACTATGGACAAGAAGCTGGGGAGACAAGCCGGTGGATCCGGTGATCTTGTGTCATTGCCCGGATCGGTGACCATGGGGGTCGATGCCAAATTCGACGTTCCATCCCGCGTGTATCAGGGACGGCCGGTATGCGGGTCCGCCTATCAGTGGTTCATCGACACCATCGGCTCGGGCCGCTCACACAGCTGGTTCCAGATCTTCTACGACATGCAGGACGCGGATAAGCTCTATCCGCCGAAACTTGGACTGGCATCAGCCACATTGGCCCAGTGCGCGGCGAACCCGGTTCCTTTTCTATCAATGATGCTGGGTTCCCGCATCGCCAATTTCAGGGCGACCGCCACGAAGGGAGTCGTTCAGGCCGAACCCGTGGTGGACTTCTTTTCCTCCAATGGCGAACCGCGATTCACGGATGTCTATCCCGGCAATGACAACCTCCTCAATTGCCCATGGGACTTCAGCGTGGTGGAGCATTCTTCCGGCGGGGACGACATGCTGCCGAATGTCGATAATTCGACCAACAGCAGCTACATCGTCACCGGAGTGCGCAAGGCCGAGGGCGTCTCCCGGATCGTCACCGCCGAGCTGCCCACCCGGCCGCTGGTTTCGCTGGCCGACCTGACCCACATGCAGATCCGGGGCTTGAACCCGACCCCTCCCTACACTGGCAACGTGGTCGCCAATTCAGACGCGTCACCCCTCATCTCCAAAGGCTCGGTCGTCAACGATTCCGGAAATCCCAGGGCCAACCGACGCGATAACGAGCAGCAGGACGATTCCTATTGCGCGAACCATGTCCTGTTCGATGACTGGTTCTTTTCATCCATCGCCCCGGAGCCCGCCGCCTTCGGCCCAAGTGGTCAGAGCCTCAAGGACAACTTCATCGATTTCCTGACGGGCAAGGATCCACTGGCCAACCGTTCCTACCGCCCCATCCTTGAGGATGCGACTTCGGACGCCAGCGCCGCCAACAAGACTTACACCGAGCAGGTGGCTCCCGCGGACTCCTGGAAAAAAATCGCTTCCCGCCTGGAGGTCGAGGGCATGTTCAACGTCAACTCGACCTCGGTGAAGGCATGGCGAGCCCTGCTTGGCCATGCCCGCAACCGGAAGATCCCATATTCCCGGCGCGATGGATCGATCGAACTCTCCGCCCGCACCGATTTCGCCTTCAGCCGCACCAGTGTTGCCGGCGACCGGGAGGCGGGCGAAGCGCCTCAAGTCCCCGGAGAGTACGCCGACACCACGGAATTCACCGGCTACCGCGTCCTGACCGACGAGATGTTGGATTTTCTTGCCGAAGAAGTGGTCAAGCAGGTCCGTCTGCGCGGTCCGTTCCTGTCGCTCTCCGAGTTTGTCAACCGGCAGCTTTCGAATGATACGGACCTTGCTCTGGGCGGCGCGATCCAGGTGGCGCTCAATGCCCTGGCGGAGAATCCCAGCCTCAATCCCTTCAAGCTGATTCAAAATGAATCCGTGGCATCGTTGGCCACGCCATTCCGGGGAGGCGCCCTGCGTGACACGGGCTATGTCTTCCCGGAAGCGGCCGTCGGGCACAACACCTACGGCCTCCCGGGCTGGACGCGCCAGGCGGATGTTCTGCGCCCGTTGGCCCCGATTCTGTCGGCGCGCGACGACACCTTCACGATCCGGGCATACGGCGATTCCCGTGACGCCGCAGGCCAGGTGCGGGCCCGTGCCTGGTGTGAGGCCACCGTGCGGCGGGGCCGCGATTTCGTCGATTCCACCGAGGCGGCCGATCTCACTGACGCCCCTCGCCGACAGGCGAATACAACCTACGGCCGCCAATTCAAGATCCTCTCATTCCGTTGGTTGAACTCCAATGAAGTGTGACAAGCTGGGCAAATCCGCAAACCAACGAATATCCCGCAACAACAAATGAAACCCATCCTGCTGCTCCTTATCCTTTGCCTCTCGCCCATCCTCAACGCGCAAGAGCGAATGCGAACCTGCCGCACGCTGTTCCTCAACGGACCTGAGCAGGCCGCGCATGCCTATTACTTGTTCGATGGAAAACAATCCCGGGAAGTGGAGCTTCCCAGGCTGAGTCTCTCGCCGGTCTATGAGTTTCGCCCCGGAGATCTCAAGCTCTGGCTTCTCACCTCACCGGCGGGCGAAGCCGATGACATTCCGGAAGCAACACCTTCCGTGGTGATTCCGGCCGGAGTTATGGATTTCTATCTTCTCATCGCCCATGACCCTGCGAACCAGGCCTTGCCGCTGCGCATGCAATGCGTCAATGCAGGTCATGACCATGTGGGACGTGGCGATATGCTCTGGTTCAACCTGACCCCCAAGCAAATCGCGGGAAAAATCGGCAGATCCACCCTCAATTTGCCGCCCATGAAATCCACCCTTGTCAAGGAACCCGCGCTTGAGCAGGGCGACTACCCGGTGGAAATCTACTTCCGCGTGCCGAATGACGATCGGACGCATCCCCTCATCGAGAGTCGGTGGCGCCACGATCCCAGCGCCCGCAGCCTGGTTTTCGTCTTCGATGAGGGAAACCGGCGCGCCCCGAGAGTCCGGTCGTTTTCCGATTTCCGGATGGCGGAAAAAAAGAAGGACCTTTGACAACGGCTTTTTCCGCAAGACTCCTGGCAAGGGCGCGATTTGGCGTTGCCAACTCGGCCGGGCCTGAGGGTTTCCAATTGAAGCCGGCCGGGTGTGCCCCTGATGATACCAAACCCACCACGATTGCAATATTCGCCGACTCCCCGGTTCCAGCGTGCTGTTGTCCATATGCCAATCCGGATCACACACTTCGCAACTTCTACCTTCACCTCGCGCAAAGTGCCGGAAATTCCAACTTGCAGGGGGAACAACCGGCAAATACTTTGTGAAGACAATGTCGAACATAGAAAAATGAAATTGTTCCTGATTTCCAGAAAATGCGCCCGCGGCTTCGCGTTGGTCGTGACCGTTTCCTTGATGGTCCTGCTGGCTGTCATGTGTGTGGGTTTGCTCGGTCTTTCCGCCGTCTCGTTGCGCAGCAGCACTCAAACGCAGGCCCAGGCCGAGGCTCAGGCCAATGCCCGCCTCGCCCTGATGATCGCCATCGGCGAGTTGCAAAAACAAATCGGTCCCGACCAGCGCGTTTCGGCCAATTCCGCGATTTTGGAGGACCCTGGCAGCTCGGCCGGCAAAATACCCAACCCCAACTGGACCGGTGTCTGGAATTCTTGGCAGGCAGGCCCTGCGGATCCGGACAATCCGACACCCAGCCCGCCCAGCGCCCACCAGACCATTCCCGATTCCCGCTCTGTGCCCAATGGCATGAGTCCCACCTACACCGCGGGCCGCGCCGATCATTTCCGCTCCTGGCTGCTTTCGCTTAATCCCGGAGAGGCCTCCAACCTCAGCAGCCCCCTCAGCCTTGCCCTTGATGGCACCAAGCTGCCGGGCAAGAACGCCGCCGCCGTGCGGCTTGTGGGCGAGGGCACGCTGGGATCCGCCGTTCAGGGAGTCGATGCCCGCGACTATGTCAGTGCCCGCCTGCTTCCCGTCGAATCCAGCGGGAGTTCCGCCCTCCGGGGCCGCTACGGCTGGTGGGTCGGCGACGAAAGCCAGAAGGCCCGTCTGATGGGCGACAGTTACGAGATCGATCCGGCCGATTCGTTGGCCCAGCGCCTTGCCCGCCTGCAGGCTCCCGGATCGACCGGCACCCGCAGCATCCCCGGTTTGGAAAACGTCACCAGGGAACAACAACTCGCCGGACTGCCATCGCTGATGAGCGTGAGCCTCGTCGAGGGTGCCGCCGAGCAGGCGGAGCGCAATTTCCACCATGTCACGACCTTCTCGCGTCAAGTGCGCGCCGCCGGCCGCGAGGGCGGTCTCAAGCGCGAGCTGACCCCACTGCTGGAGCGGCCGCTACAGCAGGACCGGAGCGGCAATCCGGCGGAGACTTCGGATGAGTTCATGCTCTATCGTTTTGATACCGATGGCCAGGAGCGCGTGCCGATTCAGGATCTGGCCGTCTTCTACCAACTTTACGATGGTGCCCGATTTGGCTGGAAGGAGGGCGTGCGCTATTCGTCGAATCTCATACCAAACGGCCTCCAGATCACGGCTCCCGATTTCGGCAACAACCAAAGCACCGAGAAATTCCTCCGCGGCTACACCACGCTCTACCGCCGTCCGGTGCCGGTCAAAATCCAGTTCCTGCTGAACATGAGCGCGGAAGCGATTGAGCCGCCACCCGTGCCGAGCCGCAACAACCCGGCCCCGGACACCCACCGCCTCGTGCTCGGCATTACTCCCTCGGTGACGCTTTGGAACCCGACCAACCTGCCGCTGGTCATGAACTTCGGCGACCCCTACTACAACGCCATGATGCTGCGGCTGAGCAACGTGCCGTTCTTCATCCAGTGGAACAAGAACAACGGCAGGTTCATCTCCGGGCCGGTCAACATGACCTGGGCCGCGCAGAGCGGTTCCGCATCCGGCGGCGCCGGCGGCAAGTCCAATATCTTCAGCCTGTATTTTTCAGGGCTCAACCGGATCCGCTTCGAGCCCGGCGAGGTGAAGGTCTTCTCGCTGCCCCACCGCCCCGGAGTGTTCAACTTCGGCAAAACCGACAATTTCAACCCGAACCATGAAGTGGTGTCCGGCTGGGATCCCGCGGCGTTTCTGTTGCTGCGCAACTCGGCACCGAGCATCCAGGCCACGGATGCCAATCACGTCGCCAACAACCGCCTCACCTTCAAGGCCTCTGATTCGATTTCCTTCACGGTGAGCCCCGAATCGGCCAACGGGATCGAAGCGCTCAGCGCCGGCAACGAATTGCCCGGCTCCGGATTGCAGTTCTTCATGATCCAGACCAGCCACCAGAACCGGAGTGGAACAGGCGGACTCTGGCACTTCCGCGATTATCAATTCCTCAGCCGTTATGGCAGCGGCACCAGCACGGTGAATTTCAACGCCAGTCTGATCACCAAGGGTTTTCCCAAAGGCGCGCGGCTGCTCACCTCCGCGTCCCGCAGCGGCTCAAGCATCATTCAGGCCAGCCGGAACCAAGAGGCATGGCCTTTCCTGCAATTCGCCCTGATGGCTGGAGCGGAAACAAGCGAATCCAGCAATGGCGGCAGCTTTGGCGGGCGCAAGTTCGCCAGCCGGCCTTTCCTGCACTCCACCGCGATCGTCCCGTCGTTCATCGACCGCGACGATGGAAATTCGCTCTACAACTACGGCTGGAACTGGTGGGTCCAGGACGTCAATTCCATCTTCGAGGCCAATGTCCAGGTCAGCGCGGACAACAATGGCTATTATGGCGGCGGCTACACCCCGGAGTCCGGCACCACCCACGTCGTCCAACAGGAGGTGCCGGTCGTCCCGCCGATGTCCCTTGCCGCCCTCAGCCACGCCCATCTCGGCGGCTTCAGCATCGCCTCGGACGCCCCTTGCGGCATCGGCAGCGGAATCGACAGTGAGAGTTCAGGATACTACGGGCTGGTCCAGGTTTCCAACGACCGCTGGAAAAGCTTCCAGAAAGTCACCGCCACCGGCCACGGCGGGCTGTTTCCACTCACCCTGCAGGCCATCGGCAATTCCTATGCCCACCCCATCATTCCGGCGGACAAGGCCTACACCACCATCAGCCGTCATTACAACATGGACATCCCGGCCAAGAACAGGACTTTTGCCGACCACTCCTACCTCGCCAACAAGGCGCTGTGGGACGAGTTCTTCTTCTCCTCGATCTCGCCGGTACCATTCGCGGTGAAAGCCTACGGCGGCGCCAAAAAAACCACCAAGGAGGTGGCTTTCGATTTCTTTTTCAAGGATGACCCTGTTCCGTTGCCCAACCGCCGCATCACACCTTACGCCCGCAATCTCGACACGGCGGGGCTCGACGAATTGTTGACCAAGTCCTCGGTCTTCAACGGGGGACTTGCCGACAGGATTGCCGCCCACTTGATGGTCGAGGGGCCTTTCAACGTGAACTCGACTTCGGTCGCTGCCTGGAAGACAGTGCTTTCAAGCCTGAAGGGCAAGCCAGTGGCCTATCTGGACAAGGAGCGGGCGCTCAACGGCGTGACCAACCCTGATTCCGCCACTGCCAGCGGGACGCCTGTCGGGCCATTTTCACTGCCGAACGGCGAACCGGTGAAAGGCACCAACGATCCACAGGATCCCGGGCAATGGTATTCCTGGCGTGAACTCAACGAGACGGAAATCGACGAGCTTGCCAAAGCCATCGTCAAGCAGGTCAAGCGGCGCGGCCCGTTCCTCTCCCTGTCGGAATTTGTGAACCGCCGGCTGGATTCCGCCAACCCGGATCTCTCCGTCAAAGGCGCATTGCAGGCGGCGCTCGATGATCCGGATGTCTCGATCAATGCCGGTTTCCGCAACAACACGCGGCAGTTCGGCCGCGAGGCCGACGCAATGACCCCCGCATTCCGCCAAGCGCTCGAAGGGCCGGTCGCCTACGGCAGCGCCGCTTATGTGGATCAGGCCGATGTGCTGCGCAACTTCGCCGCCCAGTTCACTCCGCGTGGCGACACTTTCGTGATCCGCACTTACGGCGACGCGCTTGACAGCGCCGGCAACGTCGTCGCCCGTGCCTGGTGCGAGGCGGTGGTCCAGCGCGTTCCGGATTATTTCGATCCGGCCGACCAGGCCCATGTCAGGCAGGCCAGTCTGAAGTCCAAGGCAAACAAGGCGTTCGGCCGCAAGCTGGAGATCGTCAACTTCCGTTGGATGAATCCGGAAGAAGTCTGATTCCTGCTTGCCGCATCCGGCCGGAACCCTCACTCCTAGTTCCCATGAGAAAGCAAACGCACTTTTTTCCGGCCATGGCCGCCGGCCTGCTTGCCCTGTGCCTGTTGCCCTGCGACGCGCAGAATGCGGGTGAGATCAAGCTGCGTTTCCTGTCTTTTCCCAAGTCGGTCGAACCGCTGAAGGTCGAACTCAGGGTGGCGGAAGGGAAGATCGTCGAGATCGAGGCTCCCAGCAACGAGTTTTCCCAACCACTGAGCGTGGTGTCCACCGGTGTCTGGTCGGTGGGTGAAACCGTCGAGGGGGCGGATGGCAAGCCGGCGTTCAAGGAATACGGACGCACCGAGGCCCCTGCCTCGCCGCAGCAGATGCTGCTCCTGGTCCGCAAGGGCGATTCAAATGCCGATGGCTTCGAGCTGATCGCGCTCGATGGCCGGATCGGCGCCTTCGGTGGCGGCAAGTTTCTGTTCCTTAATGCCGCCAAGGTCGACATCGCGGGGGTCGTGGGTGAGGAGAAATTTGTCGTCAAGCCGGGCAGCCACACGATTCTCAAACCCAAAGCGGAGGAAGGCAGCAAGTTGGCCCATGCGATGTTCTACTTCCGCAAGGACAACGAACCGCGCGCTTTCTTCAGCTCGCGTTGGCCAGTTGGCGATCAAGCCCGCAGCATGATCTTTTTCTATCACGATCCCGAAAGCAAACACATCCGCATGCACACTGTCCGGGATTTCCTTTGATGCCTGCCTGATACTCCACGATGCCGGCTCACGCGACAACGAAAGTTGCCCGTGGCCCGCACATTCCAGCTTGCTTCGGCGCTCCTGCCATTGTCATCAACCTTGCCGATTGTGATCCCGCATGTGCCTGCTTTCGCGCCATGTGCTGATCATTGATATCACGCATTGGAATCTTGCAACCCGCCCGCTTCCCCATGAAACCGCTTCGCTGCGCCATGGCGCCTCCACGGGGCTTCGCCTTGGTCACCACCGTTTCCCTGATGGTCCTGCTTGCAGTGATGTGCGTGGGCCTGCTCGGGCTATCGGCGGTTTCGCTGCGCAGCAGCAGCCAGGCGCAGGCACTAGCCGAGGCGCAGGCCAATGCACGACTCGCGCTGATGACGGCCATCGGGGAATTGCAGAAGGGAATGGGTCCCGACCAGCGGATTTCCATCACTGCCGATCAACTTGCCAAGCCGGGCAGCGATGGTGAGACGAGTGCTTCGGCACCGAGGAATCGTCACTGGACCGGGGTGTTCGAGTCCTGGCCGGCGGACAACGAGTCACGTCCCGCTCCGATGTTCCGGTCCTGGCTGGTGTCCGGCGCGCCCGATGCCATGACGGCCTTGAATGCGCCGGAAACCGGCCTTTCGGGCCCGGACGTGGTCGAGATGGTGGGGGCCGGCACGCTCGGCGATGCCGCGGCGGGTGCGGTGGATGCCCGGCTGGTCCCGGTGAAGCAGGGGGCGGGCTTGTCCGGCAACCTGGCATGGTGGTTGGCCGACCAAGGGGTGAAGGCCGCCCTGGCCATGCCTCCGCCATCGGATAAAACCAGCCTTGCCGCGCTGCGCAACAGCTTGCAATCCGCTCCCCGCAATGCCGCCGAGCTGGTGAAAACCGCCGCCGGCGACCAACCGTTCAAAGGCCTGGACATCCGGGATCCCCGGCTGCCGCTGGTCACCAGTTGGCAGCAATCCGCTTTCATCGCGGCGGATAACGCCAGCCCCCGCCCCTTGTTTCATGATCTGGCGGCCTCATCCAGCGGCCTGCTCACCAACGTCCGCGATGGCGGTTTCCGCAAGGATCTCTCGATGAAACTGGAGACCTTCATTTCGCCTCCTGATCTGAAAAAAAAGGAAAACGTGCTCTACACGGCACGCAGCCAGATGACGGGAAACGAAGAGGTGGGGATCAATTTCATGGAGATCTGGAGTTACTACCATCTTTACAGGCAGTTGAAATACGGTGGCGGCCAGAGCTTCACCACAGGCGGCGCGATGCCGTCCGACGCACCCTATCTTCAAACCAAGCGCACGCAGCAGGAAATTGCGGAGGATTTCTGGGACCGGTTCAAACATCCGATCACGATCAATTACCAGACGATCTACTCGTTTGAAGCGGCTCCTCATCCGCAAGAGGGAGGCAGGCTTGTCCTGTGGTTGAATTTTGATCCGGTTGTCACCCTGTGGAACCCCCTGGATGTGTCTGTTGACATTCCGAGGCACGTCGTGGACCGGCAGCTTCGCTGGAATTATCTCTACTCCTTCTGGATGATTCCCTGCAACATCAACGTGTCAATCAACGGAGGACCGCAAATTCCCTGTTCCATCCTCAAGACATCGAATTGGAAGAACGATGCGAATTTCCTGAAGCTGAACGCCGGAGTGGCGGAAACCCTGACGCTGAAGCCAGGTGAAGTAGTCAAGATCTCACAGGAAGGCGGGACCCAATCCCAGGACAGCAGGGGGCAGAGTGTCGGCGGCTGGGAGGGTTTCAACGGAATCAAAGGTTTCAATTACGGAGGCGGATTCCGCGTTCCACTGCTGGCTGCGAGCACGGGTGACAGGGACAATGATGTCCGCATCGTGGTATCGCAGAGAGATCAGGTATCCTACTCGGTTACCCCGCGGGCAGCCAGCGAGGGAAGCAATTCGCAGCGGTTTTCCCTTACCCACATCAACTTGGAATTGGGTGGCCGCGGGCAGACCAACCATGGCTATATGTCTGTCGACAGCCGCTCCGGATATGCGCGGGTGCAGGTGGGTGAAGTCAGAACGATGAATGACCAGCGAAATATGCCGAATCCGCACGACGTCCGTGGTGATGTCCACCCCGAGGTGTATCCTGAAATTTCAGGACCGGCCATGACACGCACCCTTCCCGTGGCCGCGCTGCTGAGTGAAAAGGCAACGTTCATGATCCATTCTTACTTCGTGAAAACCGAGGAGGAAAACCTGTCCGGCTCACGCATGTTTTCGCGGCTCAACCCCCGGGCCTACAGCCTCAATTTTTACGATCTTTCGAAACGGGAGCGTGACATGATGCCCTTTGAATCCAAGATCGCCGGCTTGACCAGTTGGCTGGATGCCCCGTTGGATGAATCGCAGAGCGGCCAGGGGTATTTCGGGTCCAGTCTGGGCTCCGAGCTCGGTTCCAGCATCGTCACCACCCACAGTGTGCCCCGCCAGCCGATCGTTTCGCTCGCGGCACTGCAGCATTCGTTTGCCAACGGATTCAACATGGCCTCAAAGCCGAAGGATCCGAACAATCCCAGCCAACCCCTGAGGGGAAGCAGTGCCTCCATGGCCTATCCGCTTGAGCCGCAGGTTTCCCATGCCATCGGAAACTCGTTGGCTCCCTCGGTGATTCCTTCCGGCCAGACGGTCCACAACATTCCGAATTATCCTCATCCACTTGCAGACCACTCCTATCTCGCGAACCGGGAATTGTGGGACGATTGGTTCTTTTCCGGCATTGCTCCGCAAAACCTCCCGGTGTTCCCCTCGGACAAGAATCAGGAAACCGTGGCCCGTGACTTCTTCGGTGGCCGTGAAGCCCTGCCCGTGGCCAGATATCTCGCAGTGAAGACAAGGGAATCCGTGGATCAGCTCATGGCCCGGTTTTTTTCTAAAGGCATCCCGACGGATGATGCCGTGAACGAAGTGGCGAGCCATCTGCGGGTCGAAGGCATGTTCAATGTCAACTCAACATCAGTGGAGGCCTGGAAGGCCCTCATCGGCGCCTTGAGGGATCGAGAGATCGTCATCCGCAACGCGGCCGGAAAGGAGACCGCCAAAGCGGGCGACGGAACTACACCGGTTCCGAACATCGGCGCCCCGTCGGACACCTTGGTCTCGGACAGCGGGACGATGAGCCCGGAGGACTGGCACGGGCGCCGGACCCTGAGTGACGATGAGATCGGGGAACTTGCCGAGGCCTTGGTGAAAGAGGTCAGAAAGCGTGGCCCGTTCCTGAGCCTCGCGGATTTCGTGAACCGCAGGGTGGGCACCAACAAGGAGCTTGCGAGGGCGGGGGCGATCCAGAGCGCGTTGGATTCCAAGGATGTTTCCATCAACAAGCGGCAGAATTCCGCCCGCGCGGTCCCCCAAACTGTGGCGAATCGTTTCGAGTTTCCTGAAGCAGAAGCGGGCGCGATGCATTACGGGGCGCCTTCCCTGGTGAAACAGGCGGATATCCTGACACCGATCGCGCCGGTTCTTTCCGCGCGCTCGGACAGTTTCATCATCCGCGCCTATGGCGAGGCCGTGGACAAAGGCGGCAATGTGACCGCCCGGGCATGGTGCGAGGCCGTGCTCGAGCGCGACCGCGAGTATGTCGATGCTTCGGAAAAAGCGGCGACGCCTCCGGCCAAGCTCGTGAAGAATGCCAACAAGACGTTCGGCCGACGCTTCATTTTGTCATCTTTCCGCTGGCTCAACCCGGCCGAAATATGAAAATTCCCGCCATGGCGCGAATCCTTCTTCAGTTGTTTCACGCATTCATTTTGGCGAGCCTTTGCGCGGCGGCCCAAGACAAGGGAGCGGAAGGAGTCAAGGTGAGGTTCCTTGCCCAGGCCGTTCCGAATGACTTGGGCAAGGTTGCCTTGGCTGCCGCAGAGATCCGGTCCGCCCCTTTCGACCTGCCAATGAACAATCTGTCTGCGGAGCAGGAGCCGCCTTCGCTCGTGTTCAGCGTCTGGTCGATCGACAAAAACCTGCCATTGGCATCCGTGAAGCTGGCCGAGGAGGGCAAGGATTTCATCTGCCTGCTGCTGCTCAATCCGGGGAAACCGGGTTATTCGCCCGTGGTGCTGCCTGCGAACCAGCCAGGCTTCGGAGCGGGCGACGTGTATCTTTTCAACAATGCAAACAAGCCGGTGTTGGGTTTTCTGGGATCGTCGAAATTCGAGCTGAATCCGGGGAAGAGCACGGTGGTGACGCCCCGGGGAGGGGAGGAAGGTTTTTACCGGATCGGTCTGGGGGTGAAGGAGCCGGAAGGCAACCGGCTGATCAAGTCGATGAAGTGGCCCAAGAGCACCCAGACGCGCTATTACGTGTTTTTCTACGTGGACCCTGTGAAGAACCGAATCACCTACCGGGCGGTGGACGAGTTCCTGCTGACCCAGCAAGACGAGTGATGATTCTCAAGCCGGGCGTTGGGCGCGTGAGTTGTTCATTTGAACCAATCGCAGTGCCCGCCAAATCCTCAGTAGCTCAAAAAAAATCCTGCGTGTCTGCACTGGAGCCTTGCATCCGTCTGCTCCGAGCTTAAAAAAGCAGCCTAATACTTTGTGATTACAAACCTCACGCGATTCACCATGAACTTGATTCCACGCATTCCGAACCGTCCACGTGGCTTCGCCCTCGTCACAACCATATCCCTGATGGTGCTGCTTGCCGTCATGTGTGTGGGCCTCATGGGCCTTTCCGCCGTCTCGCTGCGCGCCAGCACCCAGACCCAGGCCCAGGCCGAGGCGCAGGCCAACGCCCGTGTCGCATTGCTGGTTGCACTTGGCGAGCTGCAAAAGGAAATGGGGCCTGACATGCGGATCAGCGCCGAGGCCGCCATTTTCGACACCAACGAGGACAGCGAAACCATCGAGGGCGTGGCGCAGTCCCGCTGGGTCGCCAGCTACGATTCCTGGGGCGATTGGCTCAATACCGAATACACCCACCCGGAAAAGGGGCAAACCCTCGAAATCCAGGACACCTACACCGCACGCCGCGAAAACATGTTCCGCCGCTGGCTGCTTTCCCTGCCCCCCGGCAAGCACACCGACATCAACGCTCCGGACAACATCCCCGGCGCGTCGGATTCCAACTGGGTGAAACTCGTCGGCAAAGGCAGCCTTGGTTTCGACGACGAAACCCCGGGCCTCACCGCCGAACAGCAAAACAAACTGCATTCGGTCACCCGCGCCTACCTGACACCCGTCGGCGAGAGCGGCCGTCATGCCTGGTGGATCAGCCCGGAAAATCACAAGGCCCGCGTCGACAAGGCGATGAAGCCCCGCACGCTGGACACCTACCAGTGGCAGACGGC
>JBMTCD010000088.1:0-13627 GCA_049430545.1 Luteolibacter sp.
ACTGAGCCCCAAAGCGCCGGTCGAATTCCGCGGCATCAGCATCGGCCGGGTGGCGAAAATTTCCTTCGATCTGGTGATCGGCGCGGCGGACCCGCGGATTCCCGTGCTCATCGAGCTGGACCCGGCGTTGGTCCGCCCGGAAACCGCCAAGGCCATGATCGAAAAAGACTCCGACTTTTTCCAAGACGAGATGGCCAAGGGACTGCGTGCCGCGCTGCGCACCGGGAACCTGATCACCGGGGCCTTGTTCGTGGATCTCGATTACTACCCGGAGGCCACGCCGGCGACGATGGAACGCTACGGCGAACATCTCGTCTTCCCCACGGTCTCATCCGGTTTCCTGCAATGGGAAGCGAAACTCAGCTCCATCCTCGACCAACTTGAAGCCCTGCCACTCGACCAGGCCGTGGGCGACATCGCCGCCGCCGCCGCCGAGGCGAAAACCACCATCGCCGAGGCGCGCTCGACACTCGACGAACTCGAAGCCGCCGCCGCCGCCGCCCGCGAAACGCTGGAAAACCCCGAGTTCCGCGAATTGCCGGCCGACCTCCGCGAATCGATCGCCGAACTCCGGAAATCCGTCGCCAGCCTCGGCCCCGACGGCGCGATGCAAGGCGACCTGCTGCGCGCGCTCGACGAATTGCGCGCCTCGCTGCGCTCGATCAAGGCGGCCTCCGCCACCATCGAGGAAAAGCCGAACTCGCTACTCTTCGGTCGCGACTCCACCGGCAACCCGCTGCCCAAAGCCCCGCGCTGATCCCACGCCATGATCCGATTGCCATTTTTCCTGCTCGCCTGCCTCCTGCTCGCCGCTTGCGGCACCGGCGCGCGCTCGTTCTACATGCTCACCGGCGATGGCCCCGCCCCATCCGGCGGCGGCACCGGCATCGGCGTGGGCCCCGTTGCGCTGGCCGAATACATCGACCGCCCGAACCTCGTCATCGCCCAGGCGGAAAACCAACTCGGCATCGCCGAAAGCCACCGCTGGGCCGGAGATCTTTCCTCATCCATCGCCCGCGTCACCGCCACCAACCTCGGCCGCCGCCTCAATACCGGCAACATCCGCACCTATCCGTGGCGCGGCGACGACGGCCTGCACTATCAGATCACGCTCGACATCCGCCAGTTCCACGGCGCCGCCGACGGCCATGCCGTGATCGAGGCCGGCTGGCGCGCCTACGCCCTGCCCGAACGCCGCATCGTCGCCTCCCGCACCTTCACCGGCCGCCAACCGCTCGCCGCCGACGGCTACCAGCCGCTGGTCGCCGCCCAATCGCGGCTGCTTTCCCGTCTCGCCGACGACATCGCGGCCTCGCTGCGCTGATTCCGGCTGACTCGCATTTCACGCAATACAAGCGGGAGGTTCTCGCGGCGTTTGAATCCAGCAGCCTCAGCGCGCCGGCATTCTCCCGGAAGTGCGGCATCAAGCATCCCACCTTCGCCGCGTGGATCGCGACGAGTTGGCTCACGTCCGCCTGTTCTTTTGTCAGATTGGTCAGCATGATGTGCCAGCCGTCGCGGACAAGACCTGCCGGGCAGGGTTGTTTGCCGCTTTGGCGGGCTTTGTTCCTCCGTTCGGCACGCCCGGCGGCAACGACTTCCGGGGCCGCAGGCATGGCGACGAGTCGGCACGTTTTGCCCTCCGCTCCGACGATGACTTCTAAGTCGAGGATGTCTCCACGGCGGCGTTTTCAGGATATAAGCTCAAAGCAAAGACTCATTTTTTGCGATAGCATAAGAACCCCCCGCTGATCAACATCGTCAGGACCAGTCCGCTCGGTTCAGGGACACTGGCGAGGCGGAACCCGTAGGAGCGGAAGTTGCCGTAGGACGGGTCGGTGCTGAAGCTTTCATCGGACCTCAGGTAGATGCCATCGCTGTCCCATGAGCCACCGCGCAGCCCGCGCGACGAGCTGATGACGGCATCGTTCCATTCCCACACGTTGCCGCCTTGGTCGAAGGTGCCGTAGAAGCTTGGATCGCCGCTGTAAGATCCGAAATTCGTGCTTGAACCGATCACGCTGCCGTAATTCGCGTCTGCGGTGGTGACAGTGTTTTGCCTGTTCGGATAAAGCGAGTAGGTCGCGGTTGCGTTATTGTAGTAAGCGGCCTTGTACCACTCGTCTTCAGTTGGGAGGCGAGCCCTTGCTCCGGCATTGGCGGTGATGATCCCGCTCATCGCGCCATTGAGAGTGTAAGAGCCGGTTTCCGTATCGCCGCTGCCTTGGCCGTTGGCCAGCCAGTTGGAAAAGCGGGCGGCATCAAACCATGATACATAGACCACCGGGCGGTTGGCCAGCGCTTCAGTCACCGAATAGGTGTAGCTGCCACTGGAGCCAAAGCGTGTGATGCCGTAGTATATCATGTTTGAGTTGTAGAGACTGTAGCTGTCCGTGGATGCCTTGGCATTGAGAAACGCGCCATACTGGGCGTTGGTCACCTCGTATTTGCCGATCTGGTAACCGTAGCTCACCGCGCCAAAACCGGTGAGTGGGTCCGCAGCATTCCCGGCATTGCCGACGTTGACCCAGTCGATCACTACCTGGGCCGGAACCCGGGAAACAAGCGAAATGCCGGCCAGAGCGGCGAGCATGGAGGTGGTTGCAAGGGCATGTTTCATTGCAGATGTGGATGTGATGCAGTGGCGCACATGAAAAGCGCAGGACCGGCCAAATGACAAGAAGAGTTCATGGGCATTGCCGTCACCCGATCAGGTCGCCGATCGAGCCGAAGTCGGGCGAGAAGAGGCGGTTGTAGGTGCGCGAGGCGTAGCCGTCGGTCATGCCGGCGAGGAAATCGCAGACCAGCCTGGCGCGGCCGGATTCGGTGGATTCGGCGGTGATTTCCTCCGCGGCGTCGTGGGGGAGGAGTTGGAAATACTGGCCGTCGATCGGGCGGCCGGCGATGTAGCGCTCGCCGAGCGTTTCCCACATCCGGCGCAGCATGTGGCTGCCCTTGTGTTCGAGTTGCTTGAGCTGCGGCGAGAGGAACACGCACTCGAAGGCGAGTTGCTTGAAGACGGCGCATTCCGCCTTCACGTCCGGATCGATGGCGAGCCGGTAGCGGTAGCGATTGGTGGCGGCGCTGAGGAAATTGACGTCGCTTTGCAGCCGGGTGGAGCGGATGTAGCGGCCGATGCGCTTGCCGACGAACGGGTCGGTCTTGCGCAGCCGGATGGCGCGCATCAGGTCGCCGAGCGGGCTGCCCTCGCCGCTCGGATGGCCGCGTTGTTCGGCCCAGGCCTCGATTTTCTCCACATGCAGGAAGCCGGCGCGCACGCTGTCGGAGAGGTCGTTGAGCGAGTAGGCGGTGTCGTCCGCCCAGTCCATGAGCTGGCATTCGAGCGACTTGAACTTGTCGCGCGCCGGGCCGGGCGGGAGTTCGGGCGGGAAGTCGTGTCCGCCCATCGTCCAGTCGAGCTGCGGTTCCTGGTCGTCGTAGATGAAATGGTGCTCCGGTTCGGTGCCGCTGGCGGATTTCAACTCGGACCACAGCGACTTGTATTTGAGCACGCCGTCGAGAAACGCGCGGCTCGGGTCCATGCCGCTGCGCTTGGCGGAGAAAATCCGCTCTGTTAGAAGCCGCAGGGTCTGGGCGTTGCCCTCGAAGCCGCCGTGGCCGCGCATCAGATGGTTGAGCGTGCGTTCGCCGGCGTGGCCGAACGGCGGATGGCCGAGATCATGCGAAAGGCAGACGGCCTCGACGAGATCGGGGTCGATGAAGAAGCCGTCCTCGAGCGGGCCGTCGGGCATCGATTTCAGCCAGTGGCAGATCGACTTGCCGATTTGCGCGACTTCGAGCGAGTGGGTCAGCCGCGTGCGGTAGAAGTCGTATTCGCCGCTCCAGAAGACCTGCGTCTTGTTTTGCAGGCGGCGGAAGGCGGTCGTGTGCAGGACGCGGTCGCGGTCGATCTGGAACGGCGAGCGGTAGTCGCCGGCATCCGAGGCGCCGCTGCGCCGCTCGAGGTCGAACTCGCCGTAGAAACGGTTCCGCATACGCGGCGCACCATGCGCGGCGGGGCGGCGCGCGGCAAACATTTCCTCAAGGCTTGGCGCATGCCGCATGGCGGATCGGGCCGATTTGCTGGCAAGACCGTTTGACGGAAGTGCGTAATGATGTCCAATTGCCCATGAGCCGCCCATGCAGACGCCACACGACAAACTGATTGCCTACAGCCAACTCGAGCACCTGACGCGCCGGCATTTCCTCTCGAAATGCGGCCTCGGGCTTGGGGCGTTATGGTTTGCCGGCCAAACCGGCCGCGCCTGGGGTGCCGCCACAACGCTGGTCAAGGACCCGGCCAACCCGCTGGCCGCGGCACCGCCGCCATTCGCGCCGCGCGTCAAGCGCGTGATCTACCTGCACATGGCCGGCGCGCCGTCGCAGCACGAGTTGTTCGATTACAAGCCGGAGTTGCAGAAGTTGAACGGCAAGGAATGCCCGCAGGAATTTCTCGAAGGCAGGCAGTTCGCCTTCATTCAGGGCACGCCGAAGATGCTGGGCCCGCAGTTTTCCTTCCAGCAGCACGGCCAGTCAGGCGCTTGGGTGTCCGATCGGCTGCCGCACTTTTGCTCGATGGTGGATGACGTGTGCTTCATCAAATCGATGCACACCGACCAATTCAACCACGGCCCCGCGCAATTACTGGTGCACACCGGGACTCAGAATCCCGGCGCGCCATCGATCGGCGCCTGGGCGACCTACGGGCTCGGCACGGAAAACCAGAACCTGCCCGGTTTCATCGTGCTCACTTCCGGCGGCAAGAACCCCGACGCCGGCAAGTCGGTGTGGGGCGCCGGATACCTGCCATCCGTCTACCAGGGCGTGCAGTGCCGCTCCGAGGGCGAGCCGGTGCTTTATCTCGACAATCCGCCGGGTATTTCACGCAAGCTCCGCCGCCGCTCGCTGGATACGCTCGACCGCCTCAACCAGCGGATCGCCGAGGAGGTCGGCGATCCGGAAACCGTCACCCGCATCGCCCAATACGAGATGGCTTTCCGCATGCAAACGCACGCCACCGATGCCTTCGACCTGCGCCAGGAACCGGAATCGATGCACCAAATGTATGGCACGCAGCCGGGCCGTGAGTCGTTCGCCAACAACTGCCTGCTCGCCCGCCGCATGGCCGAGCGCGGCGTGCGCTTCATCCAGCTCTTCCACTGGGGTTGGGACTCGCACGGGGCCTCCGCCTCGGAAGCCATCAACAAGGGCTTCATCGACCGCTGCAAGGAAGTGGACCAGCCGATGACCGCCCTGCTGAAGGATCTCAAACAGCGCGGCATGCTCGACGACACGCTCGTCGTCTGGGGCGGCGAGTTCGGCCGCACGCCGATGCTCGAAAACCGCGGCGGCAGTGAAATGGCCTTCATCGGCCGCGACCACAACCCCGGTGCCTTCACCATCTGGATGGCCGGCGGCGGCGTGAAACCGGGCTTCAGCTACGGCGAAACCGACCCCATCGGCTACGAAGCGGTCAAGGACCGCGTCTCGGTGCACGACCTCCACGCCACCCTTCTGCACCTGCTCGGCTTCGACCACGAAATGTTCACCTTTCCCAGCCAAGGCGCAAACCAGAGGCTCACCAACATCACCAAGACCGGCACCAAGATCGTCAAGGGAATCCTAGCTTGAGGCGGGGCGACGCGGTTGGACAGGTCAACAGACCGGCAATCGTGGATTCGTGGAAATTGCCCTTGTTGCCCGCGGACGATTCGATTCTCGGATAGCCGCAGGTGGCGACGCTCGATGCCCGCTTGAGAGGCGGCATCGAGCGCGGGGGCCGGCTCAGATCACCGGCTCCCAGCCCTTGCGATAGTCGCGTTTCACCATCGCGCTGGCTTCGGGGATGTTGGTGGATTTCATGTTCGGGCCGTCCCAATCCATCGGGCGGCCTTCGCCGATGTTCTGGGCCATGCAACCGAGCAGGATGATCTCGTTGAGGTAGGCGGCGATCTCGAAGTTCGAGTAAGCGGCAGGGCCGCCGTTGATGGCGTCCACCCATTCCCGATAGTGACCCGGTGAACGCGGAATGCTTTGCGGAATCGCCTGACAAGCCTCATGCTTGTCAACATTGGTGAAGGTGTCCTCGCCTTCCAGCTTGATGTGACAGGTCGCGCCGTAGTCGTCCGGCAGGAAGGCCAGTCCTTTTTCGCCGACAATGAGCGCGCCGCTCGGCGGCAGGCCACGGCGCCACAGCACCACGTCCTTGGTGATGTCCGGATAGGGGCGCAGCGGCTTGAAATCGCTCTTGGGCGTGCCCTCATACCACCAGAACTTGAGCGGTGGCAGACCTTCGCGCTCCGGGAAATCGAAACGCACCCGCGAACTCACCGGGTAGGTCTCCAGGAAGGTGCGCGAGGAAACCTCGCACTCGACGCGCGTCGGGTAGCCGAGCTTGAGCGCGCGGAACGGCATGTTCACGCCGTGACAGGCCATGTCGCCCAGCGCGCCGGTGCCGAAGTCCTTCCAGCCGCGCCACTTGAATGCGTGATAGGTGTCCTTCTTGTAAGGGCGGTCGGCTGCGGGGCCGAGCCACAGGTCCCAATCGAGGCCTTGCGGCACCGGGTCGGAGCCTTGCGGACGCTCGATGCCCTGCGGCCAGATCGGGCGATTGGTCCAGACGTGCAGTTCAAGCGGCGCGCCGATCACGCCGGCCTGGATGACCTCGACGCCGCGGCGCAGGCCGTTTTCCGCACTGCCCTGGTTGCCCATCTGGGTGGCGATTTTCTTGTCGCGGGCAAGATTGCGCAGCATCCGCGATTCCCACACCGTCTGGGTGAGCGGCTTCTGGCAGTAGATGTGCTTGCCCATGCTCATCGCCATCATGGCGGCCACGCCGTGGACGTGGTCAGGCGTGGAAATGGTCACCGCATCGCATTCCTTCTCGAGCTTTTCGAGCATTTTGCGGAAGTCCTTGAACTTCGCCGCGCCGGGAAACTTTTCGGCCATGCGGTTGAGCGGATTGTCGTCCACATCGCAGATTCCGACGACTTCGAGACCGCAGGCGGCAGCTCCCGCCACGTCGCTCGATCCCTTGCCACCCACACCGATGGCGGCCAGGCGGATCTTGCTGTTGAGGTTCTGACCGCGGACAATGGCCGGGCCGGCGAAGAGGGCGGAACCAAGGCCAAGGCCGGTTTTACCGATGAATGAACGACGGGATAGGGATTTCATGCGGCGCGATTACGCCCGTGGAACCGGCCATTGATCAAACAAAAAGCCCGGGCGCGTGAAATCCTTGCGATTTTTCCATCGCCGGGCAGCTGGCACCAAACCACTCGGAGCATCGCATGGAGTGCGGGCTTGAGCCGGATCGAGCTGCCGGCGGCTCAGATTTCATGCACCGGCAGATGCGTCACCTCTTCGCGCACCTTTTCCGCCAGCAGGGTCGAAAGATAGCGCTCGGTGGACGAGCAACCGATCGTGACGATGCGCTTGCCCTTGAACTCGGGGCGCTTGGCCACCTGGATGGCGGACCAGACGTTGGCACCGGTGGAGATGCCGGCCGGCAGGCCTTCCAGCCGGGCGAGTTCCTGTGCCATGGCGAAGGCGTCCTCGTTGGTGACCAGGATCACCTCGTCCACCATATCGACGTTGAGGTTTTTCGGGATGAATCCCGCACCGACGCCCTGGATCATGTGCGGTCCCGGCTGGCCGCCGGAAATCACCGGGCTGGCGGCCGGTTCCACCGCGAAGGTCTTCATCTCGCGGCGCGATTTGATGACTTCGGACACACCGCTGAGCGTGCCGCCGGTACCGACACCGGCCACAAACGCGTCGATCTCCCCCTCGGTGTCGCGCCAGATTTCCTCGGCAGTCGTCTCGCGATGCACCTGCGGGTTGGCCGGATTGTCGAACTGCCCGGGACCGAACGCGCCCGGCGTTTCCTCCAACAGCTTTTTCGCCATCGCGATCGCGCCGCCCATGCCGCGGGCGCGCGGCGTGAGCACGATCTCCGCACCGAGCAGGCGCAGCAGCACACGGCGCTCGATGGACATGCTCTCGGGCATCGTCAGGACGCAGCGATAGCCTTTGGCGCGGGCCACGAAAGCGAGCGCGATACCGGTGTTGCCGGAGGTCGGCTCGATGATCAACCCGCCGGGCTTGAGCGAGCCGTCTTTTTCCGCCGCCTCGATCATCGCCTTGCCGATGCGGTCCTTCACGCTGAAGAGCGGGTTGAAAAACTCCGCCTTGACGCAGATTTCGGCATGCAGGCCGGCGGTGACGTGGTTGAGACGGATCAGCGGGGTGTTGCCGACGGTGGCAACCATGTTCGGGGCGATGGGCATGGCGTGGTGGTGTGTGGGTGCGTCAGGGATTCAAAACCCTGAGCGCCGCGCGTCAAGAGCCGGGATTCGCAGCCCGCGGCGGAATGCGCATGGAATGCGGGTTGCGGACCCGCGGATCGTGGCGCAGCCTGCGCGGGTGAACGCGTCCCTGGCGACATGACCGTGATTCCCGTGATCGTGTGGGCCGTTTTGGGCTTGGCCGGTTTCCTGCTCGCGGCACGGATGTTCCGCAGGCCCGCCGATGCTGCCGGCGCGGAGGCGACGCGGGTTTCCATTGTCATCCCGGCGCGCAACGAGGCACACAACCTGCCGCGCCTGCTGCATTCCATCGCGGCGCAGGATTTGAAGCCGCAGGAAGTGATCGTGGTGGACGACGCGTCCACCGATGGCACCGCCGGCATTGCCGAAGCGCACGGAGCGAAGGTCATCAGCCCCCCTGCCCTGCCGGAGGGCTGGCGCGGAAAAACATGGGCCTTGCATCATGGCACACAAGCGGCGGCGGGCGATTTGCTGATGTTCATGGATGCCGACACGTGGTTCGAGCCGGGCGGGCTGGAGCGGGTGCTGGGTTTGTATTCGAAGCTTGAGGGCGGGAAGCATTCCTTACGGGGACTGGAGGGCCGGAGGCCCTCCCTACGGGGCGCCTTGTCGGTGGTGCCGTATCACGAGGTGGTGCGGCTGTATGAGGATCTATCGATGTTTTTCAACCTCTGCATGGCCGCAGGGACGGTGCCGGATGGCTTGTCGGGGCAGTTCCTGCTGGTGGGGCGCGAGGATCTGGAACGCGCGGGCGGCCACGAATCGGTGCGTGGCAAGGTGCTGGAAAACTTCCACCTGGCGGACCATTTCCGCGCGGCGGGCATCGCGGTGCGCGGCGTGACCGGGCGCGGCATGGTGGCCTTGCGCATGTATCCGGAAGGATTCGCGTCGCTGGTGGAAGGCTGGACCAAGGGCTTCGCGGCCGGTGCGGGAAAAACACCGCCACATGTGATGGCATTGGTGGTGGCATGGATGACCTCGCTGATGCTGCCACCGCTGCTGGCCTGGCTGGCGGGCGATTGGCGGATCGGCCTCGCAACCTGGCTGGCCGGCGTGGCGCAACTTGCGTGGATCGCAAGGCGGCTCGGCTCGTTCGGCTGGACGGGCATGATTTTCCATCAGGTGCCTCTGTGCTTTTTCTTCGGCATGTTCGCGTGGGCGTCGATGCGACCGGGCAGGAAGGTCACTTGGAAAGGGAGGGAGATCCATGCCGATTGAAATGCCGGTGGTGTGGATCGTGGTGCTCAACTGCGTCGGCTGGCCGCTGATCCAGCTTGGATTAGCGTGGATGTTCACGCGCCTGCCGGCGAGGTGGTTCGCCCGTGCGCCCCGCGGGCTTGCCGGCGAGCGATGGCTTTATCGTCATGTCTTTCATGTGCAACGCTGGAAAGACCGCCTGCCGGATGCAGCGGGCTGGTTCGGCGGCGGCTTCGCGAAGCGTTCGCTGCAATCCCGTGACCCGGGATACCTGCGGCGTTTCGTTGCCGAGACATGGCGCGGCGAACTTTGCCATTGGTGCGCCATCGCCTTCGTGCCGGTGTTTTCCCTGTGGAACCCGCCATGGGCGGACGCGGTGATCCTCGCCTACGCGCTGGCGGCGAACCTGCCCTGCATCCTCGCCCAACGCCACAACCGGATCCGGCTCCACCAGCTGGGCATGCGCTTGTCGTCAACTTCTGGCAGATCTTGATTTCAGTGAACGCACCCGGCGAATTCTGTCAGGCCCGGGGAGAAACCCTCAATCCGGAAGCGTTTGCCAGCCGATGCGCGGCCTCAAACAAGCGCCCTCGAGCCAAACGTCCGCCACAAATAACGCCGCCAAAAGATATCTTGGCAAAGCCGCTCGGATTACTACGGTCGTGTCAAATGACAGCTAACATGCTTCCCACTGTTCCCGCGGGTCACCGGCGTCATCCGGAACATTCTCCATCTCGGAATTTCGGTTTTCGGCATTGCCGCCCGATCAGAGCAGCCTTTTTCACATGCAATTCGCATTCGCCCGCCCTCCGGTCCCACCGGACAGCCCTTCCACGAGTCATCGCCGATAGCGATTTCCTGACAAGCATTCCCGGAATTTGAATCGGAGCGGAAAGTCACATCCATCATATTCTAACAGCCACCAGACAGGCCCGAAATGATTCAGTCAAGAGCAGTGATACACGGGCGGACGCCCGGTGGCTTTGCGTTGGTGGTCACCATCTCCCTGATGGTATTGCTTTCGCTGCTTGCGGTTGGCCTTCTTTCCCTGTCGACCATCGCACTGCGGAGTTCGGATCAGTCCGCCGCGATGGCTGAAGCGCAAGCCAACGCACGACTGGCGCTGACACTCGCGATTGCCGAACTGCAGAAGGCGGCCGGACCTGACCAGCGAGTCACCGCGATCGCCGACATCGCCGCAGGCCCGAATGGTGCCCGGGCCGAGCCCGGAGCCGCACCGGTGAATGATCAGGCCGTCGACGGGACATCCAAAGGCCTCTCGGCCGTGCAGCCCGGAACCCGCTACTGGACCGGCGTGTTTCGCAATCCCGACACGCCGCAATCGATTTTCGAAAAGACTCCCGGCGCGGTGGTTTCGGAATGGCTGGTCAGCGGTCAGACCGCGGCGGATCGCAGTCCCGGCAACCCAGCCTGCGTCGTGGGTTCAGCCGGCGCGGTGGCCGACGCCAACCGGGCCGCCGTGCTCGTCGGCTTTGGAACCGTGGGCGAAGGGGCCGGCGCGGCCGAACGTTGCGTGGCCGCTCCCATGGTTCCGATCGCCAACGACCAACGGGCAACCGGAGGTTTGGCATGGTGGGTGGGCGACGAAGGGCTCAAGGCGCGCTTGGACATGGCCAGCACGCCCGCCCCCACCGACGGCATCCGCCTCGCAATCGCGCGCCGGCGCGGCTGGGAGACGGTCGATGGATTCGGCTCCTACCCGGTCCCGACGGCCGGAGGCGACGAACCGCTCGGGCGCATCATCAGCGTTCCATCGGCACCCCTGCTATTGGGCGAGCTCTCCAAAGGTGCTCCCAATCCGCTTCAGTTGAATTTCCACTCGGCCACCGTCAGCAGCCAAGGCGTGATCGCAGATACCCTCCACGGCGGCATCCGCGTGGACCTCTCGTCCGCCCTCGCGAAACCCCTGCCCGGCAGCCTCTCGAGGCCGGTCTATGACAACGACCCGGTGTTGGGAGGCCGGGTGATTCCGCAAAGAGCCCATCCGAAACTCGACCGTCTGCGCTGGGACCGTCTGCGCGAGTTCCACCAACTCCACAACAACCTTGAGAACGGTTCCCTCGTCGTCTCGCTCGGCAACGGCACCACCACCATGACCATCGCGCCAAGCGTGATCGACTACCGGATCCTCATGGGCGTGCGGCTTGTGCGGGCCTCTTCACGGGACGAGCGTTTCCGTCTCCACGCCTGCGGCAAATTCTCCGTCTCGGTGGCAAACCCCCATACCGTCCCGATGAAGTGGGACCAACCCATCGAGTTCGAGATCAAGAACATGACGCCCCCGGGCAACTCGCCGTCGCGAATCTGGCAACACTCGGAATGCGCCTTCATCCCCAGGGACGGCACACCCGACAGCCCCGGCTTGGAGGCGGCCGTTTTCAACCAGGCGATGTTCACGATTCCACCCGGCCGCCTCGAGCCCGGCGAGGCGCGCGCCTACACCCTCGCCGGAAACGTGCTGCGCCGAATCGGCACCGCCAATCGACCCGTCACCGTGGCGCTCGCTCCCTTTGACCGCTCGTCCCCCTTCGACTTCAACCGTTGCGTCGAGATGGAGACCAACACCGAAATCACCCTGCCGCGATCGATGGACATCCGCGAGAGCTGGCAGACCACCCTGGTGATGCTTGAAATGCGTCTGGCCGGATCCCGCGGCCGCACGAGCAATTACCTGCGCCGCTTTTCCGGTTTCGAACTGGACAACGGCTACTTCAGCCCGAACACCCGCCGTTTCGAGAGCAGCGAATCGAGAAGCTACGCGCAGGGACCTGTGCCGCTCATGCTCTACAGCTTCCAGATCAGCCAGCCCGGCATGGATTACGCCAAGCTGATGCCGGCGGGCTACGAGATGGGCCAGCGGGCCTCGACGATCCGCACCTTCGCCGACTTCAACCTGCGGGCATCCGAGTGGGTCGACGCAATCGCCAGCTACAATCCACCGCCCTTCTTCATGGAGAGCAATGACTCGATCGCGCAGCTCGGCACCTCGCCCGGCAACACCGGCCCGGGCTTCACCCGCAACCTCGCCTTCTCACCGTTGAACTGGGGCTACAGCTCGGCCGAAGGCAGCACCCGCACCGTCCTCTTCGACGTCCCGGAGCACCTCGTCTCGCTCGCCCAGTTCCAGCATGCCGATCTCACCAGCGACGACCAATTCCCATCGGTCAGCGTGCAACCGGGCAACGCGTTCGCCAACTCGTATTTCAGCACCTTCGTGCGCCGCGCGACGACCCGCCAAGAGCGCACCGATTACATCCTGATGGGCAGCCCCAACCGCTCCGGAGCCTACCAGACGAAGCGCAATTATTACGACATGTCCTACATTCTGAACGCGTCGATCTGGGACCGCTATTTCCTCTCGACCCTCGATGCCGGTTCCGGCCGGCCCCTGAACCCGACCATCCTCGTTCTCGACGAATCGTCCAAGGCGCTCGCAGACCCGGCTCAGGCCGCCGGTGAATTGATGATCGACGGGGCCTTCAACATCAACTCGACCGACAAGAACGCGTGGAAGGCGTTCCTGGCTTCCGCACGCCATCTCGAGGTCGGATCGGACAAGGGCGTGGAGGCCGCCTTCCCGCGCAGCCTCCGCCAGCCGGCCAAGTCGGCCCTGCCTCCCTCGGGCAGCCAAGAGGACTCATACGCGGGCTTCCGACGGCTCAGCGACGCCCAGCTCGACCGCCTCGCCGAGGAAATCGTCCGCCAGGTGCGGCTGCGCGGCCCCTTCGTCTCGCTCGCCCACTTCGTCAACCGGGCCTTGGTTCCCTATTACACGAGCGCGGAACTCGGCCGCTCCGGAGCCCTGCAGGCCGCGATCGACGCCGCAGGGATCAATATCAGCCCCATCGGGCGGGAGTCAGGTTTCGGCCCGCAACTCTCGCCCGCTGAGGATCAGGTCTCGCTCGCTTGGAAACAGAACGCCCCGCGGGCGGACCTCGACGGCGGGGACACCGACGGCCGCCCCGCCGACGCCTATTCGCAGGAACCCGATTGGGCCGTGACGTCGCGGGACAACAACTTCGGTGCCGTCGCCAGCATCGTCGCCGAACGCGAAACCCTCAGCAACCCGCGGGCGCGGCGCG
>JBMTCD010000089.1:0-13413 GCA_049430545.1 Luteolibacter sp.
CCTTCATAAAGGATGCCGCCGGGCAGCACGAGTCCGCCGCCGAGACAGGTGCCGGGCGCTACATACAACAATCCGCCATCGTGCTCCGGGCGATACATCCACTCGCCGAAGGCTGCCGCGGTGCAATCGTTGGTCATGAACACGGGCTTTCCGGTTTCCTGGGAAAACTCACCGCGGATGTCGGTGCCCACCCAGTCGTCGCCGAGGTTCGCCTTGCCCCAGACCACGCCGTTGGAACAGGGCGCGGGCACGTCGAGGCCGATCGCGGCGATGTCCTCGACGTTGATGCCGGCGTTGGCGGCGAGTTTAGCCATTGCCTCGTTGAGTTGGCCGAAGGTGCGGCGATAGCCTTCTTTCACATAACTGCGGACTTCGACGATGTCGCCGCATGGCTCGCCCGCGGCATCGACCAGCAGGCATTTGATGGTGGAACCGCCGATATCGAGTCCGGCAAAGTGTGTTTTCATGGATGTTGTTGGTGTTGGGAAATCAATGAGCCGGGACGTGGGGTTCGAATGTCATGGCGAGCTCGTGCTCACGGGCCTTGGCGGAGTCGCGCGCCAGCTGGTGGAAATGTTCCTGGGCGCGGAAGGGCTTGGCTTTTTTCGGGCGCTCGGCGCGGACCGAAGTGCCGTCCTGCAGGATCAGCGAGGCTTGCGTGTTGTCGCGGAAAAACGCGTCGAGAATGCGTTCGAGCCGGCGTTTCAGCGCGGGTTCCTCGATGGGGATCATCAGTTCCACGCGCTTCTCGAGGTTGCGCGTCATCCAGTCGGCCGAGGCGATGTAAACCTTGGCGTCGCCGTCCTGGTGGAAATAGAAGATGCGCGCGTGTTCGAGGAAGCGGTCGATGACAGAAACGACGGTGATGTTTTTCGAGAACTTCGGATCGCCGGGCTTGAGGCAGCAGATGCCGCGGACGTTGAGTTTGATTTCCACCCCGGCGCGCGAGGCCTTGTAGAGGGCGGCGATGATGTCGGGATCCTGCAGCGAGTTCACTTTGGCGATGATCCGCGCGGGCAGGCCTTGTCTGGCGCGCTCGGCCTCGCTGGCGATGAGATCGAGCAGCATCGGCTTCATCGCGGTGGGTGCAGGCACCAGGCGCTGGAAGCGAAGCAGTTTCGAGCGGCCGGAGACGGCGTTGAAGAACAATGAGGCATCGCTGCCGTAGTCGGCCTTGCAGGTGAGGTAGGAGATGTCGGTGTAGAGGCGGGCGGTGGTTTCGTTGTAGTTGCCGGTGCCGAGGTGGACGTAGCGCCGCAGGTGGCCCGCCTCGCGGCGGATGATCATGCAGATCTTGGCGTGGGTCTTGAGGCCTTTGACGCCATAAACGATCTGCGCGCCCGCGCGCTGCAACTCGTCGGCGCGGTCGAGGTTGCGGGCTTCGTCGAAGCGCGCCTTCAATTCGACGAGCACGGTGACATTCTTGCCGTTCTCCGCGGCGGCGATGAGCGCGTCGATGATCCGTGATTTCCTCGCGGTGCGGTAGAGCACCTGCTTGATCGCCAGCACATCCGGATCGGCCGCCGCCTCTTCCAACAGGCGCAGCACCGGATCGAACGACTCGTAGGGATGGAACAACAGCACGTCACCGGAGGAAATCGTTTCGAACATCGTCGTGCCGGGCGTGATGGCGGGCGAGTCCTGAGCCGGCCAGTCGGGGTCGCGCAGGTGCTCGTGGTCCGGCAGAAACGCGAGTTCCATGAACGAGGCAAGGCCGGGCGGGCCGCCGATCTGATAGATCTCCTGCGGTCCCGCGGCGGTGACCTTGCGCAGCATGGCGGCGAGGTCGCGCGGCGCGTCGGCGCGGAGTTCGAGCCGCACGGTGTCGGAGAACCTGCGGGCGGTGAGCACGTCCTCCATTTCATCGGCGAGGTCGATGGTGTCCTCTTCCTGGACGGCGATGTCGCTGTTGCGGGTGATGCGGAAGGTGGTGGAGTCGGTGACGGTTTCACCGGGGAAAAGCCGTGCGGCGTGCATGGCCACGAGGTCTTCGATCAGAATGAAGGAAAGCCCCTCGTCCTCGCCGGAGACGGTGATGCGGCGCGGCAGGCTTTCCGGAATGGGCACCAGTGCGTGGCGGGTGGTCTTGCCCGCGGAGTCGTGCAGGCGGCATGCGACGATGAGTTGCAGCGCGGGAATCAGTGGCGGCGGCTCGCCCTCGTCCACCGCGAGCGGGGTGAGCAGCGGGAAAATCTGGTCCTCGAAGGTGGCGGCTAGCTGGCTGGCCCTTTCGATGCCCACGTCGCCCGCGGCGAGCAGGCGGATGCCCGCTTCCGCGAGTGCGGGGACCAATGCGTCATTGAAAAGCGCGTATTGTTCCTCCTTCATCCGCAGGATGCGCTGGCGCAGCATCGCGAGGCTGCGCGTGGGGGTGAGGCCGGAATCGTCGCGTTTCTTGATGCCGCTGCGCCGCATGGCCATCAGCCCGCCGATGCGGACCTGGAAGAACTCGTCGAGGTTCGAGGCGGTGATGGCGAGGAATTTGACCCGTTCCAACAACGGCACGTCTTCGCGCCGCGCTTCATTGAGCACGCGCTGGTTGAATTCCAACCATGACAACTCGCGGTTGATGTAGGGCGGTGCGGGGGACCTGGGCATGGCGATGGGAAAAATTTCAGGATTGGTCCTCGATGACCACGGAGAGTCCGAAGATCTGTTCGAAGAGGTCGGCCTTGGAGGCCATCGCGAGGCGTTCGACGACGGCGTCCGCCACGCCGGGCAGGCGGAGGCGGAGCTTTCCCGGCTCGCGGATGATTTCAATCTGCGAGACGCGCTGGGCGTGGGTGCGCTCGAGCGCATCGGCCACGCGCAGCAGCGCGGCGAGCTTGCAGACGCGGATGCGCTCGTCCGCGCCCAGCGCGGCATAGCCCGGGTGGTCGAGCGAGGGCACGGCGTGGCGATGGTATCGCGCCACTTGGCCGACGATGGTGACATCAAGCCGGTCGAGGCCGAAGACCTCGGAATTGAGGATGAGGTATTCCGAGTGCTTGTGGTGCGCGCGCGGGCTCACATAGGTTCCCACCTCGTGGAGGATGGCAGCGACCTTCAACAGCAGGCCGTCGTGGGCGGAGAGCTGGTGGAGATCGGCGAGTTCATCGAAAAACCTCGCGCAGATGTTGCCGACGTGTTCGCCGTGGCTGGGGTCGGATTGGTAGCGCTTGGCGAGGATGCGGGCCGAACGCAGCACGTCCTCCTGGAACGCACCGCCGATCTCGCGCGAGACGAGCAGGTCGTGGAGCAGGCCCTGCTCGTATTCGCTGGCCGGGATGTGGACGGCGTCGAGCTTGAGTGTTTCCGCCACGGCGAGATTGATTTCCAGCGCGGGCAGCAGGGCCTCGGCCGTCTGATAGTCGAGCTGGTATTGTTTCACCAGTTCCACGTCGCTCAGGCTGGCGGCGCGGGCGGTGAAGACGCGGAGTGCGGCGGCCGGGCAGTTGATGCCGTCGCGGATCAGCGAAGTGGCCACCGACTGGATTTCGTGGCCGATGCAGACGATGCCGTGGATTTTCACATCGGAGTAATCGAAGCGCATTTGCGCGAGGTTGGCATAGGCGTGCTCGCGGATCAGGCGCAGGAGTGCCGGGCCCTCGGTGTGGGAGGCCTCCACCGCCTCGCGCGTGCGGTGGGTGCCGAGGCGGTAGCTGGTATAGCGGGTGATGCGGCCGTTTTCGAAAAGCAGCGCGCGTGTGTTGCCGGGGCCGACGTGGACGACCAGCGTGCTGTCTCGCCGCATGGCCGGCAGGTGGCGCAGCCGGCGGCGGGTTTTCAGATAGATGAGGCGTGTCATCTCGCCGTCGTCGATGGCGGTCACCTTGAGGCCGCAGGCGATGCGGATGCGGTTGATGAACGCCTCGTGGTTGCGCGCCTCGCTGAGGATATTGGTGGCCGCGGCGCGGGTGAGTTCATGGGGGTCGAGCCCGAGCTCGGCGAGCGACTTCTGGAATCCGGCGATGATGGCGACGATTCGCTCGGTGGTGTTGGCAGTCACATGGCCGAGGCGGAAGATGTCGCGCGCCAGCGGAGCGGGTTGTTCGAGGAAATCGACGGGCGCGAGCGTTCCGGCGGCGTTGCGTTGGGCGATCATCATCGAGACCGAGCCCGCGCCGATGTGCAGCGCCGTTTCAAGAATCCCGCCATCGGGAGGTTCCGGGATCTTTGTGCGGGCGCGCGGCATCGGCGACATGTTGCGCGGGACCCGCCCGCGATCAATCCCCAATCCGTGAGATCGCGCAGTGATGGGCAGTCGGGGCTTGTCACGGCGGGCCGCTGTGAGGATAAGCGGGCCATGCCAGTGCAAGGTGCCCCTGAGAAATACTTGGTGAAACCCGGCGCGCGGGTGGACCTGCGGACGATTGATCCCAATGAGAAAACCCTGTTTTCGGGCAAGGACAAATCGGAATACGACGGGCAGTTCCGGAAGCTCCAGGATGCGCTGCGCGACATGCAGAAGATGCTGTATGCGCAGAGCAGGCACAAGATCCTGGTGGTGATGCAGGCCATGGACACGGGCGGCAAGGACGGCTGCATCAAGCACGTCTTCTCGCACATCGATCCGCAGGGCATCCACGTCCGGTCGTTCAAGAAGCCGACCGAGGAGGAACTCGCCCACGATTTTCTGTGGCGCGTCCACGCCAAGGTGCCGCCGCGCGGCCAGCTCGTCATTTTCAACCGCAGCCACTACGAGGACATCATCGCCGTGCGGGTGAAGAAGCTCTTCCCGGACGAGGTGTGGAAACGTCGGCAGAAACACATCATCGACTTCGAGCGCATGCTGGCGGACGAAGGCACGACCATTATCAAGATCTTCCTTCACATCTCCAAGGCGGAGCAGAAAAAGCGGCTCGAGGCCCGGCTCTCGAATCCGCACAAGCATTGGAAATTCAACCCCGACGACCTCAAGGACCGCGCCCGCTGGGACGAGTTCCTGACCGCCTACGAGGATGTGATTTCCAAAACCTCCGCCGATCACGCGCCCTGGTATGTGATTCCCGCCGACCGCAAGTGGTACCGCAATCTGTGCGTGGCGCGGATCATGGTGGATACATTGCGCTCGCTGGACTTGAAATTGCCGAAGATCGACTGGGATCCGAAGGGGATCGTCATCGAGGATTGATGCGCGCCGAGCCGGGGCTTGGCGCTCCCGGGCGGGCCTCAGTCGTCGTGGATTTCGAGCCGAGCCGGGCGGCGCAGCGGGATGGTTTCCTCGATTTCGCCGAGGTCGAGGCTGTCGAGCACATTGGTGCGGCGGCGCGACCATCCGGCCGAGCCGGAGGTGTTGGCGAAGCTGGGCAGCTCGGTGTGGTAGGGGTCGTCTCCGAGCAGCACGGATGCCGTGGGCTGCACCGGGACCACATCGAGGGCGGGCAGGCCGAGCGCGGCGGCGTCGAGCATGGTGGCGTCGCCGCCGAGTCCCGAGTGTGTGGCGCAGAATGCGAGTCGTTCGGTGCCGGCGCGGAAGTATTCGTTCACCGCGGTGCTGCGCGATTGGATCACGCCGGTGGCCGGGTCTTCGACGAATTGTTGGCAATACCGGGTGGCGCGCTGGCCGGATACCTCGCAGACCGGGAGTTGGAGGATATTGGGTGGCGGGACGATTTCGCCGCCGCCGAAGGATGGGGCGGCGGCATTCATTGCAGCCTGCCAGACCGGCATGGCGAGATCGCGGCTGAAGGCTCCGGGATAGATCGGCTCGTTGCCCGCATTGAGGAAGCCGGTCCACACGCCGCAGGTGACGCGCGCGTTGTAGCCGAGAAACCAGCAATCGTTGAAGTCGTGTGTGCTGCCGCCCTTGCCGGCGCCGTGGAAGGGTTTTTCGATGAGCCCGTCGAGCGCGCCCTTGCTGCTGCCGCGGTAAAGCGAGCCGGCCATCATGCTGTGCACCTGCCA
Organism: Luteolibacter sp.; assembly: GCA_049430545.1. Lineage (GTDB taxonomy): Bacteria > Verrucomicrobiota > Verrucomicrobiia > Verrucomicrobiales > Akkermansiaceae > Luteolibacter. Next base: position 5,887 of record JBMTCD010000089.1, read on the forward strand.
GGCGGTGGCGGGATCAATGACTTGCCGGCGCTCGACCGGCGGGCGCTCGCGGGGAAGAACGATCCGTCCGTCGGGCGCCTCGACACGGTCCAACAACTGGAGTTGTTCCGGGCCGAGCCGTCCGCCGGAGGAAAAGGCGGTGATGGCGCGGACGGCTTGCTTGAGTGTGACTTCCTCGAATCCCACCGCGATGCGGCGCAGCAGCTCGGCATTTTGCAGCGGGAAGCCGAAATCCATCGCGGTGTCCACGACGTTGCGCAGGCCGATGTTTTCCATGAAGCGCACGGTGGCGGCGATCTTCGAGTGCTCGAGCGCCTTGCGGGCGGTGACCGGTCCTTCATAAACGGGGGACTCCACTTCCATGCCCCATTCACCGAGAATGCCTTCGCGGCCACCGACCATCACCGAGCGGTTGTCCATCGGCTCGTCCAGAACCACGGTGGCCGGTGTCAGCCCGCGTTCAAGACCGGCGGCGTGGATGAAAGGGAAAAACGCGGTGCCAAGGGGACGCTTGCCCAGTTCGATGAAATCGTAGGGCACTTGCGCGTAATCGCGGCCGCCAACGTAGGCGAGGATCTCGCCGCTCAGGTTGTCCACCATCAGCACCGCGCCCTGGAGGCATTCGGACGGAGTCTTTTCGCCGCGGCGGTCTTGTAAACCGGAGTGTTTCTGGCGCGTGTAGCCGGGGTGCGACTCGGCGCGGGCGAGGCTTTTCATCAAGGCCTGGTAAGCCGCATCCTGTGCCTCGGCGAGGATTGTGGTGTGGATGGTGAATCCGCCGGCGGCGAGCGCATCCTCGCCGAGTTGTTCGTTCACGCGATCGGCGATGCGTTCGTAGAGGTGGGAGGTGCCGCGGCGCAGCGGCTTGGGATTGAGTTTCAGCGGAGCCTCCATCAGGCGGCGGGCCTCGCGGTTCGAAATCGCGCCGAGATCCGCCATGCGGCCGAGGACGAGATTGCGCGAGCGGCGGTTGGCGGGCTCGTTGACGAGTGGCGAGAGCGGGGTCGGGTTCTTGATGCAGCCGACGATGGCGGCGCATTCCAGGGTATCGAGGTCCCTGGGTTCCTTGCCGAAGTATCCCAGCGAGGCGGAGCGGATGCCGTAATAGCCGCTACCGAAATAGATGCGGTTCAGGTAAAACTCGAGGATTTCCCGCTTCGAGTAGCGCTGCTCGATGCGGTGGGCGAGGAAGGCCTCGACGATCTTGCGTTTGAGCCCGGATTCGCCGCGTTCCTTGCGTTCACCCTCCAGATCGTAGGCGTTGCGGGCGAGTTGTTGGGTGATGGTGCTGGCTCCCTGGGTGGTTTCGCCGGCTTTCCAGTTGAGCCAGGCGGCGCGCGCGATGCCGAGGAAGTCCACCCCGTTGTGGGTGTTGAAGCGCTTGTCCTCGCCGGCACGCAGGGCATCGATGAAGATCTCGGGCACTCCATCGATGGGAATCACGCTCCGGTTCTGGACGAAAATCCGGCCGATTTCCTTGCCGTTGCGGTCGAGGATCAGGCTCGGGATTTCGAGATCGTTGATGCGGTCGAGATCGTAGGTGGCGGCGCGTGCCCGGTAGATGCGGGTTTCGCGCTCGACCACGAGCCAGCCGCTGGCTGCGGTCGCGGCGGCGAGCAGGAACACGGTGAACCACAGTCCTTTGCGCTTGTAGAAGGCCCTGCGGGTGTTCTTTCTGCGGTTCATGTTTCGCGCTGCTGCCATGCCGGGAATTGATTGGCGGCGTGCCGGCCGCAATGGGTTGCGAGGCACGATTATCCTATGAACACACCCGCGGCAACCCCATCGTTGCAGGAGGTCTTGCGGGTGCGCATCGCTTCTGACGGGCCGCTGCGCTTCACGGATTTCATGGCACTGGCGCTGTATCATCCGGACTATGGCTACTACGCGTGCGGGATCCGCCAGACCGGCGGAGAAGGGGATTTTTTCACCAGTGTGAGCGTGGGGCCCTTGTTCGGGAAATTGCTGGCGCAGCGTTTTCTGGCGTATTGCCACGACGCGGGCATGCCGCCGCGCTGGCGGATCATCGAGTGCGGTGCCCACGATGGAGCGCTCGCGGCCGATGTGCTCGGCGAGCTGCGCGAACGCGATGCCGCCGCGTTCGGCGCGTTGGAATACGTGATCGCCGAGCCATTGCCAGTGCTGCGCAGGCATCAGGCGGAGAAACTCCGGGAATTCGCGGGACAATATCGCATTGTGCCCGAACTTGCCGCTTTGGCGGCCGATCCGCTTCCCGGCATCGCCTTTGGCAACGAGCTGCTTGATGCCCTGCCCTGCGACCTGCTCGTCCGGCGCGGCGGCAAGTGGTTGGAGCGTTTGGTCGGTTGGGGCGCTGGCGGCCTGCAATGGCTGGAAATGGAAATCACGGATCCCGCCCTGGCATCGGCGGCGGAGCGATTGGGGGAAAATTTTCCAGACGGCTACCGCACGGAGATTCGGACCGGCTATCGCGATTTCCTGGCGGCCCCCTCGCATGCCTTGTGCGGCGGGTTGATGCTGTGGATCGATTATGGTTTCGAGCGGGCCGAGTATTATGATCCGGCGCGTGCCGAGGGCACCTTGCGCACGTTTTCCCGGCACCGGGCGGGCGACAATCCGCTCGACGACCCCGGCGGACGGGACATCACCGCGCATGTCGATTTCACAGCAGTGGCGGAGGCCGTGCGCGCGCTCGGCTGGCAGGCGAAGCCGCTTCGCTCGCAAGGTGTCTGGCTGACTGAAATCGCCCGCGAGTGGCTGCTCGCCATGGAAGGCCGGCCGCAGCCGGCACTGCTGCGGCAGTTCCAAACACTCACCCACCCGGCGCAGCTCGGTGCGCGGTTCCAAGTGTTGGAATTGCTGCGTCAGGAGGCTTGAGGAATTTTCAAGCCCGGCGGCAGGGTCGCCTGATGGCCCGTGGCAACGGCGGGCGCCATTGACAGTGCGCGGCGCAGGCGGTGGACTGCTGTCAGCAAATCATGACCGACCACTCGGAACTTCTCATCGATCTGGCCTTGGCCGAGGATCTGGGCGCGGGCGATGTGACATCGCTTTATTTCATTCCGGCGGAGCGCAAGGCGCGGGCATTTGTGGCGGCGCGGCGCGAAGGGGTGATTTCCGGTGTGGAGATCGCGGCGCGCGTTTTTGCGAAGCTGGACCCGGAGCTGCATGTTGAAGTGATGATCCCGGACGGCAGCCGGGTGGGGGAGGGGGCCTTGTTGCTGAAGGTGGAGGGCGCGGCTCGTTCGATCCTCGGCGCGGAACGCACCGCGCTCAATTTCCTGCAGCACCTCAGCGGCGTGGCCACCCTGACCGCCGCCTATGTGACGGCCGTGAAGGGCACCGGCGCGCGCATTCTCGACACCCGCAAGACCACGCCGGGCTACCGCTTGCTGGAAAAGCAGGCCGTCGTTCACGGTGGCGGTGTCAACCATCGCATGGGCCTCCATGACCGGGCGATGGTGAAGGACAATCACCTCGTGGCCGAAGGCGGACTGGAAGCGCTGCAAAGCGCGATCCTGAGATTGAAGCGCGAGCGCCCCGGCGTGGAGGTGGAATTGGAAGCCGACCGCCTGGCGCAAGTCCGTGAATTCCTTGAACTCGACGGGGTCGATCACATCCTGCTCGACAACATGGGACACGAGGAGCTGCGCGAGGCGGTGGCGGCGCGGGGCGAGCGCCGGCCGCCGATGTTCGAGGCCAGTGGCGGAGTGACGCTCGAGACCGTGCGCGGGATCGCCGAGACCGGCGTCGATTTCATCTCGGTGGGTGCCATCACGCACTCGGCACCGGTCTTGGATGTGGGGCTTGATTTCACTCCCCTTGCGTCATGAGCGAGGATTTTTCGACCGCCGCCGCCACCTTTCCAGATCCTTTCCGGCTCATGGTCAGGGAAGCGTCCACCTCCACCAACGACGACCTGCGGCGGCTCGCCGAAGAGGGGGCAAAGGACGGGCTGGTGCTGCTGGCCTTGCGCCAGACTGCCGGCCGGGGGCGTCGCGGGGCGGCTTGGTTCTCGCCGCCCGGAGAGTCGCTGGCATTTTCCGTCCTCCTGCGGCCGGCGGAGCCGAAAGCATTGTGGCCACGCCTCGCCCTCTGCGCCGGACTGGCGGTGGCGGAGGCGATCGAAAGCTTCGGCCCGGCGGCCGGGATCAAGTGGCCCAATGATGTATGGATCGCCGGCAGGAAAGTGGCCGGGATTCTGGTCGAGGCGGGAACCGGGCATGTGGTCGTCGGGATCGGCTTGAATGTGGGCGCACGCCAATTCCCCGATGAAATCGCAAATCTGGCCACCTCGCTGCGCATCGAAACCGGCATCGATCCTCCGGTGGCGGAGGTGCTTTCCGCCGTGATTCGGCGGCTCGCGATACACCGGAAGCATCTTGACGCATCTTTCGGCAACACGATCGAGGCCGTCCGCAGTCGCTGCGTGCTCAGCGGCCACGAGGTTTCATTTCTGACCGCGGCAGGCCCCCGATCCGGAATCGTCGAGGGAATCGCCCCGGGCGGTGAGCTGCTGGTGCGTGAGGGCCGGGAGCTGCGGAAATTCATGCAGGCGGATGAAATCCGTATCCTTGCCTGAGCCCGGATGCGTGTCATTTTCCAGTCCGCATGAACTTTGTCCGTTGCCCGCTGGTTCCGTTGTTTTTGGCACTTGGCGCTTGCTCCGATTTCAAGTCCGGCCGGCCGGATGCTGGCAAAGAGACTCCCGCCAAAGCTCCGGAAGGGCCGGAACTGATTGGCCGGATCGCCTCGATTGCCGCCGATCGCCGCTTCGTGCTGATCCAAAGCTACGGCCCATGGAAACGGGAAGCCGGCACCGTGCTCACCTCCCGCGGCGATGGCGATCGGGTCGCGAACCTGCTCATCACAGGCGAGACCGCAGGACAATTCGCCGCTGCCGACATCCAGTCCGGGACTGTCGAAATCGGCGATGCAGTCCATGCTCCGCATCTTCCCAATGCGACGACTCCGTCCGGGACAGACAAGCCGGAAGAGTCCACCAGCGAATAACCGGCCAAACAGAAAGCGGGGGGGTTTTTAAAATAATCAGGTTTTCGAGATTTCTTTGCTTCCAAGACTTCAATTTCCACCTATTATCTGACCCGTCCCAAGCAGTATGGCCATTAAGTTCTAAAATTTCAAATTTTAGGATTGATGATTATCCGGGTTTCCGGATACTATCTCCACGTAATGGCTGTATTCCCTTACATATCCCGAAACATGAACCATACAACCAGCCATAATGAAAACCATGAAACCCTCGGGCGCGTCGGTGAAAGCCGATGCGGATCGCCTTGCAGACTTCGTCCTATTTACCCAGCGGAGCTGCATTCTCAACCTGTCCACTGAACTGAACAAAGGCAGCATTTCGTTTCCGCAGTTCTTCCTGTTGACCTATCTTTCCAGCGAGGAATATCTGACGATGTCGGATATCGCGAAAAAGATGGGGCATTCCACGGCCGCATCCACCGGATTGGTGGATCGTCTAGAGAAGCTGGGCTATGTGGAGCGTGTCCATGCCGCGGAAGACCGCCGCAAAATCATGGTGCGCATCACCTCGAAAGGGGTGGACCTCGTTTCCAGGTTGCGCGCGGAAATCGCCACGGACCTCGCCGGCATTCTCGCTGGCATGGACGAGGATCAGGCGGAAGCCGTTGAGCACACCAAGCGCGCGATCCGCGGGCGCGCGATCGCCTGAACGACGCTTGAAATCCAGAGTCACTCGCCGCTTGGCGTGAGTGCATCGCCTCCGTTACCATTCCCCGGTGACGGAGGCCTTCTCATTTCTGGACCCATTGCGGGAGATTCCCGGCGTGCGCGCCGGGTGGGTGGAGCGCATCGGGGGAGTGGATGTGGCGTGCGATCGTGACCAAGCCATGCGGGCTCTGCGGCCGAGGCATGAGCAAGCGGTCCGGCGCTTCGCGCCCGGTGCCGAATGGTGGCGGGCGGAACAGGTGCATGGGGCGGAGCTGGCGGTGGTGCCGGGCGTGCGCACGGTGCTGGCTGCGGACGGCCTGCCGGTGGTGCCGGGCGTGGACGGTTTGCTCACTGCGCAGCGCGGGGTGTTGCTGGCGATCTATGTGGCGGACTGCGGGGCGCTCTGGCTGGCCGACCGCCGTATCGGGGCGATCGGCTTGCTGCATTCGGGCAAGAAGGGGACGGAAGCGGAAATTCTGCAGCGCGCGCTGGACCGGATGGCGCGCGATTTTGGCACGCGGGCCGCGGATGTCACGGCGCTGCTCGGTCCCTGCATCCGGCCGCCGCATTACGAGGTGGACTTTGCCGCGGAGATTGGCCGTCAGGCGGCCCGGGCAGGGCTGGGGAATTTCATCGACTGCGGGCTCGATACAGCTGCAGATTTGTCGCGCTTTTACAGTTACCGCATGGAATTGGGCAAAACCGGCCGCATGATGGCCCTGATGATTCGCGATACGCCATGAGCACACTCACCCTGCAAGCTCCCGCCAAGTTGAATCTAACGCTGCGCGTCCTGGGGCGGCGTGACGACGGATTTCATGAAATCGACACCCTGATGGTGAAACTGCCGGGACTGGCGGATACCCTGGGGTTTTCCGAAAGCGACGGCCTCGCGCTCGCCTGCGACGATGCGTCATTGCCGGTGGGTGAGGAAAATCTGGTCATCAAGGCCGCACGGGCCTACGAGGCGGCGGCCGGGATCAAGTGCAAGTTCGCGATCTCGCTGCAAAAGGCGATTCCACACGGTGCCGGTCTCGGCGGTGGCAGCAGCGATGCAGCGGCCACGCTGCGCGGTCTGGATCGATTGCACGACGGGATGCTCGGCACCGGGCGGTTGCTGGAAATTGCCGCCGGAATCGGCTCCGACGTGCCGTTTTTCATCACGGCCGGAGCCGCGCGTTGCCGCGGGCGGGGCGAGCAGATCGAGCCCCTGGCCACGCCGCCGCCCCAGCTCCGTGTCCTGCTCCTGAAACCCGCGTTTGCGGTGGAAACCCCGGACGCCTATCGCCGCTGGCAGGAATCCGCGGAGTTGCCCGGCATCGACTGCCAGCCGCAGAAGCTGGACGGCATGGAACTCGTGAACGATCTGGAACGTCCGGTTTTCGCCAAGCACCGGTTCCTCGCGGAACTCAAGCAATGGCTGCTGGCTCGCGAGGAATGCGCCGCAGCGCTACTGGCCGGTTCGGGCTCCACGATGTTCGCCGTGCTGCGCGACGGAGCAGATGCCGCCATCGTAGCCAGGGCGGCGAGGGACGAACTGGATCCCGGGCTGTGGTGGTGGTCCGGCATGACCGGCGGGTGAGACCTTCGCCAAGCGGGAGTGAGGGGATAGCATGCGCGGGCGTGCCCGGTTGTTTCGCGCTACCCAGTCACGAAATCGCGGGAACCGACTGGTGTTTTGGTATAATACCGTCGTGCGGCCCGCTTTTTTGCGACAAGTAAAAAATCCGATATTTTTTGACATCCGGTATTTGCATGATAACTCCACCGCCGCATACCCGCACGTCATGAAGTTCCGCTCTCCGCTCTCCGCTCTCCGCTCTCCGCTCTCCGCTCTCCGCTCTCCGC
>JBMTCD010000090.1:0-13343 GCA_049430545.1 Luteolibacter sp.
CCACGCGCGGCGGAGTCCGGGAAGCGCCGCAGCCACAGATCCGCAGCCGGTCGTGCGTGCCCGAGGCCGACCCATCCCGCCAGTTCGCGCCGCGCCGCGACTCCGGAGTCCTTGGCCGTGGAAACCTGCAGCCGCAATCGCGTCCGCAGGTTCCGCCGCGGCCTGAACCCTCCCGCGGCAACGGCCGTGAGGCTCCACGCGGACTGCGCAGCTTGGGCGACGCCTGACGCCTGCGCTCACTTCGCCTCGCGCCGCGCGCGGTCGCGGCGCAGGCCATCAAGCGTGACCCGCGGCCGCAGAATCCAGCGGCCGTATATCCAACCGGACAGCGCGCCGCCGAAATGACAGGCGTGGCCCATTTGAAACAAGTCGCCGTGGCCGCGGCGCGCCAACCAGCGGCCGCCATCCGAGACCCCCGGCAGGTTCAAGTCCGGGTTCAGCAGAGTCAGAAACAAGGCCGCCAACATGATGCCCAGTCCGAGACTGCGCCCGGACAGCGGCAACGGCATCATCCGCGATTGCGGCGACAGTGTGGTGAGCAGCAACAAGAGCGCCATGCAGCCGCCCGAGATGCCCACCAGCAGCCCGCTGCCGAGCAACAGATGAAACAAGCCGCCGCCCAGCACCCCGGCCAGCGTCACGCGCAGCATCGTCCGCGCCCCGGTCATGTGCTCGACACGCGAGCCGATCAGCAGCAGGAACAATGCGTTCAACGCGACATGCCACCAGGCGCCATGCACCAGCGCATGGGTGAAAAGCTGCCAGATTTTTCCTGTGAGAAAGCCCTGCCGGCCAAGACCGAAGGTTTCATACCATCCGATGCCGGGCGCGGCGAGGAAGATGGCCAGATGGACCAACAGCAAGCCCGCCGCGAGACCCAGCGTGGCATACGATCGTGTGAGGTTGGAAAAATTCCGGCCGGCGGTGGCGAGTGGTCCGCCTGGATCCATCATGGCCGGGGTTTTCCGCGGGAGGTTTTATTCCACCACATGCGCGCGGGGCTCGCGGCGCACGGTGTCCGGAGCGCCGGCGGTGGTCACGAACGGGCCGCCTTCGAGCGGGGCGATGCCGGTGGATGCCACGTCGGGCATTTCCGACGGCCTGCCGGCCAGCGGGAAATCCTTGCGAAGCGGATAGAACGGATAGCCCTCCCACATCAGGATGCGCTTGAGATGGGGGTGGCCGGAAAAACGGATGCCCATCATGTCATAGACCTCGCGCTCGTGCCAATCGGCACCCGGCCAGATGTCGGTGGCGGTGGGCACTTCCTCGTCTTCCGAGACCTTCGCCTTGATGCGGAGATGCTTCGAGTCATCCACGGTGGCCAGTTCGTAGACGATCTCGAAGCGCGGATCGTCGCCGAAGTGGTCGAGGCTGGAGATATCGATGATCATCTCATAACCGAGGTGCTCGCGGCATTTGTTCAACGCATCGTGCAGCGACGCGAGCGCGACATTCACCGTGTGTTCGCCGCGGAATTCCACGGTGCCCACAACGCCCTTACCGAGCGATTCACAGAGCCGTTTCACATCGTCTTGGGCAGCCATGGTGGTGGGTTTCAGGCGTTTTCCTCGAAGAAGACCTTCTTCTGGGCGAGCGTGGATTCCTCGCCCTCGATTTTTTTCTGCAATTTCATCAGCCCCTCGATCAGGGCCTCCGGCCGCGGCGGGCAGCCGGAAATGTAAACGTCCACCGGGATCAGGCGGTCGATTCCCTGCAACACCGCATAACTCCGATACATCCCGCCGCTCGAGGCGCACGCACCCATCGCCACGCACCATTTCGGCTCCGGCATCTGGTCCCAGATGCGTTTCACCGCCAGCGCCATCTTGTAGGTCACCGTGCCGGAAACGATCAACACGTCCGCCTGGCGCGGCGAAAAGCGCATCACCTCCATGCCGAAGCGCGAGATGTCGAAGCGGCTCGACGCGGTGGCCATCAGCTCGATCGCGCAACACGCCAGGCCCATCGGCATCGGCCACAGCGAGTTCTTGCGCATCCAGTTGATCGCCGCGTCCACGCGCGTCACGATCACGTTGCCCTCGATCTTCGAATCGTAGGCGGTGTGGAGGGTGTTTGAAGGACTGACCATGTTTCGGGCGGGCTGCCGCGGAATCTGGCCACGGACAACCGGTCCCTCAAGCCGTTTGTGGAAAAAATCCGGGAACACGCCCGTGTTTCCGCGTTTGCATCCCGGCTGCGGAACGCTTGAAATGCGCCATGCCACACGTCCTGCTGGTCGAAGACGAGCCCGCCATTGCCGACACCTTGGTCTATGCGCTGCAAACCGAATGTTTCGCCGTGACCCACCGGCTGACAGCCGCCGACGCGCTCGCCGACGCGAGGGCCACCGCGTTCGACCTCGCCATCCTCGATATCGGCCTGCCCGACATGAGCGGGCTCGACCTGTGCCGGAAACTGCGCGAAATCTCTCCGATTCCCGTGCTTTTCCTCACCGCCCGAGACGGCGAAACCGACCGCATCCTCGGCCTGGAAATCGGTGGCGACGACTACGTCACCAAGCCGTTCTCGCCGCGCGAGATCGTCGCCCGCGTCCGCGCCATCCTGCGGCGCACGAACCATGAAACGCCCGCGCGCTCCTGCGCTCCGCCACGCGCGCTGCGCCACGACCCGGCCGCGATGCGGATTTCCTGCCATGGCGCGCCGCTCGATTTCACCGCCCACGAATACAAGCTCCTGCTCGTCTTGATGGAAAAACCCGGCCGCGTCTTCACCCGCGAGCAACTGCTCGACCACGCCTGGCAGGACCCCGGCGCGGTCACCGACCGCACGGTGGACGCCCACATCAAGTCAATCCGCGCCAAGCTCCGCGCCGCCCATGACGGCGCCGAGAACCTGATCGAGACCCGCCGCGGCCTCGGCTACAGCCTCGCACCGGAATCATAATTTCGGCTTTTCCGCTTTTACCGCCACCATGCGCCTCACCCGCGTCACCCTGTTGCTCATCGCGTGCATCATCGCGCTGGGGTTCTATCAGCTCGCGCGGCATTTCCTCGCGGACGTCGAGCCGCAGACCTATCAGGCCACCGAGGAGATGATGGTGGACGCCGCGCACCTGCTGGCAGAACTCGTCGAGCCGGACATGCGTGCCGGCGATCTGCGTGGCGATGAACTGGCCGCCGCCTTCGATGCCGCCCGCGCCCGCCGCTTCGAAGCCCGCATCTATGAATACCGCAAAACCTCGGTGGGCATTCACGCTTACATCACCGATGCCAAGGGAACGGTCATCTTCGATTCCGAAAACGGCCGCCGCACCGGCATGGACTTCCGCGGCTATCGCGATGTCGCCCTCACCCTCGCCGGAAAATACGGCGCGCGCAGCAGCCGCGAAACTCCCGATGACCACACCACGTCAGTCCTCTACGTCGCCGCGCCGATCGGCGATCCCGACGCTCCGATCGGCGTTCTCACGGTTTTCAAGCCGCAGCTCGACGTGATGCCGCTTGTGCGCGAGCGGCGGCGCATCATCTACACCGCCTGCGCCCTCATTGGCGGCGGCATTTTGTTTCTCATCGCCGCGGTGTTCCTGTGGCTGTTTCGCCCGATTGGGCGGATCACCGATTACGCCCGTGCCGTCGAGCGCGGCGAGCGGCCGCCCAAGCCGCGCATCGGCATCGGCCGCGAGGTCAACACGCTGGCCGGCGCGCTCGACTCGATGCGTGACGCGCTCGAAGGCCGCCAATACGCCGAGCGCTACATCCGCACGCTCACCCACGAAATGAAAAGCCCGCTCGCTGCCATCCGCGGCGCGGCCGAGCTGCTCGACGAAGACATGCCCGCCGAAACCCGCAAGCGCTTCCTCGACAACATCCTCGCCGAAACCTCGCGCTCCGAAAGGCTCATCAACCGCCTGTTGGAATTATCCGCCATCGAAAGCCGCAAGTCGCTCGACTCCGCCCGCGAGTTGGACTTTCGAGAAATCGTCGGCCGCGCCATCGATCAAGCCCGCCCGCTTGCCGAGATCGCCGGTGTGGCGGTCGAGTCGGAGTTTCCGGAAAACCCCGTCATCATCCGCGGGGACGCCTTCATCCTGCGCGCCACCGTCACCAACCTGTTGGAAAACGCCATCGATTTCTCGCCGCGCGGCAGTGCCGTCCATGTCCGCCTGGCCGCCGATGAATCACAAGCCATGCTGACCCTCCGCGACCACGGCCCCGGCATACCGGATTACGCCCGCGAGCGCGTTTTCGAGCGTTTCTATTCGCTACGCCACCACGAGCACGGCCGCAAAGGCACCGGACTCGGCCTCACCCTCGTCAGGGAAGCCACCGAACTCCATGGCGGCAATATCGCTCTCGATCCCGCCCCCGGCGGCGGCACCGTGGCCAGGCTGACGCTTCCGTTGGCTTGAGACCTGTTGCGCCGAGGGCGTTCTGGACGGTGATCGAGAAGTCCAGCCGGGTTTTGCGATCACTGAGGGAAGTCTCTCCTGCAGGCGTGACGTGATCAGGAACCAATCCGGCAAGATCGGCCATGTCCTTGATCAACTGATCGAAGGGCGCGGGGATGGGGGCGATAGACTCTATCAGGCTGGGGCAGGATGTTTGCAGGTGGTTTGCAAGGTCAATCCAAAGAAGCTTCAACGTGATGAGTGAAGGGTTGATGTCACAACGGCACCCTCAATCCGGCGTGCATCGCAAGCGCGCGTTGGCGATCGTCAAAGGTGAGGAATTCCTCCGCGCCCAGGTGCACAGCGGTGGCGACATGGAGGACATCGAGCGTGCGGTGCCCGCCCGTGCCGGTGTGTTTGAGCGAGAAGACCCGGGCGAGGCGCAGCACCGCATCCATTTCGCAAGGGACCAACCGGTTCAGCCCGGTGGCCACATCGGTTTCCCAGTCGGCGATCATCCCGTCGGCCTCGCGTTCGCTGTATCCCTTTTTCCGATCCGCCGCATGCAGCCAGACTTGGAGACGGATCGACTGGATGAATTCGAACTCTAGCAGATTGGTGAAATGCAAAGGTTCGGTCATCGTTTCCCTGTGGACCAGCGCGCGTGACGTGTGGACCTGCTTGCGGTAAACCGAGCACAGGAAACTGGTGTCCGGATAGGCGATCATGGCTCGCCGGTTTCGAAGGCCCGCATTTCGTCCACTTCTTCCTGGGTGAACACCCGGTCGCCCCAGATCCGCTTCAGTCTGGCGCGGTAGTCCGGGTGCGGCGGGAGTGCCTTCGCCGACGGCAAGGGATTCGGACCCGAGATTCTCGCCACTGGCTTCGAGTGCTTGGTGATCAAGATCTCCTCGCCTCCGGCAAGCCATGCCTCGATCTTGGGGAAATCGTAGCGCAAATCCCTGACTGTCGCCGTTTTCATGGCATCACAATATTGTGATGATTTCCTCCCGTCAAGCCGGGCAGTTGCATTCAATGGCACGGACAGCAATCGCAGCCGTCGCAGGGGTTGCAGTCGCAGCAGCCTTTGTCGCCCGGGCCGCAGTCGATCAGGGAATCGCAGCAGCCGCCCTTGCCGGTGCTGCGCGGAGTGGAACAATCGCAGCAATCTATGTTTTCACCATAATTTCACAATACCGGCATCAAGCTTTCACGGCGGGCGGATGGAAATCCGCGCATGCCCACCATCCATGCCACACTTGCCGGCGCGTTGGCGGCGCTGACCGTGCCACTCGCCGGCCAGCAGCTCGACGACGCGGAAGTCCGCATCCCATACAGTGAACTCAAGCGGCTGCTCGACGGTGCCGCACCTGCGGCGGTGCCGGAGAAACCCGAGCCGCCGGAGCCCGCGTTGTTGTCGGCGCGACTGCGCTTGTCGATCGAGAACGGACAGCCGGTCATCGACGCCACTTTCCGCACACTGGCCTTTGGCGACAAGGTGGTGCTGGTGCCATTGATCGGCGGCGATGTGACACTGCAAAGCCAGGGCGAGGAAAACGAAGTGCTGCTTGTCGAAAACCAACAGCTCTGCCTTGCCAGCGACAAGGCCGGCGCGCGCACGCTGCGGCTGCGGTTGCTGCCGCTGGTCACCGGGGACAGCTTTTCGATCACGCTGCCGCCCTGCCCGTCGGCGATTTTCGAAACCGGGGAATTGCCGGAAGGCCGGTCGGTGACGCTGAATGCAGGCAACCGCGGGGAGGCGCTCACCTCCGGCCAGATCCGCCCGCTCTCGGCGAACGGCAACGCCTTGACCCTGCGCCTGCTCGACGACCGGGAAACGCGCGAGGCCTTGATGCCGCCGGAGCCTTCGGAATGGACCTGGCAGCATCAGGCATTGGTCGTGCCTTCGGAAGGCGAGTTGATCTATCAGATTATCGCCCGCGCCTCGGCGGCGGCTGGCGCCGGCGTCCAGGCCCGGCTGCCTATGCCGCCGGACGCTCGGGACATCGAAGTCTCCGGCGACGACCTGGTCTCGCACACGGAAATCCGCGGCGAGAACCGCTCGCTCGCTCTTGCCCTCACCTGGAAAACCCGCGGCATCCTCGACCGCAAGTTGTCCATTTCCTACCGCATGCCATTGCGCCCGCTCGACACCGCATGGCGGCTTCACGCGCCGGGCGGCGACGAGGAGACCCGCACCCGTTTCACCATCGCCACCTCGCCGTTCCTCGACTACGCGGCGGATGGGTTGAGCGGCCCGCTGACGCCCAAGGGCCTGCCCGAGCCGCTGGCGGAAACCCTGGCGGGCGCGACCTGCCGGCAGCTCGAAGCGGCGGCGGCGGCCGATCTGACAGTCACTCCGGTGCCCGTGGCCGCCACCGACGAAGGAGTGGTGAAAATGGCCGATTGGACGTTCAGGATCGAGCCCGACGGCGCGATGCTCGCCACCGGCGTGCTCGTCATCGAACACAAAGGGCCGCTCGGCTTGGTGCTCGACGTGCCGGACGGCATGAAATTGCTCTCCAGCGAACTGGAGGGACAACCGGTTTCCCCAGTCGATCTCGGCGGCGGGCGGCTCAAGGTGACCTTGCCGGCGCGCGAAGGGATTTCCCGTTTCGGTTGCGCCTTCACGCGCGCCGACGAGCCGCTTGATCCGGTCGAGGGCACGCTGGCGCTGGAACTGCCGCGCACCCCGCTCTTCATCCACGCGCTCGAGTGGAAAATCGAGCTGCCCGCCATCTATCAGGCGGAGACGCACGGCAACCTCAAGCGCGTCCCCTCGCCCGGCGGGAATCACTCGCTGGTCGCGCTCCGCAAAAACCTCTGCCGCGACGAACGCCCCGAGACGCGGCTGTTCTATCAACGCGCCGACATCAACCGATAAGCAAAAAACCGACGGTCACAGACCGCCGCTACAATTCACACATCCACCATCATGAAACTCATCCATCTTCTCGCCTCTCTCGCCATCGTCGGCTGCACCGCGGTTGGCTGGTTCATCCTCGGCGCGGCGCTCACCGTGCGCACGCAGCAATCCGGCCACGCCATGCGCGGCGAAGTCTCCGCCGTCTGGGGTCCCGTGATCACCCAGCAACATCCGCAGGCGTGGTTCGATACGCCCAACGCCCCCGGCGGCCGCGCGGTGGTGTTGCCCTCCTCGTCGGATGTCCGGGTGAAACTCGCCTCCGATCCGAAACAACGCGGCCTGGTCTGGCACCGGACCTACGATGTCGCGTTCGAGGGAAGTTATGTCTTCACCAATCCCACCAAAATCCCGCAAACGTTTTATCTTTCGTTTCCGCTGCCCACGGACACCTCGGGCCTGCGCGGCTTCGAGTTCCGGATCGGCGATGACGATGCTTCGCGCACTGTTCCCGCGGCGTCCGGCGTGGTCACCCGCGCGGTGCAGCTTCCCGCCTCCGGCAGCATCACGCTGCACACCGCCTACGGCACCCGCGGCACCGATACCTGGCGCTACGATTTCCCCGACAAGCGCCGCATTTCAGGTTTCCGGCTGGCGATGGAAACGAATTTCCACGAGATCAACTTCCCGGTCGGCACCGGTTCCGCCAGCCGCCGCGACGCGGGAGAAAGCGGCTGGCAACTCGTTTGGGACTACCCGGACGTGCTGGCCGCGCAGGCGGTCGGCATGGACATGCCCAAGCTGCTCAACGCCGGCCCGGTGGCCGCGCGCATCGCGTTCTTCGCTCCGGTCTCGCTGCTGTTCTTCGTCACGGTGATGCTGCTTTTGGCCGCCATGAAGGGCATCCCGCTGCATCCGATGCACGTGTTCTTCGTCTCGGCGGGCTTTTTCGCCTTCCACCTGCTCTTCGCCTATCTGGTGGACCTCTTGCCGCTCGCGGTGAGTTTCGCCATCGCCACTGTCACCTCGCTGCTGCTGGTGAGCGGTTATCTGAAAGCGGTGGGCGGCAAGGCGATGTTCGCCATCGCGCTGCCCGCGCAGCTCGCCTATCTGATCGCCTTCAGCGCCTCGTTTTTCATCGACGGCCTCACCGGCATCACGCTCACCGTGCTTTCGGTGGCGACGCTGGCCTTGCTGATGTTCCTCACCGCCCGCACCGACTGGCGCACCTTCTTCGCCCGCCGTCCGCCGCCGTTGCCGCAGCCTGCGGTGTGACGCCGCAGTGGAAAAAATGGGGAGCGTGGGCGTCCCGCCCGCATCGGAGCATTGGACCCATGAGGGCGAGAGGCCCCGCGCTCCCCTGATTGGCACTTGCGAGCCGGGTTTTGCTTTTGCACGTTCCGCGGCACCACCGCACATGACACTCCCCGAACTGCTGTTGTTCCTTTCGCTCCCGCTTTACGACAAGATCGTGCCGTCCAGCCACGGCTGGTGGCCGGCGTTCAACGTGGCCGATTCCTGCATTTTCATTGCCTCCGTGATGTTGTTCATCGGCGGCCTTCGTGAGGAAGCCGCCAATGGCAGGAAGTAGCATGGAATGCGCTCCACAATCATGCCGTCCCGCCGTTCCAGATGGAAAGCCATCGGCGTTTCCGCGCTGAAGTCGGCGGGTGTATTTTCGTTCATCGCGGCGCTGATTTATGCCTTGCTGCCCAAGCCGGAGTTGCTGCCGCCCGATCTGGAATTCTCGCGCACAGTGCTCGACCGCGATGGCGAGATCATTTTCCTGACGACCACCAGCGATGGCATGCTGCGCCTGCCGGCGGCGCTCGACCAAGTCGCGCCGGAAATGCTGGAGGCCACATTGGAAATGGAAGACCGCCGGTTTTTCAGCCACCCGGGCGTCGATCCCCGGTCGATCGCGCGCGCCGCGTGGGGGGTGGTTTCCGGCCGGAAACTCGGCGGCGGTTCGACCCTCACCATGCAGTTGGGCCGGCTGCGGTGGAAACTCGAGACGCGCTCGATCACGGGCAAGTGCGTGCAGATGTTCCGGGCGATCCAGTTGGAAAGGCATTACTCGAAGGAGGAGATCGCGGCCGCCTATTTCACCATCGCGCCTTACGGCGGAAACGTCGAAGGCGTGCGCGCCGCGGCGTTCCGTTGGTGCGGCAAGCCGGCGTCCGAACTCACGCTGCGCGAGGCCGCCAGCCTGAGTGCGATCCCGCAGAGTCCCACCAAACGGCGTCCGCGCACGGAGGGCAACGCCGCGTTGGCCACCGCCCAGGCGCGCCTGATGACCCGCCTCCGCGCCAGTCACGGCGAGCCGCCGAACGAACTGGACGCCGAATTTCACCTGACGCCCACCGCCATTCCCCGCGAGGCACCGCATTATGCCAGACGCCGCCTGGCCGAGGAACCCGGCAGACTCGTGGTCCCGAGCACCATCGATTTGATACAACAACAGCTCATCGAGGAATCGATCCGCGGTTTTCTCGCCCAGTGGTATTCGCGCGGCCTGCGCAATGCCTGTGCAGTGCTGCTGCACGCGCCCAGCGGCGAGATCCGCGCCAGCGTGGGATCGGCGGATTTCCACGACCCGTTCATCGCCGGCCAGGTCGATGGCACCCGCGCCCGACGCTCGCCGGGTTCTGCCCTCAAGCCGTTCATTTACGCGCTCGCGCTCGACGCCGGCCTCATCCAACCGCAGACGCTGCTCGACGACGCGCCCAAACGCTTCGCCGGATACAATCCGGAAAACAGCGACCGCGAGTTCCTCGGTCCGCTCGCCGCGGCCGAAGCACTGCGCCGAAGCCGCAACATCCCGGCGATCGAACTGGCCAACCGCCTGCCGAACGGCGGCCTGGCACACTTCATCCGATCCTCGGGCGTCCCGCTTCCCGACCGCAGCCACGGGCTCGCGCTGGCCATCGGGGCTACTGAAATGAGGTTGGAAGACCTGGCTTTTCTTTACGCGCAACTCGCCTGTCCGGAACGCGGACGCCTCTCCCCTGAGGCCTGCTGGCTGACGCTCGACGCCCTGCGCGCCACCGAACCCGGCGCACCCATCGGCCTGTCCTACAAGACCGGCACCTCGAACGGCTTCCGCGATGCCTGGGCCTGCGGCGTGATGGGCGACTGGGTGCTGTGTGTGTGGGTCGGCCACTTCAGCGGTCGCGGCATGCCGGGGCTTTTCGCCAGTCAGACCGCCGCGCCATTGCTGTGGCAAACGGCCGCCCGCTTGCGCCTTGAATCGCCGGCTGCGGAACGGCCTGCCGAGGTCGTGGCGGTGAAAGTCTGCTCGGTTTCCGGCGATCTGGTCGGCAAGGATTGCCCCCATGAGCGCGACGGCTGGTTCATCGGGGGCGTTTCGCCGATCACCTCCTGCAAGGTGCACCAACGGGACGGGGAGCGGGTGATCGAAGTCTGGTCCGCGAGCCGTCTGGAGCAATTCCGCAAGGCCGGTTTTCCCCGCGCCAACAGCCTGCAGGATGTTTCCGGCGAGCGTCGGCAATCCATCGCCGCCCAAGGCGGTGCCCCGGAAATCCTCAGCCCTCAAGCATCGGTGACCTATTACCTGCAGCCCGGCGGCAGCGGGCAAAACCGGATCCAGCTGGAAGCCCACGCGGCTCCCGGGACGCGCCAGATCCACTGGTTCGCGGACCGGCGATACCTCGGTGCCAGCGCTCCGGCCGAGCCGCTGTCATGGCAACCCGCCGCCGGCGACTACGAACTTCAGGCCATGGACGACTCCGGCCGTGTCGCCACCCGCCGCATCCGCGTGAGATTGGTGCTGCCGGAGTGAGTCCGGCGCTTTTTCAGCGCATGGCGTCGAGCGGTTTGCGGCGGAAGTTCTCGTCACGCAGTTTGCGGAGGTGTTCGAGTCGGCGCTGCCGCTCGGCGAGGTCGTGGGCGGTTTCCGCGGTGGGTTGGTCCTGGCCGTATTTTTTCCACGGTCCGTAGGGCACTTGTGAGGCTTCGACGAAGCGCCAGTGGACTTTCTGGCCGGACTGGATGCCGAGGTAGTCGCGCACGGCGGGCGAGATATCGATGCCTGCGCCGCCGTTTTGGACGTTTTTCGGCGGCTTGTTGCCGAAGACGTATTCCCAATCGTCGGTGGTCCATGGTCCGCAGTCCTCCCATTGGGCGAAGCAGTTGCGGCCGTTGCGGTGGATGTGGATCCAGCGTCCCTTGAGCACGGTTTTGCCGGGCTGCGGGTTCATGCGCGAGAACCACGGGATCACGCGCGGCGCCTCGGGTTTGTGGGCGCTGTGGTTGATGACGTCGTTGTAGGGCAGCGCGACGTAGAATGGATTGAGCCGCGGGATGAAGCCCTTCGGCCGGAACTCGCCGCGGACGTGGTCGGCGATCCGGGCATCGGGATCGGGGTTGTCATAGCCGCCGAAATTGACCGCCCATTGGGTGTCCCAGGACGACTTGCAGTTCGGCGTGGGGTTGCGGGCGGTCGGTTGCTCGCCGATCCAGAAAATCGTGCAGGTGATGGTTTTTTTCCACGGATAGATGACGCGCGAAGCCGGGGTGACCGGGCGATAAGGCTGATAGAAATCCGGCGTGCGGTGGCCGGTGGGGCCCATGCTGGTGGGCACCGAGACACGCGGAATGGACGCGCCCCGGATATCCGCGCGCAGACCTTCCTGCGGAAACATCGTGGCGATGCATCCGATCAGGGCGGCGGCATGACGGCTGGCAGGCATGGCGGAAACGCGTTTGCTGCGGTGTAAAGTGCACGAAACTCTGCAAATTTCCGCCCCGGCGCAAGCCCAAGCTCACCGCGCCATGGCATGGCGCATCGAGTGACGCGGCGATGCCGGGATTCAGCCACGCATTTTCGAATAGGCCAGCAGGTAGCCGCCGCACTGGGCGACTTCAGGCAGGTTGGTCTTCCAGTTGTGCTCGTATTCGATCGAGACGTTGCCGGCGAAGCCGTGTTTGCGGACTTCGTCGAGGATGGCGATGTTGTCGATCACGCCGGTGCCGAACGGACGGTCATGCGACCATTTTTCGATGGATTCACGGTCCTTCATGTGGAACGAGAGGATGCGTGGCGCGATTTTTTTGACCACCGCGACGGGATCGAGTCCGCTGGTGGCCCAGTGGCCGACGTCGGCGCAGATGCCGACATTCGGGTGGCGGTCCTTGACAGACCCGAACACGAAATCGGGATCCCACATCTTGTACATCGGTTTCTTGGGATGGTTGTGGAAACAGACCTTGATATCATATTCCGCGGCGAGTTTCTCCAGCGTGTCGATGGCATCGATGACTTCGGTGGTGATGCCGTAGAGGCCGAGTTTTTTGCCCATTTCGAAGACCTTGCGCGCTTCCTCCTCTTTTGCGGAGATCCAGGTGACGCCGAAGTTGTAGGCGACGAGGTGGTTGGCCTTGAGGTGGTCGATGACGGCCTGGAGTTTGTCGTCCGGAAGATCGGGGCCGAGTTTCAGGTCGCCGTGATCGCCGCCGAGTTTCTGCCCGGGGAAGAGCTCGACGCCGCCCATGCCGGCTGCGGCGGCCATCTCGATGGCCTCGAAGAGCGTGAATTCCCTGAAGGACCAGCACTGAGCGGAAATGCCGAAGCCGGCGGAGGTGAGCGCGGGTTGGGGGATCGGTGCGCCCTTCGAGCGGAGTGCGAGGAGGGCGGATGCGGCTGGAATCATGGTGAGAAGTGAGCGGCGGTTCATGGTCGGCAACAGGGTGACACGAGTGGCGAAGGGATCAACCACGCATTCTGGAAAATCGCGGGGTCGGCCACCCGGCCCAAAAGACCCGCCCGTCAGCAACCGCGGGAGAATGCCTGCGGGAAACCAACGGATGGGGCGGGGGAGATTCATGACAGCTCCTGAACCCAGGTCGGCGGGCGACGATCGGCAAGTTCCAAATGCCCCGGCAAATTTCCAACTTGGTGGAATCCGCGCGCGCGCTAGGCAGCGGCGAGATGGATGTCGATGAGGGCGCGTTTCTGGAATTCATGGCCACCGAGCGCAGCGCTTCCGGGCGCACGCTGGTGAACTACCGCCAGGCACTTGCCGCCTACCGCGATTGGCGTGGCGGAAACTTCGCCGGCTGGCGCAGGGAAACGGCGGATGGTTTCCGCGATTATCTCTTCTCGCTGAT
>JBMTCD010000091.1:0-13054 GCA_049430545.1 Luteolibacter sp.
GCCGGGAAGCAGGGTGGTCGAAGTCTCCGCGTCCATCGACACGTCATTCCGCGACGGCACGGAATCGAACCACATGGCGAAATAGTCGGTCCCGCCGTCGTCCTCGGTTCCGGAGATGATGGCGTCGTCGTCCGGCCACAGGGGGTGGCGCCCCATCTTGTATTCCAGCAGGTTGGCAATCTGGTCGTTGTCGGGGTCGGCGCCCGGCGCGAGATTGGCCGCCGGATTGATGCCAGGGGTGGCGTGGGCGTCGCTCCATGGGCCGTATTGCACCGGATAGTTGACCGGGGGCACCATTCCCGTCGTGTTCCATCCATTCCCTCCGGCAAGCATCACGGCGAGCTCGGCGCGAATGGACGCGTAGGCGGGATTCCCGGCGAGGTTGACGGTTTCCCCGGGGTCCTCGCGGTAGTCGTACAGCTCGACCAGCTCGGGGCTGGCGAACAGCTTCACGTCGCGGTCGGTGTAGCCGCCATTCGATTGGGTGTTGGTCGCGGTGCGCCACCACTCGGTGTAGCGGAAGCGGGCGGTGCGCAGCGTGTAGCCCATGCCTTGGCCGGGATTCGTGATGCCGCTCCCGCTGATGGAGCGCTGATACTGGGAGAAGGCAGCCCTCTTCCATGGCTGGGCGGGATCCTCGAGCAGCGCTCGCAGGCTGACGCCCTCGGCCTCCAGACCGGCCGGCTGCGCGGGATCCGGAATCCCGGCGAGATCGACCAGGGTGGGAAAGACGTCCACGAACTCGACCGGCGAGTCACACACCGCGCCCGAAGTGCCGAGGCCATCCATGCCGGGGGCGCGGATGATGAGCGGGCTGCGGGTCGCGTTTTCGAAGCAGCTGTGCTTGGCCCAGAAACCATTGTGGTCGCCGAGCTGCCAGCCATGGTCGCCCCAGACGACCACGATCGTGTTATCGGCGACGCCGGCGGCCTCGAGCGCGCTCATCACGCGGCCGATCTGGTAGTCGGCGAAGCTGGTGGCGGCGAGGTAGCCGTGGATCAGGCGCCGGGCATCGGTGGCGTTGATGGGAGGGCTGGCGGGAAGGTCCTGGTAGCTCCACACCTCGTAGCTCGTCTTGGTGAAGGGCAGCGATCCCGTCGGCACCGCCTGGGTTCCGGTGTAGCCGTTGAGGTTGATCTCGGCGGGATCGTAGAGATCCCAGAAGCTCTTCGGGCAGGTGAAGGGCAGGTGGGGTTTCTGAAAGCCGACCCCGAGGAAGAAGCGCGTGCCGTTGGCCAGGTAGTCGGCTGCGAGCTGGTTGAGCTTGGCGACGCCCTCGCCCGCGATCATGCCGTCGACGTAGTCGAGGTCGGGATCCACCGGGCGGCTCGGGGTGACCCAGTGGTTGGTGACCCCGGCATCGGTTGAGAAGAGGGTGCGCCGGCTGTCGGAGCCCTCGGCCACGGCCTGCTCGGCCTGCCAGTGGCCGTCCTGATAGAAATTGTGGACGCTGCCGGAATTGGTGTAGGAGACCCCCGGACTGCCGAAGCCGTCCGGCCAGGAAAGTGCCTCGTCCTGGTTTGGCGGGGTGCTGCGGGTGTCATAGATCTTGCCGTAGCCGGCCACTTGGTAGCCCTGGTCGGCGAAGTGCTGGGGCAAGGCGATCACGCCGGGCATCGTGTCACGGAAGTTCGGGCCGTCGTCCCAGATCTTCGTGGTGTCGGGCCGGCAGCCGGTCATCAACGAGATCCGCGATGCCCAGCACACCGCCTGCTGACAGTAGGCGCGGGTGAAGGACATGCCGCTGCCGGCGAGGGTGTCGAGGTGGGGGGTGACCGGCCGGGGCATCGCCGCCGCGAGCTCCGGCGTGACGAAGGGTCCGAAGTTCGCCTTCAGGTCGTCGACGGCGAGGCACAGGACGTTGTAGTTGCCGGTGGGCAGGTAGCGGGGGCGGACCGGGTGGGGGTAGGCGATCTTCTCCTGTGGCTCCGCGACGTAGGTCAGCGCATCGAGCGCGATCGACGAGGTTCCCGAGCTGCGGCTGATGTCGATGGTCACCTTCGCAATATTCTCGGAACCACTGATGTAGCCGGAGAAGAAATCGGCGCCATTGCTGGACTGCGTGTCTGCCGCACCGCTGAAACTCTGGCTTGAAAGCACATTGTCGCCGGCGTCGCGATAGGTGATCGTCACGCTGGAGTATGCGCCGCCGAAGTTCATCAGCATGAAGCCGGCCGCCTTGACGGCACGGTCATTGCTGAAGGTTCCATTCTGAGTGCCGAAGCGGATCGTCAGTTGCTGGCCGTTGGTGCCGGTCCACTGGTAGCCATTTCCCACGCTCGAGGAGTTGTAGGCGCTGACTCCGCCCGTTGATGCGGACGCGGTGAAATTCGCCGGGGAGTGGTCGATCCGGACGTCGACGTCGCTGCCGTCGATGGTGTTCCCGGAAGACGAGCCCACTCCGGTCCAGTTGGCCTGGATGACCTTGTTGGCGAGTGCCTCGAAGTCCACAAGCGTCGCCGAGCCGGTCGCATCGTAGTCCCAGTCCTCACCTCCGGCCGGGTCGATCGAGCTGCCTGTTTGCGGAATGATGACGTCCGCCATGGCCAGCGAATGAATCCCAGCGAGAAGGATGAATCCGATGGTCAGGCGTTTGGAAACGACCTTGCAAGATCGCTCTCCGGACGGGAGGGACATGTTCATATGGGATCGGAGCAGCCAGTCACGCTGGCACCGTTGGTTCCAGCTTGGCGCTCCGCCTGCGCCTGCACAGCAGGCCGAAACCTCCCAAGCCAAGCAGCACCGCGCTGCCCGGCTCCGGCACGGCATAGGTCAAGGCGTCGAGGGCGATGTCGGAGCTGCCGGTGGTGCGGGTGATGTCGATCGTCAAATACGCGATATTCGCGGAACTGCTGACATAGCCGGTGAAATAGTCGGCGCCGCCGAAGGTACCTCCCTGGCTGTCCGCGCCTCCCACGAAACTCTGAGTGGAAAGCACGTTGTTGGCGGAATCGAAATACTTGATCGCCACATTCGTGTAGGCAGAGCCGAAGTTCAACAGCACCAGTCCGGCCGCTTGCACGGTCCGGTCGTTGGTGAATTGTTGGAAACTGGCTCCGGACGCGGTTCCGAAGCTGATGGTCAGTTTCTGGCCGTTCGTGCCGGTCCACTGATACCCGTCTCCACCGGCTCCGGTGTTGTAGTTCTGCAAAGCGCTGTTGGTTGCGGCAAAACCACCAACGGTGTGATCGATGCGGACGTCGATGTCATTGCCGTTGATGGTGTTCCCGGTCGTTCCGCTGATTCCACTCCAATTGACCTGAGTTACACGATCGCCAAGAGCGTTGAAGGTCGAGAGCAACGCGGAACCGGTCGCCACCGCGTCCACATCCGAGTTTCCAGAAGGATCAATAGCCGCACCGCCGCCCGTCTGCGGGCTGATCACGGCCGCGGTGCCGAGCGATGCGGTTCCCACCGCAAGCAGGGAGACGAGGATCGTTTTTCTCGATCCTGCCACGGAATCAGTGAGTCGCGTTTTGCCCGGGACGGAGTCGGGTGACTTCAGGATTTTTTTCATTTTGAATGGATGGTTTGTCGTTGTATTCAAGGCGCGCGCTGGATTTTTCACAGCACTCAGACCGCATTATTACCATGATAGCGTTTGCGCCAATATGGCCAATCGACTAGTCGACCCCGATGGCCTGCTCCGCTTTCTGGAGGCCCGGGACAAGGTGCGGATTGCGAGTGGCGTGGTGTATCCCGGTGGATCGCCGGTTTGCGGGCACTGAGTCAGGCGGTTCCGGAGCCTCTCAAGGACTGACGGCATGAGAAATTCCGCGGAGGCTCCTGGAACAGCTGCAGGGACGGACCGGAAGGCGGGGAAATGGGGCTGATCTGACGCCGGTTTTTCAGGCTGGCACGGTGGCGCTGCTCGTGGCGACGGCCTACGGTTTCCCGCTCCGTGCCTTTCCGATGCGCTCGTTCAGTCTGGAGCTTGCTTGCCTGACTGTTTCGGCCAAGGTGGGGTTCTTCAGGACATTGGTCACCTCCCCGGGATCAGCCACCAGATCGGTGAGCACGCGGGCGTTCACCGCTCCAGTGTCATTGTCGTGCCACTCGGTGTAGCGATAGATTCCAAAGCGCAGGCTGTGTCCCATCCCGTTTCCGGCGGGATAGGAACTGTAAGCATCGTCACGGTGACCGGCGGTGGGATCAGCAAGGAGACGGCTGAAACTCCGGCCCTGGCAATGGGCTGGAACCGGGATGTCCGCCAAATCGCACAGGGTCGGGTAAAGATCGATCAGCTCGACGAGGCTTTGCGTGCTCTTGCCGCCGGCCACGCGCGGATCGCGCACGATGAGCGGGACGCGGGTGTCGCACTCGAAGTTGGTGTGTTTGCACCAGCTGGAGTGGTCGCCCAGCTTCCATCCGTGATCACCCCAGAGCACGACGATGGTATTCTTTGCCAGTCCGGTTTCCTCGAGCGCGACGAGGACGCGGCCCACGCAGGCGTCGGCATAACTCGTTGCGGCGGCGTATCCATGTAGCAGACGGAGGTTCATTTCGTCCGGGAAATCCCCGGGGCCCCTGCCAACGTAGTCGGTGTATCTGCGCATTTCGCCGGCATCGGGGTTTGCCGCGGCTTTCGGGTATCCGGGCGGGATACCTTTGTTGGAAGGCATCGAGAAGTCCTCGCGCTTGTAAAGGTTCCAGTATTTCTGCGGAACGGCGAAGGGGAGGTGGGGCTTGGTGAATCCGACGGCGAGAAAGAAAGGCTTGCCGCCGGCCGCAGCTCGTCCGCGCAGGATCTCGACCGCCTTGGCGGCGCGTTTCCCGTCCTTGTAGCGGTCGTCATCGACGTCCGCCGCTTCGGTGGTCGGACCCTCGGGTGGGGGTTGATTGCGGCGGAGCGTTGCCTTGGCCATGGCCTGCTTGGCCAGTTCGATGTTTTCCGGAAGGGCATACTCGCCGCCTCCGATGTCGATCCACTGGCTCCAGTTCGGCAGGTCGGCTTCCGGTACACCGATGTGATCGTGATAGATCTTCCCGAGACCGATGGTCTCATAACCGTTGGCATTGAGATGCCGGTTCAGGGTGAGGAGGTCCGGATGGCGTCGACGCCAGCCAGTCACATGATAGTTCTGCTCACCGGTGTTGACCGGGTAGAGGCCGCCCATGATTGAGAGCCGCGACGCGCCGCAGACCGCCTGCTGGCAGTAGGCACGGTCGAAGCGCATTCCGGTGGCGGCCAGCCGGTCCATGTGGGGGCTGATGACTTTCGAGCCGTAACACCCCAGCTCCGGGCGCAGGTCATCGACCGCGATGAAGAGGATGTTGGGTTGCTTGCCGTTTGAAGTGGCCGCGCCGCCGGTGGCCGCGAGTTGGAGGTCATTGATGGTGGATCCCGAGCTCTTGGAGGCCGCCTGCTTTTCCTTCGGCCCGTCAGCGACCGACTGCAGCATGACCGGTGCGGAAAGGTTGGCGGACGATCCACCAACTCGGACTTCGAAAACTCCGGATTTCAAGCTGCGCACGAGATCGATTCCATGGAATGCCAAGTCGTCGGCATCGAGCGTGACGGTGACGGGTTTGCTCTCACCCGGTTTCAAGGCGACGCGGGCGAAGCCCTTCAGCTCCAAGCCGGGCCGGGCGAGCTCGAAACCTTTGCCTGAGACATAAACCTGGGCGATCTCGGTTCCCTCGCGGTCACCCTTGTTGGTGACGGTGAAGGTGACATCGACTGATTCGCCCGCGGCGATGCGGCGCTTGGACAAGGCGGGTTTGCCATACCCATAGGTGGTGTAACTGAGGCCGAAACCAAATGGATAGAGAGCGGAGCGGGGTGAATCGAGATAGTCAAACACCTGGGCGCTGCCGTTCTGGCTGTAGTAGGACGGCAGGTGTCCCGCAGAGCGGGGCCAGCTGATGGAAAGCTTGCCAGAGGGGTTGGTCCTGCCGAAGAGCATCTCCGCCGCGGCCGTGCCGGTTTCCTGCCCCGCGTAGTAGGCCGTGAGAATGGCCGGAGCTCGCTCACCGGTCTCATTCAAGGTCACAGGTTTGGCGTTGTTCTCGGAGAAGCCGAGGTGATAAAGCGCTTCGGGACGCGCGTTGAGGCAGGCGGCGATGTCGCGCAATCCATCCCGCGATGTGAGCTGGGCAAACACCATGCAGGTAAACTGCTGGCGGAAGCCGAAATGCCGGTGTCGGGAACTGGCTTCGTATTTGGCGACCAGCCGCGAGAGCGTCTGCCAATGAACCAGATCCAGAATCTGGGAGAGGACGTAACGGCCAGCATTCATGTGCCGAAATCGTCTCCGAACGGTCAATGGAGTTCATATCCCTCACATTCATTCTTCTTCCTAAGGCATTCACTGCCAGCTCCTTCAAAATTTCGATCAGCCGCTTAACCGGACACCCCTGAGATGCCAAATTGATCGCAATGTCTGGAATTTGTTCGGGTGTTTTCGGCCGTAATGGAAGATCCGGCGGCGGGATGTGGGAGGGATTCTCCGGGATGGTTGATGTCAAAAAGAAGGCGACCCGACGGTAAGTGTGGACGCACGGGGAAGCTTCAAGATTCTGAATCCGGCATCGGGGTGGTGGACGAATCAATCCGCTTGCTACTGTTCAGGGTACCAGAAAACGCTCTTGGATCCTCCTTGTTCCTTGTCGATTCTTTTCATGTCGCCTTCCGAGATTTCGGCAACGTGACCATCGAAGAATACTACGAGCGCCTTGTTGCCGTGGCGGTAAGCAAGACCACCATCAGAAGTCTTTCCTTCGCGACTTTCAGAGTTCCTTGAAAACCAATTCAGGCGGGCAGGGTATGCCACCCGGACATCCGTGGCTGTCGCAAACGCCATGGATCGCTCGGGCTGGGTGACTTTGCGGGTGGTGTATCCCTTCGAGAAGTTGGGGGCCGATGTCGTGGCGGGCAGGCCGTTGACGTTTTGGCCGAAAGAGGCAGGGATCGTGTCCCAAGCAGCTTTTTTGGCCCTGACCACTTTGGGATCCAAAGCGGACTCCGGGATTACAGGCTCGCCGTTTTTCTCGGGCAACTCACCAAGGAACAAGGTGAGGAAATCGGGGTTCTTAACCCAAAATGTCCTTTTTCCAGTAGCGTCATTCGTGAGATTCGGAAGATACCTGCCATTGTTGTCTGTCGAATAACTGACATTGACGATTTGAAGTTGCGAGAGAGTGCGGATTGCCGAAGCCTTGTCCGCCATGTTCCTAAACTTACTGATTCCTATCATGGTCAATGCGGCGAGCACCACGATAATCAGGATGACGACTAGAATCTCGGTCAGGGTGAAACCTTGCGCGAGGTTGCAACGTTGGCGGGTATTCATCGAATTATGATAGTTTAGTGGTTATTGATGGTTAATTACTGTGATCATGAGCGAGCTGAGGATGATCGCTTCGGCAAGCGGCTGTAATTCACCAAGCGGCTGACCTCGAACAAAAACCTCCGAACCTTGAAGCGTGAGTATTCCCGAAAAGTTTCTTCCGCCAATATGGCCAATCGACTAGAGGAAGAAAGTGGACAATCTGTTGCCGACAAGGGTAACATGCGAGGATCCGAGATGCTTTCCGACTTCCATCGCTTCCGCACTCCGTTGATACGGGGTATTGCAGGCTTGGGCAGGGGTGCGCGGCTCCTTGCGGCAGCGGGCCTGCCGATCTTCGCGGCGTCTCCCGCGGCGGCAGGGTTGCTTCTCTCGCCCAAGGCGGACGCCATCCGGAACCGGATCGCCCCGATCGAAAATGAGCTGCGTGACCTCCCGGTGATCCCCATCAACGCGAGCCCGTGGACGCTGGGCTACAGTTCGAACAACCACGTGGAGCCACAGCTTCCCGTTGAAATCACGATCAAGTTCCGGCATCCCGCCCCCCTGGATCTGGTCGCTCTCCTGCCAGCCACCTACACCGATGACGAAAACGAGGTGCGGGCCTTCGCCTTTCCGCTCCGCTTCTCGATCGAGCGCGTGCTCGACGACGGCGCGGCGGAGATGCTCGCCGACCACCTTGATGCCGATTTTCCAGCCCCGGGAATCGAACCCCAGCTGTTTCCATGTTCCTCCCGCGAACTGGTGACCGGCCTGCGGATCACCATCACCAAGCTCGCGCCGAATCCGACCTGGTGGAACACGTCCCATACCACGGCCATCAGCGAAGTCCTCGCATTCTCCGGCGATCGGAATGTTGCCCTCAATGCCGACGTGCAGGCATCCGCGTCCTTCGAGTTCTCCTATGTATGGTCGGTGACCTGCATCACCGACGGTTTCACGCTGTTCTCACCCATCGATCACAGCCTGTCCAATCCGATGGAGAACTTCTCCGCGCTGCGGAAGGAAGTCGTGGTGAGCATGGATCTGGGGGAAGAGCGCAGGATCGACGAATTCCATCTCTGGCCGGTGGACCACTCCATCCAGCACAACTTCCCCGCGTCCAATGGTGTGGGATTTCCCGAGGCCATCCGGGTGGAACTGGCCTCATCGCCGGATTTCTCGGATTCCAAGACCGTCTTTCACGAGAAGCGCTTGACCCAGCGCCCGGGGACCGGCCCGTTCATGCACCAGATCCCCCCCACGGCCGCTCGTTATGTGAGGCTCACCCTTGGCAACGGACTCAGTGATTTCCGCCGCGACGAGCGCATCGAAATCGCGCTCAGCGAGATCGAGATCCTTGAGAGTGGCAAGGTCGTTTCGTCAGGACTTCCATTCCGAAGCGAAAGGACTGCAAACCCGCCTCGAGGACTGTCCAAGCTGACGGACGGCAGCAGCGCCCAAGGCAGGATCCTCCCATTGCGACTCTGGGTGACCCTGTTCAGCAAGCGGGTCGGGCTTGAGCGCACGCTCGATACCCTCAGGCTTGAGCTGCGGAAGGCGCAGCGCGAAGATGAGAAGCGAGCGACGGCCATCCTGTTTGTCGCAATCATCCTGATCCTCGGTTTGGTTCAACTGGTCTGGCTGGTCCGTGCCGCCGCCCGCCGCCGTTGGGCGGCAATGCGGGAGCGGATCGCATGCGATCTCCACGACGAGATCGGTGCCAACGTCAGCAGCATCGCGCACACCGCGGAACTCCTCGACGAGAGCATCGAAATGCCCACCGAGATCCAGTCCCGGCTTCTCGGCAACCTCGTCGCGAGCGCCCGAATGACCGCCCGGGAAACCAAGCACTTCATCCGTTTCATCGAAGGCGAGAACCAGGACCGCGACCTCACCGAACAGTTTGGAAGGGTGACCGAGCAAATCCTCGGCACCATCCCCGTGTCCGCTTCATTTCAGAACACCCGCAGCTTCAACCGGCTGGACCCATCCACGAAGTGGAACCTCCTTCTTTTCTTCAAGGAAACCCTGAACAACATCATCAAACATTCCCGGGCCAGCGCCGTGGAGATTTCCACAAGAAGAACCGGTTCCGTGATGGAGCTCGTGGTTCGCGACAACGGCAGGGGCCTCCCGGAAGGGGTGGCCACCTGCCGACATCTGGAGAGCCGCGCGAAGTTGCTCGGAGGAAAGATCGAGATCCGCAGTCGCGCCGGCAGCGGAACCTGCGTCACCCTCACCTTCAAACGATCTCCCCAATCATGATCCGCATCATCGTCATAGAGGACAACCCGACCTACGCGGGTTCTCTTCAGGAAATCATCTCCTCCACCGAGGGAATGGAATGCATCGCATGGTATCCCAGCGCCGAGGACTGTGGCGAAATTCTTACAGCGGCCTCGCCCCCCGATATCGACATCATCCTGCTCGACCTGAATCTTCCCGGTAGAGGCGGCATGGCCCTGATTCCCGCACTCCGCAAGGCCGTGCCCGCGGCAGGCATCCTCGTACTCACCAACAACGACGACTACCGGACTGTTCTTGAGGCGATCAAACTGGGTGTCGTGGGCTACATCCTCAAGGACACCCCGATCGCCGACCTCCGTCGATCGATCCAGGAAGTCCACGAGGGCGGCAGCGTGATCGACCCCCATTTGTCACGTCTCGTCCTCAAGTCGTTCCGGACCGAGGGCGGGCAGGAGGACAACCCGCTCAGCGAGAGGGAAATCCAGGTCCTTGAACTCATGGCCCTCGGCTACGTCAAGAAGGAGGTCGCGGAGCAACTCGGCATCAGCTACAGCGCGGTGGCCCTCTACACATCCAACATCTACGAAAAGCTCAAGGTGCCGAATGTGGCCGCAGCCGTCGCCGCCGCGATCCGGAGGGGATTGATCTGATACCCGCAGAAGGGGTCAGAGGGATTGTACATTTCTGGCGACCTGGCGGGCGGCGCGGCCCACCTTCCGGTGGCGCTTGGTCCGTTGCCACGTCTCCCTGATGGTGCAGCTCACTGCTCGACAGACCTCCCAGCACTCCAAATCGCAGGCCCAACGCGATCCTTGGAGGTCTCGTAAAGTTCGAGAATGCGACCTTGATTCGCCCACTCGATCTGGCAAAGGTGATCCCGATGGGAAGTTCCGGAATCTGTGACCCATCCACTCCCAAGGCCGGCCCATCGGCGACAGATTTGAACCGGCATTTCGGACCGATTTCGGACAATCTCACGGCGAACGGTGCGCCAACATGCGCGACCTCCGAAACCACGACCCGCAAGAATCTCCATGAACACGAACAAAGACGCAAGGAGTCCCATCAAGGGACCAGATGGCGGAGCGTCTAGGACTTCGCCGGATGTTGCGTTTTTCTTCATATTTACGGGGCATTGGTGCGTCACGGGGATTTGCCGATGTCGCACGGTGACGCACGCCGACACGGCCATTGTGCTGGAATCCTCATGGAATCCCGGGAATCTGTCCCGGTTGAGGCGGGGAATGAACCCAAAACGGCGCGAGCGAGCCCGTTTGGGCCGGTGGCTGAGGTGGCGGGTTGACTCCATCGGCCATACCTCTGCCAGACTGACGACCCGGATCAAGGGCATTCTGATTCAGGATCTTGATGCCCACCGCGGCCTGCCTCTGGTCAGAAAGCCGCCCCGAGTGGCACAAAAGCGACCAGCTGCCTAGGGCGTTTGGCTGGAATTTCCAACTCATTGATAATCAATTCCTCTAATCTATCAGAAATGGAGCGATGAGAACGATTTTTCAACGATTGGTAGCCTCCAGCCAAACGCCCTGACCAGCTGCCAGTACGGGCTTGCGGTTTGTTTCCAAGTGCCTAGATTTACGCCTTTGTGCCGCAATTCGGATATCGGGTTGCGGTCTAGCCGTCATTCACGAGCCCAGCAAACATGCGAGAAATCCGAGTCAAACTAGAGCACCTCCGAGCATTCCTTCAGGATCTTTCCCTACCTTGGAACCATCTTCCATTCTCAACACTTGTTTCCCATGAAAACAAATTCCCACTTCCGCTCCTTGGCCGAGTTCATCGCAGCCTTGCTCCTCGTGTTCGCAACCTGCTCCAGCATGCAGGCACAAGTCATTATCGCCAGCGACAATGCCTTGAACTACGACCGTGGATGGGTGAATGGCAGCAACGGCGGCACCGGGTTTGGGAATTGGACCCTAACTTCCGAATCTGGAAGCGGCCGTGCCGGATGCTACACAGGCGATCCTTCTCACGCAGGAATCGTTGGATTTCCGGATGTTTCTTTTGGATTACAAGCAGGCCCGGAGGATTCGGGCGCCTCTTGCACGGCATCCCGCAACTTCAAGAACCCTTTGGCTGTCGGCCAAAGCTTCAGCTTCCAATGGGGCATCGTCTACCCCAGCGACACCGGAAGCAAAGGGTTCAAGATTCTCGCCGGTGAAGTGGAAATTGTCGATGTTAGCAACGGGAACCAACTAAAAATCACTGTCAACGGCGTCAATTCCAACATCGCCTATGGTTTGGGTGTGATGACGTGGAGATTTACCCGCACTTCCGAGACCAACCTCCAAGTCACCTCCACCGCACGCGATGGTTCCGACACTCCGGTGTTCACGACGAATGTGACCCTATCCTCTGCTCCGACCGGATTTATTTGGTATGCTTCCAACCTGCCGGATGGCGACGAGCGCCAACCCTTCTTCAACAATCTCCTGATCACCGCCTCATCGATCCCGGAGCCTGCGCCCGAAATCACCGTCCTCGACGCTCAAGACCAAACCCAGTCCAGCGGAGCGGGGATGGTTCAGTTTGCGCCGACCTTGTCCCAAACCCAAGGCAGCCCTGCAACACTCACAATCAGAAACGATGGTGATGACACGCTCACCATTCTTGATGTCTCGAAATCTGGAGATCATCCAGGGGATTTTTTACTCGGTGCAGTCGGTTCGTCATCGATCGCTCCGGGCAATTCCTCCGATTTCACCGTTACCTTTGCGCCAACCGCGGGCGGCACTCGTTCAGCGCAAATTTTGATTTCCAGCAACGATGACGACGAAAGCTCCTTCATCGTGAATTTTTCAGGCTTCGGCATCTCAACCGCCTTGGATTCGGATGGCGACGGACTGAACGATGAAGCCGAATACAGAATGTCCGCCCTCGGCTTCGATTGGCTGACGGAGCAGCCACAGCTTGTCTCCGCACTGATGGATAACGCCTCGGCGGCCGGTCTGCACACGACATCCCAGATCCAGGAGATGAACATCGGCGTTCCGCTCATCACCAAGAACGCAAGCAGTGGCAATTTCGAACTCACCGTGGGACTCCAGAAATCGACCGACCTTCAATCCTTTCAGCATTTCCCGTTGAATGAAACGGAGACCAGCATCGAACCCGACGGCCGTCTGAAAATCAGTTTCACCTCCGATAACAACGCCGCATTCTTCCGAATCAAGGCGGAACCTTGAATCGAAGAATCCAGTCCGAACAGGGTGGGACACCCTCACATCTTGGGTGAATGCTTTGTTTCATGGGAATCTTTGGGTCAGTGGTTTCTCCGGGTTGCCCAGAATGACAGGTATCGGCACATCACTTTGTCAGAAATCCGTCGGAAAAACCGCCATTCTGTCCCGGATGGGCGGATGGATTTGAACCCTGAACAGCCTGAGCCTCCTTGCCGGAAATCCTGGAGTCGGCGTGACTGGCGAGGTTCTCGTCCATCCGTCACACCTCTGCCAGATCGGCGAGTCGGATCAAGGGCGTTTTGGCGGCACCTCCAATTTCCGCAAAGCATCAAGCTC
>JBMTCD010000092.1:0-13049 GCA_049430545.1 Luteolibacter sp.
GGTCATGGTGAGCGGCTTCTGGACATAAATGTCCTTTTTCATCAGCGCCGCGGCGATGATCGGCTCGGCGTGCCAGTGGTCGGGCGTGCTGATGGAAACCGCGTCGATGTCCGGATGCTGGAAGGCCTCGCGGTAGTCATCGTAGGCCCCGACATCGAGATCCACGCCATTCTTCCTGTAATGGCTTTGCACCATGTCCCTGCCATCGGCAAGGCGCAGCGAATCGATGTCGCAGACGGCGACCATGCGGGTGGCGTCGTGGCGCAGCACGCCGGGGATGTCCATGCCTCGTGCAATGCGTCCGCAGCCGATCTGTACGACGTGGATTTTGTTGCTGGGGGCGTCCGCGCCGAGGACGCGGGACGGGATGATGGTGGGAAATCCGAGGGCGGCACCGGCGAGTCCGGCGGTCTTGAGGAAGTTGCGTCGGGGTTGTGTGTTCATGGCTGATGGTGGGTTTGTAGGAATTTTCAATCGGTTCCGTTGAGCCGGAAGCCCTCGCGGTATTCGCGGTGGAGCATGGCGGCGGCGGCGGGATCGTCGAGGATGCTTTCACTGGCCGGATCCCACTTGATGGTGCGGCCGGTGGTCATGGCGAGGTGGTGGAGCACGCAGATGGTGTTGGAGCGGTGGCCGGCCTCGACTGGGGCGACCGGGTCCTTGCCGCTGCGCAGGCAATCGATGAAATTGCCGATGTGGCTGGACGAGGTGGCGAGCTCGATGCCGCCTTCGGGTTTCTCGCGCAGCAAGGATGGATTGGAAGCCTTGAAACCGCTGCGTTCCACTTCCAGCCATCCTTCGCTGCCGGTGATGCGGACGAGCCCGCCCTTGCCGGTGCCGGATTTCAATATCACGCCGTTGGCATAGCGGACGGTGGCGGTGTAGCGGGTGTGGACGTCGAACAGTCCGCGGTCGGGGAAATCGCCCTCGGCCACGATCTCGACCGGGCCTGAATCAAGTTCGGTGCCGAGAGCCCATTGGGCGATGTCGTAGTTGTGGGCACCCCAGTTGCAGACATTGCCGCGGCAGTATTTCGTGACCTGCATCCAGCCGGGGCGTCTGCCGATGCGATCCGCGCCCTGCGGGTGGCAGCGGGCCTCGGTGTAGGGTTCGTCGGTGGTGGGGCCCATCCATGCGAGGTAATCGAGGTTTTCCGGCACCGGCATCGGCGTCGCATCGCCCTTGCCCGTGTCGAGCGGCGTGAAGACCTCGATTTCGCGGATCTCGCCGATGCGGCCGTTGCGGGCGAGCCAGCAGACGCGGTGGAAATAGACCGAGCTGCGTTGCTGCGAGCCGGTCTGCAGGACGACGCCGTGTTTTCTAACCGCCTTTGCCAGGGCTTGCCCCTCGGGAATGGTGTAGGTGAGCGGTTTTTCCAGATAGATGCCCTTGCCGGCGCGGGCGGCGGCGATGGCGACGTGGGCGTGGGCGAAATCCGGCGTGCAGATGAAAACGCCATCGATGTCGTCGCGGGCGAGCAGCTCGCTGAAATCGTGGTGGACGCGCACTTTGTCGTGCGAGTTGCCGTGGATTTCGCGGCCCTTGGTTGCCGCGGTTTCGCGGGCGCCCTCGGCGCGAATGCGGTCCACATCGCAGACGGCGACGACTTGCGAGCCGTGTTTTTTGCCCAAACCGATGGCGGTGACCATGTTGCCGGTGCCCATGCGGCCGGTGCCGATGCAGCCGAGGCGCAGCGTATTGCTGGATGCTTGGCCACCGAGCAGGCGCGCGGGAACGATCATCGGCGCGGCACCGGCGGCGAGCATCGCGGCGAGAAAGCCGCGGCGCTGCATTCGAGTTTGGACATGGGATTGCAGCATCGATCTAACGGCTCATGCGGTAGGCGTCCATGATGGTGCGGTATTTGGCGAGCGTGTTGGGAATTTCCCATGCGGGCATTTCGCCATTTTTCAGATAACCGAGGAAATCCTCCGCCACCTGCGAGAAGTGGGCTTCGTGGCCGAGGCGGTAGGAATCCGGGAAATTGACCACCCAACCGGCGTCCGTCCTGGCCACTTCCACGCCGGGCCAGGTGGCGGTGGCCTGTTTGACGGCGGCGGCGAGCGCTTCTTGCAGGCTGGCGGGATCGACGCCTTTGCGGGGTTCTAGATAGAGCATCGGTTTGTATCCCTGCTCCTTGCCCTGGCGGATGATGGCGGCGACCTTGCTGCCGCGCATCAGCGAGTAGTGAGTGTCGCCACCGCCGGCGGGCGCTTCGTAGTCCCAGATCACCGAGATCTTGGCGTGGATGCCGTGAAGCTTGAACACGAACTCGCCATTGCTGGCGACCTCCAGGTGGCCGCCGGCATTGAGGTTCGGCTTCAGGTAATCCGGGATCTCCTCCACCTTGGTCGAGCGCGTGAACTGGGCGGGGCTGAGCGTGGTCTTCCAGGTCCTGGCGGAAAGCACCTTGGCATCGTCGAGGCCGAGGATTTTTTCCGGGAAAACCTCCCACTGGACCAGATCGACGAGGTGGGTGGTGACATCGACGATGCCCTCGCCCTGCTGGGCCGTGTCATAGAACCAAGCCGGCCGCTGCAGCGGCGCGCCGGCCACGGTTTTGTAGAAATGGTGGACGCTTTCCTTGGTGACCGAAGGATCGTCCGGTGTGCCGGGGTCGAGTTCGCCGAAGAAGTCCTTCTGGTGGGCGAAGAATTTCTGCAGGCGCGTGGTGATCTCATGCCGCTCGGTCATGATGTCGGTGAGCATCAGGTTCTTCTCCGCGGCGATGGCGTAGGCTTCCTGGAGCATCTTGAAATCGTCGGGCGTGATGGCCATCGGCTTGTCGGAGAGCACGTGGAGGCCGGCCTTGACGGATTCGAGGATGTAGCGGGTCTTGGCGCGGTTGTTGCCGGCGAGGACGACGATGTTGCCGGGTTTTTCGGCGAGCATGCGCTGGAGGAAATCGGGACCGGCGTGGACTTTCGTTTCCCATGAGGTCGGATTGTCCGCGCGGGAGTTGAAGCCCTCGATGCGCTTGATGTGCAGTTCGAGATCCGGACCTTCGGGCGCATAGACATGGACCACGGGAGACACGCCCCGCAGCATGCTCTTCTGCACCAGTGCGGCGTGGAAATGGCCGGGATCGAGCGTGATCAGGCGGAAAGCCGGTTCTCCGGCATGGATGATGGCGGTGGCCGCGCAGGTGGCGGCGATGACGGCGTTTCGCAAGGATGACGGCTTCATGTTCGGTCAGGGTTCGGCAGCGGAGAATGCAGCATGCTTTCCGGCAATGTCCATGGATTCCGGATTGCCGGTGAAAATCAACACCCGATAGCGCAGGCGCAGGCTGGAATCCTTTTTGACGCGCGTGGATGTTCCATCCTCCGGCCAGAACATCGGGGTGGGGGAGAGGAAGCCATAATCACGGGTGAACCATGGCGATGGATAGCCGGGGTTGGACGGGTGTTGGAGAATGGCGAGTCCCTCGGTCTTGCCGCCGCGAGGGCCGAAGCAGGTGAGCCATGGCGAGGGTTTGCCGAAGGTGTCTTTTTCACCGGCCAGCCCCCCGGCGTTGAGCATGCGACCGCCATATTGCGGCGTGAGGTCGGGATCCATGCGGGCGCTGAAAAGCGAGTGGTTGGTCTTCTCGATCACCACGTCCTCCAGCGCGGTGAGAGTGACATCGAAATCGATTTCCCTCAGCTCCGCGGAAGGTGCGCGGATCGCGATGCGCCGAGTGTCGCGGAACGGCTGGGCGGCGCCGGGACGCTGCCAGTCGCAGACGTCGGTGATGACGATTTCCGGGCCGTGGTTGGCAACGATTTGCGGGCCCTGCGAAAGAATCTGGCCGCGCTCGTTGCCTTCCTGCCAGTAGTTGCCGCCATTGACCTTGTCGCAGCCGAAAAACAGCGAGCTGTGATGTGGATACTGGCCGTTGCGCATCGAGGTGACCGCCGCTCCGGACGGTCCGTTCACCGGATAGAAAAACGGGTATTTCTCATCCTTCGAAAAGCGATAGCTGGTGAAGAACGCGCCGCTCACGGTGACATCGATGCGCGAGCCGGTCATCACCGCCTGCAATTTGGCAGGTTGGCGCGCGTGGAGGGATGCGGGTGTCGCAGCCACGGTGATGGCGAATGCCGCGGCCGCTGTCAGGGATTTGATTGATTCCATGGCGGATTTCCGGCCACGCGCCGGCAGCGCCGATACGCTAACCGTAGCGCGGATCTTGCAGCAAGCCCGCATGCCCAAGCCGTTGGGCAAAAGCCATGCCGGTGGCGGCAACATGCTGCTGGCTGGCACGGCCCGGGCTCAATCGAGCAATTCGCCGTAGCGCTTGCGGGCGACGTCCAGCGAGAGATCGAGGATGCCTTGCGAGCGGGTGTGTCGCAGCGCTTCGTCGGCCATCGCGGCGCATTCCGCGAAACTGAGCGAACGGATGGCCTGGCCGACCGATGGCACCTGTTGTGGACCGACCGAGAGTTCCTCGACGCCGAGGCCTATGATGAGCGGGGTGAGGCGGATGTCGCCGGCCATTTCGCCGCAGATGCCGGTCCAGATGCCGTGGTCGTTGGCGGCATCGATGGTGCTCTTGATCAGGCGGATGACCGCCGGGTGGGTGGGCCGGTAGAGGTCGGCCACATGCGGGTTCACGCGGTCGGCGGCGACGGTGTATTGGATGAGGTCGTTGGTGCCAATGGAGAAGAAATCGACTTCCGGCGCAAGCAGGTCGGCACACAGCGCGGCGGCTGGGACCTCGATCATGACGCCGACGGGGATGTCGTGATCGAAGGGGATGCCTTCCTCGTCGAGCTCTTCCATGCAGCGGCGGACCATTTCCTTGCAGCGCCAGATTTCGGACAGGCCGGAAATCATCGGGAACATCATGGCCACCTGGCCCTTGGCACTGGAACGGATGATGGCACGCACCTGCTCGCGGAACATCGCCGGGCGGGCGAGCGAGACACGGATGCCGCGCCAACCAAGGAACGGGTTGGGCTCCGGATCGGTGAGCGGCTCGACAGGCAGCTTGTCGCCGCCGGCGTCGAGCGTGCGGATGATCACGCGGTGCGGCGCCATTTCGCGGACCACCCGCGAATAGATGTCCGCCTGCGCGTTTTCCTCGGGCATGTCGTCGCCATTGAGCAGGAGGTATTCGGTGCGGTAGAGGCCGATGCCTTTTGCGCCGCTGCGTTTCACCAGCGGGAGTTCCTCGACGATCTCGATGTTGGCGGAAACATCGATTTGGCGGCCGTCGATGGTCTCGGTGGCGGCGCCGCGCTTGGCCTCGAGTTCGCTGCGCATGCGCGCCTTGGCATCGCTGAGCTTGTGGTAGCGGGCGAGCGTCTCGGGTGACGGATGGAGGATCAGCTTGCCGGTGTAGCCATCGAGAATGGCCGGGGACAAGGCGACGACATCGATGACCGTGCCGCCCTCGAGGCCTACCACTGCGGGGATGCCGAAGGCGCGGGCGAGGATGGCGGTGTGGGAATTCACGCTGCCCTGCTCGGTGGCGAAGCCAAGCACATGGCGACGGTTCATCGAGGCGGTGTCGGACGGTGCCAGGTCGTAGGCGACCAGGATGTGGCGGTCGTTCGGTGCCGGACTGCGGTGGTCCTCGTCCGGAGAAAAATTCCGCAGCACCCGCTGGGCGACGTCCTCGATATCGGCGGTGCGCTCGCGCAGGAAGGGATCCGGAATGCGCCGCATCGCCTCGAGGAAATTCTGCATCACGGCGTAGAAGGCGTATTCCGCGTTTTGCCTGCGGCTTTCGATGGCGGCCAGCACGCGTTCCACCACGCTGCGGTCCTCGATCATCATGACGTGGGCCTCGAATATGCCGCTTTCGTTTTCGCCCGCCAGATCCTCCAGCCGGCTCTGCAGTTCGATGAGCTGTTTTTTGGTGATTTCCAACGCCTTGAGGAAGCGTTCCTGCTCGGCCGCCACTTCGGACTGCTCGATCTCGTAAATTTCCGGCGCGGAAAATCCACGGGCGATCACGTGGAGCGGAGCGATGGCAATCCCGGGGGAGGCGGGTATCCCCTCGTAGATGACTTCAGGCTCTTCACCGGGCATGGACATGAACTGCAGTGAGACTGAAGTGGCGGCACTGCACGATCAAGGAGCAAATGACGCGTGGTCTCAGGCAATCGGTGTCCGCCCGCGTTCATCCGGGGTTCGTTTTACTTTTTGACATGGCGCGCATGGCGGGCTGGAACGGGAAATTGAATGCGAGATGAACGAGCAGGATCTTCGCCCGCCACGGCGGCCGGCGAGTCAATCCATGAGGCATGAAAAGGTGCGGATGCCGTCCGGGTCATCTCCGCGCATAGCGGAAGCCGGGAAATGCCCGGACGAGCCGGCGCATTTCGAGCTTCATCAAGGTGGCGGTGACCACGTGGGCGGGCATGCCGCTGCGCTCGATGATGAGGTCCACCGGGGATTCTTGGCTCTCGAGCAAAGCGAAAACCGCCGCTTCGTCCGCGGGCAGCTCCGGTAGGCCGGTGGTTTCCGCGGCGGCTGGAGCCTGGCGGGTGAAGGGGAGTTCGCCGAGGTCGTCGAGCATGTGGCCGGGATCGGCGACGAGCGTGGCCCCATCGCGGATGAGCTGGTTGCAGCCGGCGGAGGTGGGTTTGTCGATGGGGCCGGGCACGGCGAAAACCGGCTTGCCGTATTCCGAGGCGAGGTTCGCGGTGATGAGCGAGCCCGACCATGCGGGGCACTCGATCACCAGCAGCGCGCGCGACCATGCGGCGACGATTCGGTTGCGCATCGGGAAGGTTTGCTTGTCCGGCGCGGTGTGCAGCGGGAATTCGGAGACCACCGCGCCATGACCGTCGGCGATCTTCTCAGCCAGGGGGAGGTTTTCCGGCGGATAGAGCTTCGCGAGTCCCGAGCCGACCACCGCGATCGTGCGGCCCTGGGCGGCCACGGCGGCCTCGTGCGCGGCCGTGTCGATGCCACGCGCCAGGCCCGAGATGATGGTGAAGCCGGACTGCGCGAGCTGGTAGGAAAACTTCCGGGTCGCCTGCGTGCCATAGTGCGTGGCACGCCGCGTGCCGACGACGCCGATCGAGTGGCGGTCGCAGGCATCGAGCGAGCCCCAGACATACAACAACAAGGGTGGATCGTAGGCATCGCGCAAGGGCGCGGGATAGGCCTCATCATCCTGCGTGACGATGCTTATCCCGCGTCGCGCAGCCTCTTCGATCTCTGCGGTGGGATCGGTGTGGTTCTGCCAATGGTGCAGGATTTTGGCGGTCTCCTCGCCCACCCGGTCGACACGAACGAGGCGGTCAATGGGCGCGCCCAGGACCGAGGTGGCATCGCCGAATGCCTCCATAAGCCGGCGCACCCGCACCGGGCCGATTTTTGGCAGGGCGTTGAGCGCTACGAGTGCTTCGAGCGGCGACACGGGCGGGGAGCTGCGGATTTCGGGTGCTTATGCTTTCTTCACATCCACCCAGTTTCCGCTGCGGGCGGATTCGAGCACGGCGTCGCAGACGTGCTGGGTGCCGAGCGCGTGGCGGAAATCGGGGTAGCGTTTTTCGGCCTGCGGGTCGTCGAGTGATTTGAGGAACTCCGCGAGTTCGTGGATGAACGAGTGCTCATAGCCGAGGCAGAGGCCGGGAACCCACCAGTTGCCGGCGTAGGGGTGGTCGCCATCCGAGCAATGGATGCTGCTCCAGCCGCGGCGGTCGCCGGGGACGCCGTGGTCGAAATACGAGAGGCGGTTGAGGTCGTGGAGGTCCCAGAACAACGACTTGTGCTCGCCGTTGATCTCGAAGGTGTAGAGCGCCTTGTGGCCGCGGGCGTAGCGGGTGGACTCGAAAATCGCGAGCGAGCCGTTCTCAAAGCGTGCGAGGAAGGCGCAGGCGTCGTCGATGGTGACGGCTTGTTTCTCGCCGGTGGCGGTGTGGACGCGCTCCTTGATGAAGGTTTCCGTCATGGCGGAAACCGAAACGATCTCCCCGTTGATCCAGCGCGCGGTGTCGATGCAGTGGGCAAGCAGGTCGCCGGTGACGCCGGAGCCGGCCGCCTTGGCGTCGAGACGCCAGAGCGCGGCACCACCTTGCGGGAGGTCTTCAGAAATCGTCCAGTCCTGGAGGAAATTCGCGCGGTAGTGGAAAACGCGGCCGAGTTCACCGGCGGCCACGATGTTCTTCGCCAGCGTGACGGCGGGCAGGAAGCGGTAGTTGTACCAAACGAGATTGGGTAGGCCGGAAGCCTCGACGGCATTCACCATTTCCTTGCCCTGGGCGCCGTCGAGGGCGAGCGGTTTTTCGCAGAGGATCATCTTGCCGTGCTTCACGCATTCGAGCGCGATCTCGGCGTGGGAATCGTTCGGCGTGCAGATGTCGATGGCGTCGATGTCCTCGCGGGCGACAAGCTTGCGCCAGTCGGTTTCATACGAGGCATAGCCCCATTTTTCGGCGAAGGCCTTCACTTTCTCCTCGTCACGGCCGCAGACCGCTTGGCGGACCACTTCGTGGTTCGAGTCGAAAAAGTGGCCGACTTGCGAGTAGGCGTTGGAGTGCGTGCGGCCCATGAAGCCGTAACCGATGAGTCCGATGCGGAGTTGTTTTTTCATGATGATGGGAACGGGCAACCCGGCAAGAACACCGGGCGATGTTGGGTCCGCATTTTTCCGGCGACTGTCTCGAAAGCAATCCAAAACCACCGGCTTTTGGGGCAGGCAATCCCACGCTTGGATGCGCCGCTTACTGGCAAGAGGCAAGCAATGAAAGAGTCCGACAGGAAAGAACCAGCCATTCATCCTGGCCCCGAGTCATGCGGGGACATCCGCGCGGATGCTTTCGAAGCGTTGACCGGGGGAAGCACGGGCGGGATGCTGAGTCACATAACAGTAGGACCGGGCTGCCGACGCTGTCAATCGAAGCTGAAAGCGAAAAACCGGGGATCGCGTCAAGGCGAGTGATCCCGGGAACGGGCGTGGTCGGAGACCCTCTGCACGTGCGGACGGCTGCCATTGCGGAGCCTGCCGGGCGAAACCATCGCGGAGAGTTTAAATCCCCAAGGCGGATGGTCGAGAGCGGCCCCTGGCATCGCGGCATTGGAAGACAAGATTGTCTAAGGTGCCGTCATCAAGTTGCTTGAAGCCATGTACGAAAACGAAAGCATGGGATTTTCGTATGGGTTCCGTTCCGG
Source organism: Luteolibacter sp. (assembly GCA_049430545.1). GTDB lineage: Bacteria > Verrucomicrobiota > Verrucomicrobiia > Verrucomicrobiales > Akkermansiaceae > Luteolibacter. The sequence continues at coordinate 9,112 of JBMTCD010000092.1, forward strand.
ACGCAGTCCCCATCAGGCGCTCGATGCGCTGGCGGTGGGGCTCAAAAGTAAAACAAACTGGGTGCAGGATGCGGACATCAGCGGCTTCTTCGACACCATCGACCATGGATGGCTGAAGAAGTCGAAGGAGGAAGCGAGGGAAGGGCAAAACCAAAACCTTTACCTTCCTCGGGTTCGTTCATATCTGCGGGAAAACCCGCCACTGTTGGTTTCGCCAGCTGAGACGGACGGAGGCCAAGCGGCAGACTGCCAAGCTAAAGAAGCTGGGAAAGGAAATGAAATTCCGTCGCCACGCGCCGGTCAAAGTGCAGGGTGCCTGGCTGGCGGCAGTGCTGCGGGGTTGTTGCGACTACTACGCCGTGCCCGGCGATAGCAAGTCGATGCAACACTTCCAACGGGAGGTCACGCATCGGTGATACCGCAGCCTATGCCGGAGGAGTCACAAGAAACGGCTGAATTGGAACAAGATGCAGCTTCATGATAGCCGGTGGCTTCCTCGCTCCCTGATCTGTCGCGCTCATCCCGAAGAACGCTTCAAACAACGCCATCACTCAAGATAAGAGCCCGGTGCGGTAATGCCGCCCGCCGGGATCTGTGCGGGGGGCCGCGGCAACCCGAGTCCCTGCCGCAAACGATCTAACAGTTCTGAATGCTGAAATCCAATCACTGACCCTGGAGACGGCTCTTGAGTTCAAGGCACCGGCTTTTAGGATCAAAAAAAGCGGCCTCCCGAGATGGGAGACCGCTGATGGGCACGGGGTGATCAACGATGGATTCTCATTCCGTCGCCTTCAGGCGGCCAAAGAGTTTGCCGCCGGAGGCCTCGCCGGAGCCGATGGTCGCCTCGACGTCGTTGAGGCTGGCGTCACCGGCGTTTTCGGTGACCACGAAGGTCACGCCATCGGTGGGTCCGTCGTTCGCTTCGGGTACCAGGACCGCAGTCCAGGGATCTGCGATGCCGAGATCGCTGCTGTGCTCGACGTTAAGCGTGGCGGTGCCGCGGCTGGCGGCGTCCAGCATGCTGAAGGTCAGCACCAGGCCGCCGCTGGTTTCGGTGACGGTCGGCAACAGGCCGAGCGCATCGGCAGTCGGGCTAGCCGCACCGAGCAGGAAGGCCAGGCCGTTGCTCACGCCGTCGCCGTTGGCGTCGTCGCCGAACAGCTCGCCGCCGGTGGCCCAGGTGTCGTAGGGGTCGCTGGGGCCGCCGACGGGGACGGAGGTGACATTGAGCACCAGGTCGTTGCCCGAAGTTCCAACCGTAGCCACCCAGTCGGTCGGCAGGTTGACGGTGGCCGGCAATGTGCCACTGGGCGTTGCACTGGCCGTCACCAACTTGTAGGTGCCGGTGGCAGGCGTGCCACCGCTTGAGGTGATGGTCAGCACCGAAGCACCCTCAAAGGTGAGGGTTCCAAGGACATCGAGTTTGTCATGGCTGCCCGGGGCTGTGGTGATATCGAAGGTCAGCCCGGCGTTGTTCTCAAGCGTCACGCTGCCACCGATGGTGCCCTTGCCGCCGAGGAAATTGCCGTTTGCCTTTACGTCAATCAATCCGGTCGCCGCGGACTGGTCGCCATCGATGATGAGCGTGCCGCCGTTGACCGTGGTGATGCCGGTGTAGCTGTTGTCGCCCGTGAACACCAGCGTGCCATTGTTGTCCTTGGTGAGGTTGCGGGAGCCGTCGCCGTTGGAGATGACACCGGAGATCACCGCGTAGTCGTTCATCGTGTCCGGGTTGTCGGGCACGTTGATGTTGCGGTTGTTTCTGAGCTCGATGTCATTCTGGAAGGTCACGACATTGTCCGCCGTGGCGGATCCGAGATAGAGGGGGTTCTGACCCCTGAATCCGGTGTTGCCATCGTTCCAGTTGACCGTGATCCCGCCTTCGAGGTTCACCGTGAGGGCACCTCCGTTGGCGGCGAATCCGCCTTGGTTGTTCCAATACACCTCACCGTTGCCGGTGCCGATGTTCCGGATGAAGCTGCCGTTGGATTCGAGAATGCCGTTGCTGAAGTAGAGCTTGCAGCCGCTCGGAAGCCCCGTGCCATCCACGGCCCGGACCACCGGTCCGTTGATGTTGAGCTGTCCTGCGCCGAGTTCATTGCTGCCGGTCAGCGACAAGGTGCCGCTGCCCTGCACGGTCAGGTTGCGGCTGCTTGAGCCGTCGCGGACCACGTTGCCGGAAAGGATTGAAACGTCCGCGGTCGAACCGGTGTTATCAAACAGACGGATGGTGTAATTGCCGTTGATTGTGATGTCGTTGGTGATTTCCACCGGCGCGGTCGAGATGGGTGAACCCAGTTGCAGGACCTTGCCGTTGAAACCGGTGGTTCCATTGTTCCAGACCAGCGCAGCACCGGCGTTTGGCGACACGGTGTAGGCGGAATCGGTGGCACCGAAGCCGCCGGCATTGTTCCAATAGACGTCGTTGCCGCTGCCGATGGACGGCCCGGAGGCGCCGCTGCCGACGAGGACGGCCGGATTGGTGCCTGCCGAGTCGTATATGACACCGCCGGCGGGAAGGTTGGCCGCGTCCGCCTTCAGGTAGCCGTTGATGATCCGGATTCTGCCGGTGGCGCTGGAATTGTCACCCGAGAGGATCAGGGTCGCTCCACCGTCCACAATGACATCGCCAGTGAAGGTGTTGTCTCCCGTGAGATCGAGGGAACCGCTTCCCTGGACCACGACATTGCCGGCCGACGAGATCACGCCGGAGTAGCTCTGGGCACCCGTCACCTTCAGTCCGAGGTTGGTGGTGCCGACGTAGGTCACCGTGCCCGGGGCTTGGCCGCCGAGACCGGCAAGTAGACCTCCGAGGGTGCCGTTGCCGCTGGCACCGGTTGTCCACTCGCCGGCACCGCCGACGGCGACGATCAGGGTGGTGCCGTCGTTGACCGTGACATCGCCCGTGGCGGGCATCGCGGCGATCTGGGTGAACTCCAGGGTGCCCTGGTTGATGGTGGTGCCTCCATCATAACTGTTGGTGGCGGTGAGCTGCAAGTGGCCGGGGCCGGTCTTGATCAGGCCGGCGGGTGTGCCGCCGCTGTTCCGGATGTCGCCCGTGAGGCGTCCGCCGGTAGTGGTCATGAAGCCGTTGCTGGCATCGACCCTGCCGGCATCGCACAAGAGCGTGGAATTGCAGGCCACGGTGCGGTCGGCACCGTTCAGGTCGAGCTTGTTACGGAGGTTGACGACCTGATTGGGAATGGCATTTTTTTCGTTCAGCACCAATACGGCCGGCTGCCAATGGGCGCTGCCCCAGACAATCTCGGTGTTCGCATCGTTGTTGATGGTGATTCTGCCATAGGTATCAGACTGGATATGGCTGAAGCCGCTGGCGCCACCGGTAAGCTGGAGTTGTCCGGGCCCGGACCCGAGGGTGCGTGTCAGATAATAGGCCAGCCTGACATTGCCTCCGTTGAGTTCCAGGTTGCTTCCGGTGGTCAATCCCGCCCCGGTGATCCCGCCGGGAATACCCTGAGCGTTGTTCCACGCGGTTCCAAGCATCAGGACGCCCTGATTGACGACCGTAGGACCATCGTAGGAATTATTGTTGTTGGCGAGGATGAGGTTGCCGGGACCTGTCTTGGTGATGCCGGCGGGATTGACGGCGTCGGTGTTGCGGATCACGCCGATCAGTTGGCCATAGCCGTTTTGGCCCTCATGGTCCTTGTTGACCTTGATGGTGCGCTGGGCACCGTTGAGGTCAACGGGGTTTCTGAAGGTCAAACTTCCATTGGGGTTGGCCCATGGCGATTGGAGCACCAGCGCGGAGGGGTTGAAATGGGTGCGGCCCCACTGCAATTCGAAACTGTCGCTGGTGTTGATCTTGACGGCTGCCACGATCGCGCGCAGGTCGACCGCGACGGGCTGGTGCAGCGCCAGGAGCTTGAAGCAGCAGTCGTCGATCTCGATGTGCAGGGTGTTGAGCGGTTCGTCAC